>CAZDQC010000023.1:0-35823 GCA_964507245.1 uncultured Rhodospirillaceae bacterium
ACTGGTCACTGGTGGCGGCAGTGGTCTCGGACGTGCGATCGTCGATCAATGCATCAAGGAAGGCGCCAGGGCCGCCATTCTCGACCGTTCAGAAGAGCGGCTAGCACAAGCTGAGGTAGCACATGGTGACCGGGTGGTTACAACGGTGGGCGACGTTCGATCGCTTGCTGAAAATTGCCGAGCGGTGGCCATGTGCCTTGACAACTTCGGTAAGCTTGATTGCGCGATCGGTAATGCCGGGATTTGGGATTTCGGCACGGACCTTCTAGACCTCCCCCCCGATAAGTTGGATCAAGCATTTGACGAGATCTTTCATGTGAACGTTAAAGGTTATCTGCTTCTGGCGAAGGCGGCTACGTCAGCGTTGGTCAATACTGGTGGTTCGATGATTTTTACCATTTCTAACGCCGGCTTCTATCCCGATGGTGGCGGACCACTCTACACCGCAAGCAAACATGCTGCCGTTGGACTTGTGCGACAACTGGCCTTTGAACTAGCACCTTATGTCAGGGTAAACGGGGTCGCTCCCGGCGGCATCAACACGGACCTTCGGGGCCCGGAATCATTGGGCATGGCAGACCGATCGATCGCCGCCATCAATCTCTCGGCCTCGGCCAAAGAAAGAGTACCTATCGGCACTCTGCCTACGGCCGAAGAATATGCTGCTGCCTACGTATTTTTCGCCGCCCGGAAAGATAATGTCCCGGCAACGGGCAGCATCTTGAATTATGACGGGGGCTTAGGCATTCGCGGTCTACGCCGGACCATAGCCGGCAACGATCTGCCAGAACGGATTTTTGAAATGGAGAAAGACACGCAATGACACGGTGGTCGCCCAAGCGCTTCCTCAATTCGGTGTATCGGTGAGCTATCAAGACGCATGATTATTGTTAGGTATCGATGTTCCGGTGACCGAGTTCGAGTGGGCGAAGCGGATCACCCCGAAAGAGGACGGCTGGTTGACAGTGGAGACAATGCAGGTACTGCTGGCCCATAATAAGGCGGCCCCAGTTTTTAGCGGATCTATACATATCCGCTAACCATTTACCAATTGATGGATATGGAAGGGCATTTTGATTATGAAATCAGTACGCCATAGAGGAGTAGAGTTCGGTTGGTTGATGTCTTCCGGGTTCGCGAATTCACGTTCATAGCAAGGTGGAGCAAAATGACGGCAGCTAATGAGCAAAGCGCCACGCAAGCGCGCATTGCGATGGAACGAGGCGAATTTTCAGCCTCTGATCTACTGGCGGCCTGTTTGGACCGCATCGACGCACGGGATGGGGAAGTCAAGGCTTGGCGCCACTTGAACGATGAAGGGGCGGTAGCGACTGCCAAGGCCTTGGATCAACGTAGCGATGAAAGTCTGGTCCAAAATGAACCATTATACGGGCTGCCCTTGGGCATCAAAGACATTATCGATACGGCTGATATGTCTACCACGTATGGCAGTGCCGCGTACCCAAACAACCAAACGACCCATGATGCGGCCTGTGTTTCCCTCGCAAGGGCGGCAGGGGGCATACCCTTAGGTAAGACGGTGACTACTGAGTTTGCCTATTTTGAGCCAGGAAATACTACCAACCCGCATAATCCAAACCACACGCCCGGCGGATCGTCGTCAGGTTCCGCGGCGGCTGTGGCGGATTTCATGGTGCCTCTGGCGTTCGGCACGCAAACCGCCGGCTCGGTGATACGCCCTGCATCTTATTGCGGCGTTGTGGGGTATAAGGCAACGTATGGCGCATTGCCCATGTATGGGGTCAAGGCATTAGCTCACGATCTGGACACCCTGGGCTGGTTCTGTCGGGAAGTTGCCGACATAGATCTCATGCGTGCGGCGTTGATCGGCGCACCTATTGGGGTCGAAGCCAGACAGCCCCGTATCGGTCTCTGCCGCACCCATGAGTGGGAACAGGCTGACCCGGACAGTCAGGCGGCTGTTTTGAATGCGGCGCAGAGCCTGGAAGCTGCCGGAGCAAAGGTGTGTGATTTAAATTTGCCAACAGAGTTTGCTGATTTGGTGTCCTGGCAAAAAATTGTCATAGCCCAAAACGCCGCCCGTGATCTATCCTTCGAGTACAACCAGTTCCGTGGTCGACTTAGTTACCATGTGGTAGACTTGATTGAACAAGGGCTTTCTGTGGAATTCAAGAATTACCAAGCTGCCCTTACAGCTGCCACCAAAGGACGGGTTGCCTTGGGGGAAATTTTTCAGGGCGTGGACGTTCTGCTATGCCCCAGCGCTCCGGGAGAAGCGCCCGAGGGGCTTCAGAGCACGGGCGATCCGATCCACAATCGCATTTGGACCCTGCTGGGCAACCCCTGCATAAATCTGCCCGGTCATTTGGGCACCCACGGCTTGCCCGTAGGCGTGCAGGCCGTGGGTGCCGTGGGCAGGGACGAGAACTTGATTAGCTTTTGCAAGTGGATGGAGCGGAAAATCGTTTGACAGTATTTGTTCAGGTCTCCCTTGGACTTCAAACGGAATAGTAGATTGAGGCTTGGGTTGATTCGTTTTTTGCTTTCCGGTAGATACCACAACAAAGATACGAGGACGCTAGCCACAATAGACGGCAACTCATCAGAGAGATGGCTCAGTGTGAGCATTTAGGTTTTGCGCCAGATGCTTAACAGAACCAAAAATTTTTTTGAAACGGCTCGATCGGGTTTTACTGTGGCTGGAGACTTAAGATATCGTAATGAACTACAATATTACGTATATAATAAATAGTCAGCAGGGAATAAAATTAGGAAACAGTTCGGTAACAAGCCGTAAACAAGAAGAACGTTTTGGCGTAATATTCCCCGAAACGAACAGTACTATGAACCGGTATTGAGTTGCCGGTCACTAATAAGAAACCGGGTATGGTCGAGAGACCACTGCCGGGGAATGGGTGTGGGAAGGTTGATGACGTGTCGTCAATCCAGATTTGGCGTTCAAGATGAAAATTTTTGGATTGAGAATTCAATTAGGTGGGATATTGGCTGCCGCGATTGCAATATGTACGGCTTTGGCGACAGGATACTTGCCCCATACCAAGGCCGAGACGGTTACCTCAAATATTAACGCGCAATTGCTAAATAAGGCTGTGGGGGGGCAGGATCTGAGGGCTGATCTGAACCCCACCTCGTTACAATTGGCGACACTGATGAGTGTGCCTAGCCTGAAACTAGACTGGCCGTCCCAACGCCGGTCCGGCCAGCAGGAACTACTTGATTTATCTTTGGCGGAACTGCGCGGCGGCAAGGCGGCTGTGCCGCCGGTATATTTGAACCAATTTCCAGCGGGTCTGACGTCGCTGAATTCCCCTCGGTTGCGCAAGGATATTTTCATTAAGACCGTTTTGCCGCTTGTCTTGCGTGCTAATTCCGAAGTGCGGCTGGAAAGGCAACGCATGCTGAATTTAATACAGCGAGGTCAGGAAAATTCTGCGGCTGACGACATAACACCAGCGGAACGGGCTTTTTTGGCGCGTCTGGCTGCGGAGTATGAAGTGCCCGAAGCGGATCTCGCCGAATTACGCCAACGCGTGGATGTGGTGCCCGCATCCCTGGCCCTGGCCCAGGGCGCCGAAGAATCAGGTTGGGGAACGTCGCGATTTGCGCGCATTGGTAATGCAGTGTTTGGCCAACGCACTTTCCGGGAGGGGACAGGTTTAGTGCCTCTGCGTAGAGAACAGGGACAACGCCATGAGGTCAAGGCCTTCAATACCCTATATAGATCCGTGCGGGCCTATGTCTGGAATTTGAACACCCATTTGGCTTACGAAAAGTTCCGCGAGAAACGTGCCTCTTTCCGTAAAGGCGGTTTGCCCCTGGATGGATATGCCTTGACGGGTACCTTAGATAGGTATTCCGAACGTGGTCAGAATTATATTAAAACAATTCGCATAATTATAAGGCGCAACCGGCTGGACGAGTTCGACGATGTGCGTCTGATGTTGGACGCCAGGGCCAGACAGCCCTCGTAAGTTCACCCTTTATTTTATCTTGATTCTGTATCTGAAAGATCAAGGTGTGGGGATAAAAAATTGTCTCCCGAACCAACGCCAACGGTTGCCGTTGGCCCGGAGGGTGCAATTAATTCGTCCGCGCCCGGCGGCGAACGGCTGCTCTAGCCGGACTTCGAAACGGCGGGAGCCCAGGCGCTCAATTCGCGCTGCACCAGACATATTGGAGGCGAAACAGGACAAGATATTCAGGCCGTCGATGCCATCGGCGACGGTAAAGCCAAAATTTGGGGGATTATTGGCCCGAATGACCGTATCAGCGGGTAATACGTCGGAGACCGGTAGCGGTAGACCGTTGCCGGCCAGGCGAAAACGTTCCACGCTACCGAAACTTTCATTCATGGCAAACCGCGGCAAACCAAATATATCCTCACCGCTATGGGCAACGCCGGAATGCTGTCCAAAAGCGGCAATAAAGCCGCCTGCCCGCGCGGCTTGTTTTTCCCGGCTGCCGAATTCGCCATAGGGATAAGCAAGCAAATCCGGCGCGAATCCCAACTCGGCACGGAATCGCGCATTGGAACGCGCAAATTCTTCGTCGAGTCTGGCCTGCGTCACTGCCGGTAGGTGAGGATGACTGCCAGTCTGACTGCCGATGGTCACTCCCGCTGCCGCCAAGGCCCGCAGCTGTTCCCAGGACATATAATTTGGCCGCTTGGCGTCGATGGCATCTGTAGCAACGAATAGGGTGAAGGGTAATCCAGCTTTATTTAGCAATGGCCACGCCTTGTCGTGGACAGACAAAAAGGCGTCATCGACGCTCAAGGCAATTGCCCTATCGGGCAATGGTTCCTTGCGCCGGAAAGCAGCTATAATTTCAGCCAGAGGCATGACCTCGTAGCCACCGCCCCGGATTTCGTCCAAATGAGCTTTGAACTGCTCCATTCGGATATTGGTGGATGGATAGCTGCTTTCGCCAAAGCGGTGATACATGAAAACCACGGCAGAAGAAATCAAGTCGCCCGCCAGGGCAGTGGGCGAGCAGGTTAGCCAACAGAAATAAAGTAGTAGGGCCATCCATCCACACCTCGGCGCGCCGTAGCGTTGGGCCTGTTCCCGAGAGTGATTAAAATTTCCTCGCATACAAGTCACGATGCGTATGATAGATGTGTTTGAAGTATTTGGCCAATAGGCCTAGCTCTTTTGGCCCTTCAATTTGTGCGGTCTAGGCTAGGTGGTATTGAGAGATAACAATGAGCAAAATTGTAAACGACAACACCTTTGGCACATACTGCCTTTGGAACCCGGGGTATGGTGATCCGGTCGCCCCCCACTCTGGAAGCCACGCCTAGAATTTGACGAGGCGGCGGAAAACATCTAGCCGTATGTCTCACGTGTTTGAAAATAATGATGATATTGGCTTTTGACACTACGCTAGGAGCTTGTTCAGCGGCGATCAGCCATGAGGGCCGCCTTTTGGCGAATGCATTCATGTCCATGCAGCGTGGCCACGCGGAACAATTGCTACCCATGATTGAGCGGGTGCGGCATCATGCTAAAATCTCATATGAGGATCTAGAATCGATTGCTGTCACGATTGGACCGGGGACTTTTACGGGTGTCCGAACGGGCTTGGCAGCAGCACAGGCTCTGGCCCAGGTTCACGACGTCTCACTCATTGGCGTCAGCACTTTAGAGCTGCTGGCGCGTGCGGCGGTCCCCCGAAATAACGACAAGAGTGCAGGAATTATTGCGGCTATAGACGCTAGGCGGGGCCAGTTATACATGCAAGCCTTTGACGCTTTGGGCAAGGCCGTGACGTTGCCGGTCATCGACGCAGCCAATCCTCGTATTGTGCCAAACCCCAATCATTCTGGCCTGATCGTAGGTTCCGGCGCCGAGATTCTTCAGTCGGCTTTGCCTGATTGGCAGATTATCCGCGATATTTGCCAGCCAGACGCATCAATTCTGGCGACTGCATCCAAACATTGGTGGGGCCGGGCCAGTCGGCAACCGCCATCGCCTCTGTACCTGCGGGTGCCTGATGCAAAACTACCCACAGGGATAAAGGCGTTGAATTTAAAGTTATCATGACCGTCGAAGATGTTTCCTATAACGCCTTGGGCTGTGCCCTATTGTCACGATTGCATAGCCAATGTTTTCAAACAGGGTGGGGAACCTCAAAATTTGCGAAATTGTTGGCCCTGCAAGGGGCCTTTGCCAAGGTTATACTGGACATCGCCGATCCGGCGGGGTTTGTCTTGGCCCGCGTCGCGGGGGAGGAGGGTGAAATTATTTCCGTCGGCGTGGCGCCGAATAGCCAGGACCGGGGGTTTGGCGCAAAACTTATGTGTGCGGCGGAAGCGCGGTCCAGGAAAATGAGCGCGCAGAAATTATTCCTGGAAGTAGCGGAGACGAATGAATCAGCAATTCACCTTTATCAATCGCTCGGGTACGAAATTGTGGGCCGACGCAAAAATTACTATGTTGATCGGTTTGTTTCTAAAACGGATGGTTTAATTATGCGCCTTCTTCTTACCTAAATAATACTGATATCACGATTTTTCGAACACCAAATGGTGTGGCCCATCAGGATTGTGTGCGCATTCAGGCGTCAGCGATATAATCTTGTGACCATGTTCGTGGACAGAGCGGGGAACATTCTGTAGTGGTTCGCGACCCTGTAATCGCACTGTTGCACGCTCTCCCAATAACATTATTTCAATCAATAACTTGGTACGGACAAATGTCATAGGGCAGATTTGGTCCGAAATATCCAAAAAATGCTGTGTATCCTCTGGTTTCATTTCCAAAATCTAAATACTCAAGTTATATTTATGGAAGATTTATTTTCTCATTGCAAAATAATAGAAAAAATCTTAGAGTATAGTTTACCTATTGTCATTCGTGTATTTCTAAAAACACAAAGTTTTTTTGAGGGGAGCCGTTTACATGGCTGAACAAGGAGCTGACCTTAGCGAACTATTGACGTTGACTGCTGATATAGTTGCTTCGCACGTTTCTAACAACGGTGTGCCGGTTAGTGAATTGCCGCAATTAATCCGAGAAGTGTACGAGACATTGTCGGAACTTGGAAAAGAAAAGACGCCAGAAGCTGAAAAACCGCAGCCTGCGGTGCCAATACGCAAATCTATCACACCAGACCACATAATCTGTCTTGAGGATGGTAAAAAATTAAAAATGCTAAAACGGCATTTGAAATCAGCCTATGACATGACACCGGATCAATATCGGGAGCGTTGGGGCCTTGCTTCGGATTATCCCATGGTAGCGCCTAATTACGCCGAACAGCGGCGAGATCTGGCAAAGAAGATTGGACTTGGCACGTCACGCAGTCGACGCAGCCCCGTTTAATTTCGGTTAAATCGCGTCTTTATTACCCGGACAGTTACTTCTTGGGAGTAAAATGTTAAAGGCTGGGCGGATAGAGCGTCTTTGCACTGAACAAGGGCTACGGATGACCGACCAACGCCGGGTCGTCGCCCGAGTTCTATCTGAGGCCGACGATCATCCCGATGCCCAGGAAATCTATCATCGCAGCGTAGCGATGGACCCCAAAATTTCCATTGCGACGATTTATCGGACCCTTCGCATATTTGAAGGTGTTGGAATTCTGCAACGTCTTGAATTCGGCGAAGGCCGCTCCCGGTACGAGATGGCGGCACAGGACCATCATGATCACTTGATCGATACCTCGAATGGGAAGGTGATTGAATTCCAAAACACTGAGTTAGAGGACTTGCAGGTAAAAATTGCTGCTAAATTGGGCTTTCGCCTAGTAGGTCACCGTATGGAACTTTATGGCCTCCCCCTGTCGGACGAACCAGATAAAACTAATTAGGTAGGGGTAGCTTCCATAACGAACCTATTTGACCGGGCCGCCATGCCGTGTACCAACATGCTATCCGTTTCGAACGTGATGTTTGTCCGATATGAAAAGGAAAGGTTGACGACCCTCTGATTTATTGACTATTTGCCTCGGATTGATAGTGTTTTTCCTGAATTAAATGTGGAGCGCGATAAGGGAATGAACCAGTATCGCCAGCGTTCGGATGTCGGCCGCGCGCGACAAAGCGACAGCAATTGCAGGTGCTTTGGAGCTGATTGTTTATTTGCCTGGCGCCAATGTCGGGGCTGCTCCGTCAGTGCTGTTGGCCAATGGGTTGGGCGTTTTTTGTCCCGAATCAACATTGACTAGGAATCTTTTTATCCGCACCTTTGGGTGCCAGATGAATATCTATGACTCAGATCGCATGGCTGATGTCCTGGCACCGCTAGGCTATACCACCGTGGATTGCCCGGAAGATGCGGATATGATTATTCTCAATACCTGCCATATCCGCGAAAAGGCTGCGGAAAAAGTATATTCAGAACTGGGTAGGCTGCGACGAATGAAGCTATGTCGGACAGCAAATGACCCAGATAGGGGAGGCCCTATCCTTGCCGTAGCCGGCTGTGTGGCTCAGGCGGAGGGGACTGAGATGCTGGCCCGCGCGCCTTTTCTAGATATCGTGTTCGGTCCGCAGACCTATCACCGGTTACCCGAGATGATTGCGCGGGCCGAACAGGCGACGATTAATCGTGAGTGGGGCGCAGGCATTCTGGACGTAGAATTCCCGGCGGCGGCAAAATTTGATCACCTACCAAGTGTTAAATTGAAAGCGCCGTCAACCGATCGCACCGCATTTTTGACCATTCAAGAAGGTTGCGACAAGTTCTGCGCTTTCTGTGTTGTGCCCTACACACGGGGCGTCGAATATTCCCGCCCCGGGGAGTCGATTTTGACAGAGTGCCGGCAACTGGTGGATGGCGGTGTCCGAGAAGTAACACTTTTGGGCCAAAATGTGAATGCCTATCACGGGAATGCGCCCTCTGGCGGCACCTGGGAATTGGCGGAATTGATTGAGCAAACGGCGAACATTGATGGATTGCAGCGAATTCGCTACACAACATCTCACCCCCGTGATATGGATGACCAGCTGCTCCAGACCCATGGCAGCTGTGATAAACTAATGCCGTATCTTCATTTGCCTGCGCAATCTGGCTCTGATTCCATACTAGCGGCCATGAACCGCGGCTACACCTCCGCCGATTATCTTGCGATTGTCGCGCGCCTTCGAGATTTCAGGCCGGATATCGCGCTGTCCAGCGATTTTATCGTAGGATTCCCGGGCGAAACGGACGAAGATTTTGAGGCCACTATGGATTTTGTGCGCTGTGTAACCTTTGCGCAGGCTTATTCTTTTAAATACAGTCCACGTCCGGGCACGCCGGCTGCACTAATGGAAAGTCAAGTCCCTGATGATGTATGTGCTGACCGGCTGCTGCGATTACAGGAACTTTTGGACTTTCAGAAAAAGACTTTTAATCAGGATATGGTTGGTAGACATCTGCCAATATTGTTGGATCGCGTCGGCCGACGACCGGGCCAGCTGGTGGGGCGTAGCCCCTTCATGCAGGCTGTGCACATTGACAGTTCAAGCAATTTGTTGGGGAAAATAGTAGACGTGACGATCGACGCCGCCCACGCTAACAGCCTTGCAGGCCATTTGTATACGCGCAACGAGGAAAACGCACCCACTCCATTGGGGCAAGTGTCTTGAATTTCGCTACCCATAGTAGCGAGCCCGTGCTGGTGATTGATTTCGATGACACGCGGTTGTTGGCGCCCTTGTTTGGCTCCTATGATCGTCACTTGGCCCGTATCGAGCAACGTCTTGGTCTGTCTTTTATCCCTCGTGGCAATCGGGTCGCTATTTTTGGCGATGCTGACGCGGCCAAAGTTGCCCGTGCCGCACTCGCCGATCTGTATCAACGTCTGAAGAATGGATTGGAGATTAGCGCAGCAGACGTGGACGGTGCCGTACGAATGGCCGAGTCGCAGCCGATAGCTAAGCCAAATTCAAGCGTCCCCGCCAGAAAGACGAAAAGGGGGAAACGGTCGCGGCACCATGCGACCAGATCTGAGGATACTTTAATCAATACGCAGAAGAAGGTGATCACCCCACATTCTCCGACCCAGGCAGCTTATGTTGAGGCCATGCTTCGGCACGATATGGTATTCGGCTTGGGACCTGCCGGTACTGGTAAGACATATCTGGCGGTGGCTATCGCTGTCTCTATGTTGCTGGAAGAGGCGGTGGAGCGCATCATTCTTACTCGCCCAGCCGTAGAGGCCGGTGAGCGTCTGGGCTTTTTGCCCGGCGCCTTGGAGGAGAAGGTCGATCCCTACATGCGTCCCATGTACGACGCGCTATATGACATGATGCCGGGAGAGCGGGTGCTTCGCCGGCGGGATGCTGGCGATATCGAAGTGGCACCTCTGGCTTACATGCGTGGCAGGACCTTATCCAACGCCTGTATAATTTTGGATGAAGCACAAAATACAACCCCCATGCAGATGAAAATGTTTTTGACCCGTATGGGCGAAAACAGCCGCATGGTCGTAACCGGCGATCCCAGCCAGGTAGATTTACCCATCGGCACGAAATCGGGCTTAATTGATGCAATGGAAATCTTGGAGGGCTTGAACGATATCCAGATGATCCAGTTCGGACCCGAAGATGTAGTGCGTCACCCTCTGGTGTCCACAATTGTCCAGGCTTACGACCGACATGGTCAGAATTCATCTGGCGGAACGGCGTGATGGAGGACAATAACAACGGCCCCACGATACCATTTGCCGCCCCTCCCATGGGCCCGGGAGGTTTAGCCGAGACGCGGGAGGCCTTGGCCCAGGCCGCTAGGGTCTCGTTAGCTGATAGCCGTTGGCACGGTTGGCACCCTATAACCGACCTTGCGGTGGTGCTGTGTTTCGTCCTGGCCATGACCGCGTTGTTGATCCAGCCGGGCGGTGGCAAGGTGCCGCAGCCAGCAGTGGATACCGTGGCTCATGGCACGATCCGGGCCGGACGTGACGTCCTGGTGGAGGACCAGGCTGCCACCAAGGCCAACCGGGATAAAGCAAAGGCTGCCGTGTTGGAGATTTTTGACTACGATTCCGATCTTTACTTCAGTTTGGGTGACCGGGTCTTTCTTGCCTTGGCCAAGATGGAAAAAATGCAACAGGACAGCAGCCTGACGCCCACTGAACGTCGGCAGGCATTTCAGAAAGAACTTGGCGTAGCAGTGAACGCCGGCGTATTTGCCTTAATCGAGGGGCTGGTCGACCCCACCGATGCAGCGCTTGCCATAAATTTTTTCCTTAACATGGGTTTGGACCGACGCGTGATAGCAGATCGCAGCACGTTGCCCGTTGGTCGGGGCCTAGAAATTTGGGACCTGGGTTTGAAGCTGGGGATCCAACGCGACAATTCAGCCGATATTATTGATCTGCGGCAACTGCGCCGCCTGATGACGGCGCGGGCCGGTGATGCCCCTTATGGCGAGGCACGGATTATTCGAAGTTGGATTTTAGAAACCGCTCAGGAACTGGCGCGGCCGAATTTAATGCCCAATCAATTGGCCACAATAAATCGCCAGCAAGAAGCCGTGGCGGGGGTTGAACTGGTTTTCCTCCGTATAAAGGCGGGCGAGGTTCTTATTCGGCGCGGTGATCGAGTTACGGCCACTGCCTGGCGGCGTATTGGCATTTTGAATGAACACGCGAGCGGCCGACCGATATGGCACGAATTTATCGCAATGGCAGGTTTTCTGGGCGGCTTTCTAATACTGGGTGCGGTATTCCTCGGCCGTGTCCGGATACCTTTTAGCTTCGACCGCAAGTCGTTCTACTTGACCTTGGCTATAATGGCTACAACAACCGTAATAGCCGTCTCTATGTTTTATGCCGGTCAGGGACTTGCCGAGGGAATAGGTTTCAATGCTGACACAGCCGCCTATTTTATACCTCTATCCCTGGCGACAGTGCTGGTGACCCTTTTGGTTAATGCACGAACATCGTTACTGGTGGGTGTGGCGCTGGCTCTGTTAATTTCCTATCGGGTCAATGGGGATATCTGGCTGGTCACCACTCACGTCGTGGGTATCTTGGTGGCGGGCATAGCCGCCCGGCACAGTCGCAGACGGATCGATTTGCTGCGCATCGGCGTGGTCGTCGCCTTGGCCCAGGCTGCTGTGGTTCCTGTCATAGTCACCTTAGCGGGTCATGCTGTGACAAGCGAACATTTGCCGCTGTTATTGGGAGCGACAGTTTCGGGACTGCTGGTAGGCATCGCTACATTAGGTCTGTTGCCGGCATTTGAATGGCTGTTTGATGAGACAACCGATACCCGGTTGTTGGAGCTAGCCTCGGCTGATAATCCGCTGCTGAAGAAATTGGCGCTGGAGGCGCCGGGCACATATTATCATTCCACCATGGTTGCGAATTTGGCCGAGGCAGGGGCTGAGGCGATAGGGGCCAATGGACTGATGTGTAGGGTCATGGCCCTGTATCATGATATTGGCAAGTTGCAGCGGCCAGCTTATTTTATGGAAAACCAGCGAGGCAGCAACAATATTCACGAGCGTTTGGCGCCCGATGTTTCGGCCCGCGTTATCCTTCACCATATTCTCGACGGCCTGGCAATGGCGCGCAAGGCGAAGCTGGGCCGCCTAATCCTGGAAGGTATTGCGCAACACCAGGGCACAACCCTGTTACGGGTATTCTACGAAAAGGCCCAAGCGCAGGGGTACAATGGGCCAGAGGAAGATTTTCGTTATCCGGGTCCACGGCCCCAGCGCCGTGAGACGGGAATTCTGTTGTTGGCAGATTCCATCGAGGCTGCTACCCGCGCGCTGAAGGAACCAACCGCGGCCAAGGTGGGCCAACGGGTTCGGCAGGTAATCGAAATGCGTGTCAGTCAGGGCGAGCTAGATGATTGTAATCTTACCCTAAAGAATTTGGCGGAAATTGAGGCGACCTTTACCCGAACGCTGACACTGGGCGTCTTTCATAACCGGGTTGATTATCCGCCTATGGCGAACCCCAATGGATCATATTCCGATGACCAGGTAACCAACGGCATGAACTCTGATGCAGATGGACATAATCGTATCCACCCCTTGCCGGGCGTGGTTGACAAATCTGCCTGACGCGGTCGCGACAGGCAAAAGAGTCGTGAAGTTAACTTTGGCCCAGGCAGATCTGGAATGCGATATAGTCGAGGTTGGCGTCACCTTGACTGACAACATCGAAATGCGAACCTTGAACCGCAACCACCGGCTGCAGGACAAACCTACGAACGTGCTATCCTTCGCCGGCCAAGATCCGGATGCTTCTCACCACGCAGGACTGCTGTTGCTAGGCGACATCGTTCTAGCGCACGGCGTTTTGCTCGAGGAGGCGCAACAACAAGGTAAGTGCATGCATGATCATTATTGTCACCTACTAGTTCATGGTACTCTACATTTGTTGGGCCATGACCATATCGGAGAAGATGAAGCGGCGGAAATGGAAGCGAAGGAAGTATCGATCCTAGCCGGATTTGGTATCGCCGACCCCTACGAAAATTCGGCCAATCTAAGTATCACCAACAAGTTGCGCTCGTTGGATCTGACATGAATGAGAAGTCCGAGTCACAAAACCAAGGCGGCCAGCGTAACGACGGCGGCGGATTTCTCAGCTGGCTGTTAGGTCTTCTGCGAGGCGGTGGTGATGCTGATCTGCGGGAAAGTATTGAAGAGGTCATCGACGAACACGAAGCCACACCCAACAGCTTGAACCCAGAACAAAGGGAAATGCTGATGAATATCATCAGTTTTGGCGAACTGGAAGTGGATGATGTGATGGTGCCCCGTACCGATATAGTAGCTTTGGAGGCGGGCGCTGCGCCTGCAATCGTGATCAGCACATTCCGCGAAGCGCACCATTCCCGCCTGCCCGTTTTTCGTGAAACCCTAGATGACATCGCGGGCTTCGTTCATATTAAGGATGTGGTCGACCATTGGGGCCGGGATGACGAACTTTCGCTAGCCCGCATCCTGCGTGAAATTCTGGTGGTGCCACCATCAATGCCGATCCTGGATCTGTTGGCCCGTATGCGGTCCACTCGCATTCATATGGCTGTGGTGGTGGACGAATATGGCGGCACCGATGGTTTGGTGACTATTGAAGACATTGTGGAGGAAATTGTCGGAGAAATCGAAGACGAACATGACAGGGATGAAGGGCCGTTGTTGCAAGAGCGGGCTGATGGCGTTATCGACGCCGATGGTCGAGCGGAAATTGAGGATCTGGAAAAAATTTTGGCTATAGACCTTCTGCCGGATGAGGTGGATGAAGACATCGAGACCCTGGGTGGCCTAATTTTTGCTATGCTTGGCCGAGTACCTCGGGTGGGAGAAAAGATTAATCATCCCGGCGGCATCCAGTTTGAAATTGTCGATGCTGATTTGCGGCGGGTGAAGCGATTGCTGATCCATACCAGTGGCGGGCTGGCGGAAGAGGAAGGTGGAACGTTAGCCCGAGGCGACGGCGTTTCGTAGCGATTACCGGTAATGCAGCCACCGAAAAAATGTTAATTACGACACGCGGCCTGCGTGTGGTAGCAGCCGCGTTGTGCGGTACGGCTGCGGCGCTAACATTAGCGCCCTTGTATCTTTGGCCTTTGATGATCCCAGCGTACAGCGGGTTATTGTGGTTGCTGAATACGGCAAAGGGATGGCGGGGTGCATTTTTCCTTGGGTGGGTTTTTGGCCTAGCATATTTTTTGGTGGGATTGCATTGGGTCGGCCAAGCCTTTCTGGTCGATGCTGAAAAATTTGCCTGGATGATGCCGTTCGCTGTTTCTGCCCTGTCGGCAGGATTGGCATTGTTTTCCGCCTTAGCGGCCGGTGCAACCCGACAATTGTCGAAGCCTGGATTGTCTCGGCTTTTTGCTTTCGCACTGTTTTGGGGTCTGACGGAATGGTTGCGCGGTTCGATATTGACCGGTTTTCCCTGGCTGTTGTCCGGACACGTTTGGGCGGCTGCTACCCACAGCCTTCAGGCGGCGGCGTATCTGGGAGCATCGAGCCTGGGCCTGTTTGCCGTTTTTGCATCGGCCGCACCGGCCACGCTGCTCACCGCTTCGTCGGGACGACGAGGTCCGGCAACGCTTGCTAATTTGTCGGGATTTGCTGCGATTGGGATTATTTTGTTCGTATCGTTAGGACGGATGCCGGAGGGTAATGGCATGATGCATCCGGACGTCCGTTTGCGTCTGGTCCAGGCAGGCATCCCGCAAAAGGATAAATGGCGTCCAGAACTGCGTGACCGCCATCTAGCCACCTATTTACGGTTGAGTCATAGCCCAAATGACCGGGGGCAACAGCCAAGTTTCAGCCACCTGATCTGGCCAGAAACGGCAATGCCATTTTTTCTCGCTCGGGACCCGGTGCGAAGAAATTCCGTCGCTGGCAGCCTGCCGAAAGGCGCAGTACTGATTACCGGTACACCACGCCACGGCACGGCGTTTCAAGGCCAAGTACAGCTGCGCAACGCCATTGTATCGCTGTCTTCCAATGGCGACATCCGGCCAATCTACGATAAAGCGCACTTGGTGCCGTTTGGTGAGTATCTGCCATTGCGTTCTGTGCTGGCTACGTTGGGCCTGGAAAAATTGGTTGATAGCGCCGTTGATTTCACTCCTGGAAAAAACGTGCGTGTGGTCAAGTTGGCAAACTTGCCAGCATTTCGCCCCTTGATCTGCTACGAAATCATTTTCCCTCGAGAAATATTGCCGAGGAAGGGGGAACCGGAACCAAAATGGTTACTGAACGTTACCAATGACGCCTGGTTCGGCGATAGTTTCGGACCCCGGCAGCACCTAGATATCGCTCGCATTCGCGCTGTGGAGTTTGGTTTACCTGTGGTTCGCGCGGCAAATACCGGAATCTCAGCAATCATCGATCCCTACGGCCGTGTACTTGTACAATTACCATTATCCACTAGCGGTGTAATTGATAGTCCTTTACCTTTGGAATTGCCAAAAACACCTTATTCTCGGTTTGGCGACTTCATATTCGGTGGTTTAATATTGATATTAATATTTTCATTAATTTTTAATTTATATTTAAATAACGATGTTTTTAAAAATAAGAACTTTGAATCATATCGGCGCCCCTAAATTTTTTCACGTACATGCTTATGCAAATTTTTGGTAATGCTAAATAGAAAAATATGATCAAGCTTTGCGGCAGCTGACAGTAATTTTAAATGGGGAGTAATTCTGTGGCCAGCTGGGTTTTGCCGAAGCCCAACAGGCGAAATTCGATCGGGACGGCTTAGTAAAGAGGTAAACCTTAGAACGGGCCCGCGCTTACTACAAGAAAATCGCTGCAAACGGTTATTTAATCTAGTCGTAGCAGTCGTCGTCCAGGTCTCCAAAATCAAGTATTGATCGTCATATCGGTTCGCGTTGGCTTGGCGAGAGCAATTGTTTTGCAACAGTTAAATAATGCGGTCGTCACTTGACCCTGGCCAAAAAGCCTGTAAGAAACGCCCGGAAGCGGCGGTATCTCCGTCTTTGTGAGGTCTTTTTCGAACTAGCTGGAGGTGCCCTGTGTCAAGTGGCAATTATCTTTTTACTTCTGAATCAGTTTCCGAAGGGCATCCCGATAAGGTTTGCGACCAGATTTCGGACGCGATCGTGGACATGTTTCTGGCCGTCGATCCCGATGACGCACGGGTGGCATGCGAAACACTTACCACCACGAACCTAATTGTTTTGGCCGGCGAAGTACGCGGCCCGGCCAAGGTCGCCAATGACAAGGAGGCTATGGAACAGGCGGCGCGGGATACAGTGCGGGGTATCGGTTACGAACAGGACGGTTTTCACTGGAAGAACGCCGAAGTTCAGGTGCATTTACACCCTCAGTCTGTTGATATTGCGCAAGGAGTCGATGCCTCTGGGAACAAAGACATTGGCGCCGGAGATCAGGGCATTATGTTCGGTTACGCCTGTAATGAAACTGACGTTCTTATGCCAGCCCCAATACATTATTCTCATGCGATTTTGCGTAACATGGCGGAAGATCGCCGCGCTGGAAAGACGCCTCAATTCGGCCCGGACTCAAAAAGCCAGGTGACTTTGAAATACATGGAAGGTAAGCCGATTGGCGCCACATCGGTGGTAGTGTCTACCCAGCATTCCGAGGACTCAGATCAGCGGGAGGTCCGCGAGCTTGTGCGGAAGTATGTGCTGGATGTGCTACCGGACGGCTGGATGTGTGAAGATGACGAATTTTATGTTAACCCCACAGGCCGGTTTGTGATTGGCGGCCCTGATGGCGATGCGGGCCTAACAGGCCGTAAAATAATAGTCGATACGTATGGCGGCGCGGCGCCCCACGGCGGCGGCGCATTTTCGGGCAAGGACCCAACTAAGGTGGACCGTAGCGCAGCCTACGCCTCCCGATACCTGGCGAAGAACATTGTCGGGGCTGGACTGGCGGACCGGTGTTGCATCCAATTGTCTTATGCAATTGGTGTGGCCAAGCCTTTATCCATTTATGTTGATACCTATGGCACGGGCCGTTGTGACGAGAATGCCTTAGTCGATTTTCTATCTAAGAACGTAGATCTAAGCCCCCGGGGTATACGTAATATGCTGAAGTTGAACCGTGCCATTTACGGGCCGACGGCAGCCTATGGTCATTTCGGTCAAGAGCCGACCGAAAACGGCCATTTCAGTTGGGAGCGGCTGGATTTGGTTCAAGAGTTGAAGCCGCTTCTTGGCTAAATCATTTGCTAGTAACCTTTTCGGCCGTCGACGTGGCAAGCCCTTGCGCCCGGGCCGGCGGGCCACACTGGAACGTCTTCTCCCTCAGCTGCAGATTGAGCCTGATAAGTTTGCCTCCCAATCTATTGATCCCAGATTGCTGTTCAATAGACACATCCAATCAGTTTGGCTGGAAATAGGCTTTGGCGCTGGCGAGCATTTGGCAGCCTTGGCCAAGTCCAATCCACAAACCGGCTTTATCGGCTGCGAACCCTTCATGAACGGTGTAGCCCGTCTGTTGACGGATATTGACCAACAGGGCCTGGACAATATTCGTATTGTCATGGACGACGCTAGTTTGTTGTTAGACAATTTGAAATGCGCCAGTATTGGGGCCGTGTTTTTGCTGTTCCCCGACCCCTGGCCAAAACGCCGTCATAAAAAACGCCGCTTTATCATACCAAAAAATATTGCCGAAATAGCTCGCGTGCTGGGGGACGGGGCCCAATGGCGCATGGCAACCGACAATATGGACTACTGCCGATGGATGCTAGATCACATGACAACTGCTGCGGAATTCCAATGGCTAGCGCGGCGACCTGGTGACTGGAGGATTCGCCCGGACAACTGGCCGTCCACCCGTTACGAAAGAAAAGGAATCGATAAGGGTCGTCCGCCTGTATTCCTGACCTTCCAGCGCTGCGTTCGTGACCCGTCTTAAATCTTGCGTTGAAAGCCTTATGGCAATATACAGGCACGTAATAAATAGCCTGGCGACCAGCGGGGCGACAAAAAAAGGTGGGCCAGCAGCCCGCCTTTTATGTTTATGGACTTTGTTTCAGAATTTTCAGACGTTTGTTTGCGAGAGTTTTTGGTGTTGGCAGCGAATAATCAACTTGACGGACAATTAGGCGAGGTCGAGCGGCTGATCGGCCCATCGGTGGAGGCTATGGGTTTCCGCCTGGTGCGGCTTGCTCTGATGGGTGAGGCGCGCAAGCTGACGCTGCAGATCATGGCGGAACCCAAGGACAATAGTGCAATGAACGTGGACCACTGCGCCGATCTAAGCCGGGCTATATCCGCTATTTTGGACGTCGAAGACCCCATCTCAACGGCTTATTCGCTAGAGGTAAGTTCTCCGGGCGTCGAACGCCCGCTGATGCGATCAGAGGATTTTGCCCGTTTCTCTGGTAATCAGGTGCGCATAGAGACTGCCGAACCGCAAAATGGCCAGCGTCGATTTGTCGGTAAGCTACTGGGAGTAGATGAAGACCATGTCGTCTTATCTGTGACCAACAGAAACAACAGCGAGAAGGAATTAACTATTCCTTTTAAGAAGGTCGCCCGCGCCGAATTGGTGCTGACTGATGATGTGATCCGAGACACTTTAAAGAAGAGAAAAAGTTGATGGCAGAAGTACAAACAGTCGTAGGCGCTAATCGCCTGGAACTCTTGCAAATCGCCGATGCGGTAGCGCGGGAAAAGGCGATTGATGCAGAAATCGTAGTCGAGGCCATGGAAGAGGCTATTCAAAAGGCGGCACGATCTAAATACGGTATGGAAAACGAGATCCGGGCTGAGATCGACCGTAAAACCGGAAATATTAGTCTGCATCGTCTGTTGGAAGTGGTTGAAATCGTGGAGAACCCTGCCGCGGAAATTCCTTTGCAGGAGGCCCTAGGTCGCAATCCCGATGCCCGCATTGGCGACCTCATATCCGAAGCCCTACCACCAATTGATTTCGGTCGCATAGCCACTCAGACTGCCAAGCAGGTAATCGTCCAGAAGGTGCGCGAAGCGGAACGGGAACGGCAATACGAGGAATACAAGGACCGCATCGGTGAAGTGGTAAACGGTGTCGTCAAACGGGTAGAATATGGTAACGTCTTGGTTGATCTGGGCCGAGCCGAGGCC
The DNA here is from genome assembly GCA_964507245.1 of uncultured Rhodospirillaceae bacterium. GTDB lineage: Bacteria > Pseudomonadota > Alphaproteobacteria. The sequence goes on from CAZDQC010000023.1 coordinate 19,529, forward strand.
ATCGTACGCCGGGACGAGGCTCTACCTCGTGAAAGCCTGCGCCAGGGTGACCGAATCCGCGCATATGTTTACGATGTGCGTTCCGAGCTGCGCGGTCCGCAAATTTTTCTGTCCCGCACCCATCCGCAGTTCATGGCCAAACTATTCACTCAGGAAGTGCCCGAAATTTACGACGGTATTATCGAGATCAAGGCAGTGGCCCGCGATCCCGGTAGCCGTGCAAAGATTGCCGTAGTCTCCAACGACAGCAGCATTGACCCTGTGGGCGCATGTGTGGGTATGCGAGGTAGCCGAGTGCAGGCAGTTGTGAACGAACTACAAGGTGAGAAGATTGACATTATTCAATGGATACCTGATCCAGCCACCTTCCTGGTTAAGGGTCTAGCCCCGGCCGAGGTGGTCAAGGTTGTTATGGATGAGGAGGCCCAGAAGTTCGAGGTAGTGGTGCCAGATGAAATGCTGAGTCTGGCCATCGGTCGCCGTGGGCAAAATGTGCGTTTAGCCTCACAGTTGACCGGTTGGGAAATTGATATTCTGACAGAAGAAGAGGAATCAGAACGTCGCCAGGAAGAGCTGCGCCAGCGCAGTGAATTGTTTATGGACGCCTTGGTAATTGACGAAATGATGGCTCAGCTTTTGGCCACAGAAGGCTTTCGCTCAGTCGAGGAGGTTGCTTATGTCGACGAAGACGAGCTGGCGACCCTGGAAGGATTTGATCAGGAACTCGCGGCGGCGTTACAACAGCGGGCTAGCGAATATCTTGATGCCCGGGACGCGGAGTTCGATCAGCAACGAACCGAATTGGGTGTGACCGAGGAGCTGGCTGTTATGGAAGGCCTGACACCCGGAATGCTTGTTGTCCTTGGTCAACAGGGCATCAAGGAACTGGATGATTTTGCCGAGCTGGCGACGGATGAACTGACGGACCCAGAAGAAGGAATTCTGCGCGAATTCGAACTGGACGAGGAAAAAGCCGCTGCGATGATCATGGCCGCCCGGGCGCACTGGTTCGAAAATGAAGAGCGGAACGAGGTGACCTCTGGTGAAGTTGAAACGATTGATTCAGTGAAATATGACTAACAGTGGTCAAATGAACGCAGTCCTCAACACACCATTAATGGGGCAGGGCCGAAGCCCCTTAAGGCGTTGTATCGCCACAGGCGATACAACGCCGTCGGATGGCATGGTGCGGTTTGTCGTCGGACCGGGAGACCTGTTATGCCCCGATTTGGGCCGCGAACTACCAGGACGTGGCATCTGGGTCGGCTGCCGACGAAATCTGGTGAACCAGGCCGTGACAAAACGTCTTTTTTCCCGTGCGGCGAAAAGGCCTGTGATGGTACCCGACGACATGGCTGACCTAGTAGAAAGAGTTATGGTGCGGCGCTGCTTAGATTTGCTGGGCTTGGGAAAGCGGGCAGGACAACTGACACTGGGATCTGAAAAGGTGCGTGCTATCCTCCGAAAAGACTTTACTGCAATTGCTATAACGGCTGCCGATGGGGCAGAAAATGGCCGGAAAAAGCTGCTAAGCGGAGATCCAGATCGGGTCAATGCATCAGGTTACCCCGACCGGAACGTCGTGGATCTTTTCACGGTTGCTGAATTGAGTTTGGCAATGGGCCGTGAAAATGTGGTACACGCTGTTTTGCGGAAAGATGGTTTGGCGGATCGATTTTTGAACGAATCCCGCCAGTTGAGGAAATTCCGCGATGAAGAGATGTCCGGATTGAAAATCGGACGTTGATTGCCGTGGTTGACGACTGCTTGTAACGAGATGGGACAAGGCGACGTGAGTGATACGGGTAAGAAAAAAACCCTAAGTTTGGGCAGTGGCGAGCCCCTAAGTCTACGCAAGCCCGGGGAGAGTGGCGGCTCTCCTGCACGAGGCGGAATGGGCGGCGGCAGGAAAACTGTTCAAGTCGAAGTGCGACGCCGGCGCGCGCTAGCGCGCGCAAATCAGGCGGCCGGGGATGTGGCAGGTATCTCCCGCAACGTAGTCCCAAATCAGACCGTGGGAAGTGAACCCGTTGTTGATAGCAGGCCGATCCTGCCCTCGTCAGCAGATTCACTGGCCACGGCGGAGGTTGCCGGCGGCCGCGCGCGACACGTCTTAAAGACCCTTTCAACAGAGGAAAAATCGGCTCGGGCTAAGGCCCTTGACAATGCCCAGGCTGCTGATCAAGCAGCCCGGGCTCGTGCAGAAGAAAATGCTCGCCGCCAGGTTGAGGAGGCCACGCGGCTAGCATCGGAACGAGAGGCGGCCGACACTCGACGTCGCGAAGAGGAAGAGCGGAAAAAGACCGAAGAAGAGTCGCGGCGCAAGGCAGAGGAAGAGGCCGCCCGAAAGCTGGCGGAGAAGGAAGCTAAAGTCGCGGTGGAAGCCGCCGCTCAAGGCGACCTGGGAGGAAAGAGGTCAACTTCGGGAAGCTCCGTTGCCGGCCAACGTCGAGCCGAGAGGCGCACTGACGAAAAACCAAAACAACAGCCACGAACCCGAGCCGAACCGCGACGTCGGGCTGGTCGTATCACAGTTACCGAAGCCCTGACGGATCGAGAGGATCGGGTGCGCAGCTTGACCTCTATCCGGCGGGAACGCGAACGGCGCAAGAAATTGGCCGCAGAGAACGCTGAAAACCAAACCAAGATTGTTCGGGAAGTGGTTGTGCCTGAAATGATCTCTGTTCAGGAGCTTGCCAACCGTATGGCCGAACGTGGGGTTGACGTGGTTCGTTCGCTCATGGGCCTGGGGGTAATGGCTACGGTCAATCAATCCATTGACGCGGATACGGCGGAACTGGTGGTCGCTGAGTTTGGACACAAATTGCGCCGTGTTGCCGAAGCAGACGTTGAAATTGGCTTGAAGGGCGATATCGATAGTGAAGGTGATCTTCAATCCCGGGCGCCAGTGGTTACCGTGATGGGCCATGTTGATCATGGTAAGACGTCCCTGCTGGACGCTATCCGTGAATCGGATGTGGCGGAAGGGGAAGCTGGCGGCATTACTCAACATATTGGTGCCTACCAGGTGACAACGCCCACAGGTAGCAAAATTACGTTTATCGATACGCCGGGCCACGCGGCCTTTACTGCTATGCGCGCGCGGGGGGCCAGGGTCACTGATTTAGTGGTTTTGGTGGTCGCGGCGGATGATGGGGTCATGCCACAAACCGTCGAGGCTATCAACCATGCCAAGGCCGCGAACGTACCGTTGATCGTGGCCATTAACAAGATGGACCTGTCCGATGCCAATCCCGATAAAGTGAAACAGGAACTACTGCAGTACGAAGTCATCCCGGAAGAGATGGGGGGCGATGTGCAAGTGGTAGAAGTTTCTGCGATCCAGAAACACAATCTAGACGGCCTGGAAGAGGTTATACTGTTGCAGGCCGAACTGCTCGAGTTACGGTCAAATCCTAACCGGTCGGCCGAAGGCGTCGTGGTTGAAGCTAAATTGGATCGGGGCCGAGGCGCTGTAGCCACAGTACTAGTACAGCGCGGCACGTTACGGATTGGGGATATTTTTGTCGCGGGCTCTCAATCGGGTAAGGTGCGCGCGTTGTTGGATAGCCATGGCAACAACGTTGATGAGGCGATGCCATCTGTGCCTGTGGAAGTCCTAGGTCTAAACGGTGCGCCTGATGCCGGTGACGAGTTCAACATTGTGGAATCCGAGGCACGTGCCCGCGAAATCTCAGATTACCGTCAACGGCAGGAGCGAGAGCGACGGGCCACGGCCGGCACTCGCGGCACGTTAGAGGAAATGTTCTTCAATCTGAAGACCAGCGATGGAAAAGAATTTCCATTACTGTTTAAGGCTGATGTCCGCGGCTCGCTGGAAGCGATCACCGCCGCCGCAGATAGCCTGGGCAATGATGAAGTCAAGGCCGAAGTATTGCACGCTGGTGTTGGCGGGATCACCGAGTCGGATATCGACTTGGCTCGTGCTTCGAACGCAGTAGTTATAGGGTTTAATGTTAGAGCCAATCCTCAGGCCAAAGAAAAGGCGCGCCAGGAAAACATCGAAATTCGCTATTATTCAATCATCTATGAATTAGTGGATGATTTGAAAATGGCGATGAGCGGCTTGTTGGATCCAGAGATCAAGGAAACACTCATCGGCGACGCGGAGGTATTGGAAGTTTTTAATATTTCAAAACAAGGCATGATCGCCGGTTGCCGCATCAATAGCGGAATTGCACGCCGCAAGGCGAAGGTTCGATTGCTGCGGGACAGCGTGGTGATCCATACCGGCAGCATGAAGTCTTTGAAGCGTTTCAAGGATGATGCCAGCGAAGTCCGAGAGGGAAACGAATGCGGCGTTTCCTTGGATGGTTATCAAGATATTCAATCCGGCGATCAGCTCGAGTTTTTCGAGATTGAGGAAGTCCAGCGCTCACTGTAAGAGGCATAACCTTTACTATTTTTAGGTTCAAATTATCGTCCCTGCCGAATTGGTCGATCCAAACTGGGTTTGTAATGGCGATGCCGTTGATCGAGGATATAATGCTCACTGGTATCAACAAGAATTTCCGCTTTGGAGGAAATGACAGCCTGGGATTGTTTCAATCTGCGTGGCCACCACTCTTGTTATTGGACGCTGCATAATGGCTAGTCATCGAAACTCGGGTAGTCCAAATTCCCGCCGCGGTGTGCGTGTGCCGTCGCAACGGCAACTGCGCGCCGGAGAATTGATCCGCCATGTTGTAGTGGAGGTTTTGACTCGTGAAGAGATTCATCATGAGGCCTTGGCTGGCGTCGCCATAACGGTCACTGAGGTAGCCATGAGCCCGGACCTCCGTCAGGCCACCTGCTATATCATGCCCCTGGGAGGGCAGGATGCAGACGAAGTCTTAGCTGCACTAAACAAAGTAGGTCGCTGGGTCGGTGGTCAGGTGGCGCGCCGCGTGCACCTTAAGTATTCGCCTCGGCTAAAATTCTGCATCGATGACAGCTTTGACAACGCCGACCATATTCAGCAACTGCTGCGGCGCAACGATGTCGCACCTGATTTGACGGCGGCATCCAAGGGCGGAGATAATGGGACGTAAACGGCGCGGTAGACCGGTACACGGCTGGTTTGTCTTAGACAAGCCCTTTGGCATGACTTCCGCTCAGGCCGTGGGCAAGATACGCGGAATTTTTAACGCGGCCAAGGCCGGCCATGCCGGCACACTTGATCCCATGGCTACGGGTATTCTGCCTATCGCCATGGGCGAGGCGACAAAGGTGGTCTTTGCTGCCATGGACGGAAAAAAGGCCTACCGTTTCACAATCCATTGGGGGGAGGAGCGCGATACCGACGACGCCGAGGGTCAGATAGTGGGCGAAAGCCAGAATCGGCCGACGCCTGACCAAATTAAAGACACCCTACCCTTATTCACTGGCTTGACCGACCAGGTGCCCCCCACGTACTCCGCCATCAAGGTTGGTGGCACCCGGGCCTATGACCTGGCAAGAAGTGGCGATGTGCCCAAGCTGAAGGCACGGCTAATCATGATTGATAAACTGACCCTACTTGCATGTCCTGACACAGACCATGCGGTTTTGGAAATGGTTTGCGGCAAAGGTGCCTATGTACGTGGCGTAGCAAGGGATCTGGGCCGATATTTGGGCTGCCTGGGTCATGTCAGCCAACTGCGGCGGGCTCGCGTTGGACCGTTTGACGAATCGGTTGCATTTTCGCTGGCTAAACTTGAAGACATGGGTCATAAGGGGGCGCTCGACGATCTGCTTTTGCCGGTCGAGGCTGCGCTGGCCGACATCCCGGCGGTGCCTGTGACTGGCCCAGAGGCCGACCGTCTACGTTTTGGACAGGCCATCCGGGTTCCGCATAGCGTTGAGGGCACCATTTATGCAACGGCCGACGGCAGGCCGGTGGCACTGGCCAAAATCTGGGCTGGGGAAGTTCGCCCAGTTCGCGTTTTCAATTTGTAGGAATTTGTTTGGAATAGGAGAATTTGATGTCGATTACGGCTGAACGAAAGACCGAATTAATCGGCGAATTTAAGCAATCAGAAAACGACACAGGATCACCAGAAGTGCAGGTCGCGATTTTGACCTCACGTATCCTTACCTTGACCGAACATTTCAAGGAGCACAAGAAAGACAACCATTCCCGCCGCGGATTGTTGAAAATGGTTAGCCGTCGGCGTCGGTTGTTGGACTATCTGATGCGCAATGATCATGCTCGCTACGATGCCCTGATCAAGCGGTTGGGCCTGCGCCGTTAATTAGTACCTCAGGCTGATATAGGCTTGTCAAGAATGAGCGTCTGCGCAACCTTTCGGGCCGCGCGGAACTGACGCGTATGTTTCGAATTTGACGAGAGTCATAATCTAAAAAGAATTATGGCAAAAATAGAACTGAAGGTAAGCATGGCCATGCGCGTTCAGAAAAGGTCCTGGACAATCGATATAACTAATAGGCTGGCATGGCTAAGGAGAAAGAGAGAACCAAATGTTTGAAATTCATCGTAAGGAATTGATGTGGGGTGGGCGTAAGTTGGTCCTGGAAACTGGCCACATTGCTCGCCAATCCGATGGCGCCGTCATGGTCAGTTATGAAGACACATCCGTGCTCTGCACTGCCGTCGCCGCGCGAGAAACTCGCGCAGGCATCGATTTTTTTCCTCTTACCGTACACTATGTGGAAAAGACCTATGCTGCTGGCAAGATCCCCGGCGGCTTTTTTAAGCGCGAAGGCCGACCGTCTGAAAAAGAAACATTGACCTCGCGCCTGATTGACCGGCCGATCCGACCCCTGTTCGTCGATGGCTTCCGCAACGAAACCCAGATTATCTGCACCACGACAAGCCATGATCTGGAGAACGACCCAGATGTTCCGGCTTTGATCGGCGCATCGGCTGCGCTAACCATATCCGGCATACCATTTATGGGGCCCATCGCGGCCGCACGGGTAGGCTACATCAACGGCGAGTACGTTCTAAATCCGCGGCTCGACGAGTTGGAATCGAGCGATCTGGACATGGTGGTCGCGGGCACGGCAGACGCGGTCATGATGGTGGAATCGGAAGCCAATCAACTGTCTGAGGATGTCATGTTGGGCGCCGTTATTTTCGCCCACGAGCAAATGCAACCGGTTATTCAGGCCATTATTGAACTGGCTGAAGTGGCCGCTAAGGAACCCTGGGACCTTGAACCGCCTGAAGATAATTCCAAGATCAAGATCAAGGTTGAGGATTTGATTGGCAAAGATCTTCGTACGGCATACGCAGAGCCCGTGAAGCAGACACGCGCAAGCATGCTAGCGGTCGCTAAGAGCAAGGTGTTAGAGACTTTAGCCGAGGACCCTGATGTCGGTGCGGTCGGTGACATGGTGAAAAAATTGGAAAAAGATATCGTTCGTGGTCAAATCCTGGAGAACGGAATCCGGATTGACGGCAGGGATACCCGCACCGTGCGCCAAATCGAATGCCAGGTGGGCGTTCTGCCCCGCGCCCATGGCGCCGCTCTGTTTACCAGAGGCGAGACTCAAGCCCTCGTAGTCACCACCTTGGGTACCGGGGATGACGAGCAAATCATGGACGCGCTGTCTGGCTCATATCGGCAGCATTTTATGCTGCATTACAACTTTCCACCTTATTCCGTGGGTGAAGCAGGCCGCTTCGGGTTTACCGGGCGGCGCGAAATCGGTCATGGCAAGCTGGCCTGGAGGGCCATGCATGCGGTGATGCCTAACAAGGACGATTTCCCCTATACCATCCGCATCGTCTCGGAAATCACGGAGTCTAATGGTTCCTCCTCGATGGCCTCTGTCTGTGGATCATCTTTGTCTTTGATGGATGCGGGTGTGCCCTTGAAAGCGGCTGTGGCGGGCATTGCCATGGGACTGATTCTGGAGGGTGACAAGTACGCCATTCTCTCGGATATCCTAGGGGATGAAGATCACCTGGGCGATATGGATTTTAAAGTGGCTGGCACTGAGATGGGCGTCACCTCGCTGCAAATGGATATCAAGATCGCTGGCATAACTGAAGCGATCATGCGGGACGCCCTGGCACAAGCGCATGAAGGCCGCAATCATATTTTGGGCGAAATGAGTAAATCCATCGGTGAGCATCGCGGCGAATTGAAGGATACTGCTCCCAAGGTGCATCAGTTAAAGGTGCCCGTGGACAAAATACGAGAGATTATCGGCACAGGGGGCAAGATTATAAGGCAGATCACTGAGGAGACCGGGTCCAAAATTGACATCGCTGATGACGGCTCGGTCCGTGTGTCCTCGCCGGATCAGTCTAGCATTGACGCCGCGGTGACTTGGATCACTGGCATCATCGCCGAGCCTGAAGTGGGTGAGATTTATAGGGGTAAAGTGGTCAAAGTAGTTGATTTTGGCGCTTTCGTGAACTTCATCGGCACTCGGGACGGACTTTGCCATATTTCGGAATTGGCCAATTACCGAGTCAAGACTGTGAATGACATCTGCAAGGAGGGCGATGAAGTCTGGGTCAAGTGCTTGGCCGTCGACGACCGGGGCAAGGTCCGCTTATCCATGAAAATGGTCGACCAGGAAACTGGCAAGGAGATCGTAGAGGAGGAAGCGGTAGGCGACTAAATCCGGAGAGACCTGGTTAGTAAATTCCGGCCTGCTTTGGAATAACGGAGACGGGGGTAGGTATTATCTCTTGGACCGTTCCTAAATTTCATTGAATTTCTATCTAGTTTCTTTCTCAACTGGACTAACCGGAGGGTATCATGAACTGGCTGCAGGTTCGGAGGAGGGGGTCGCTAGTTCAAAAATTATAATTTTCTAAAATTGCTCAATTGCCAAGGCGCCGAAGATCGCTGAGCGGCGTATCCAGGCCCTGGTGTCGCCCAGTTCAATTTGACACCAGAGTTTTTTGCATTTCAATAACTTACCGATCACGCCAGGCTCGGCCTGCAATATTACCGGTGCCTTCATGTCAGGCAATTGGTGCAAATCAGCTACCGTACCGCGCAGTAGCGCCGTGCGGCGACCCGATAATAGACTGCGGTGCATCCAACCTTCTGTGCCTTCTGCGTCCCGCACCTTACGCCAATATTCATGCTCTGCCATTACCATCAATGGTGTGCCTAAACGCCTATAAATCCAAGTTATGGGATAGCGGACGCCTGGCCCTGCTCGCATGTGCACGGTGTTTGAGGCAAGCGAAACAAACCGGGGAATCGCTAGGCCGGAGGCGCCCGGAGATTTTGGTTTAGCTATTTTCATGTCAGTTGCTAGGGCGGCCATAGCCGGCGCTAGACACAGAACTAGAAAAACAAATACCAAACGAAGCAGTGTCATTCCCATGTTATGCCAACTGCTAAGGAGCTCGGTCAACCCAACATTATCAATCCGGCATTTGTCCCTGAGACCACAGTCTGGTAGAGACGTCTGGGAAGTGTTCCTTCAACCCCTTGCCTGCTTGCGTGAGAAAAGCAATGTCGCAAACTAAACCCTTGGTCGTCGTAACCCGAAAACTCCCCGACGTGATTGAAACTCGGATGATGGAACTATTTGACACTCGCTTAAACGTGACCGACGATCACATGAGCCACGAGGATCTGGTTGATGCGGTGAAGCATACCGACGTTCTGGTACCCACGGTAACGGATCGAATTGATGCCGATGTCATCGCCAATTCGGGCGAACGACTAAAGCTGATAGCCTCGTTTGGCACAGGATGGGACCATATTGACCTCACGGCAGCGCGGGAACGGGGCATTATCGTCACCAATACGCCCGGCGTTCTGACAGAGGACACCGCCGACATGACTATGGCCCTGATCCTTGCCGTGCCTCGGCGCGTGACGGAAGGGGAACGCGTTCTACGGGCCGGGGAATGGCAAGGTTGGGGACCGACCTGGATGCTAGGTCATCGCATCTGGGGCAAGCGATTGGGCATTATCGGTATGGGTCGCATCGGCACCGCCGTTGCGCGCAGGGCCCGCGCCTTTGGCCTGTCAATTCATTATCACAACCGTCACCGGCTCGATGAAGCGACCGAGGCTGGACTGGAGGCCACTTATTGGGAGAGCCTAGATCAGATGCTTTCCCGCATGGACATTATCTCGGTCAATTGTCCCCATACCCCGGCTACATACCATCTATTGTCGGCTCGGCGTCTTCAACTGTTGCAACCGCAGGCATTTATTGTCAACACGGCGCGGGGTGAGGTGATTGATGAGGATGCTATGGTGCGCCTGTTGCACGATGGCCGCATCGCGGGTGCTGGCTTGGACGTCTTCGAACATGAACCAGCCGTGAACAAAAAACTGCTGGACATGGGGAATGTGGTACTGCTACCTCACATGGGCTCCGCCACCATTGAAGGGCGTGTCAATATGGGCGAAAAGGTATTGATAAACATCCGCACTTTTGTCGACGGCCACAAACCACCTGATCGCATCATCGACGAAGACATGTTACCGGACTAAGACCGGCTTCCCGATCCCAAATTCTTAATTGTCGCGGCCTTGCCACATAATGCGCAGCTGGGGTCGGGATTCACCTTCACTGTCCGGAATTTACCGGCTAAGCCGTCGTGGATTAAAAAGCGGCCAGACATGCTTGTTCCTATATCCAGAATTTCCTTTAGTACTTCCGTTGCTTGCATGGCGCCCATGACGCCTGCCATGGCTCCCAAGACCCCTCCTTGGGCGCAAGAGGGAATGGAATCTGGGGGTGGTGGTTCAGGGAAAATGCAGCGGTAACAAGGGTGCGGCGGACCTAAATAAGCCTTGTAGGTAGAAAGCTGACCGTCAAAACGCAGCACAGCGGCCGAAACCAAGGTTTTTCTCGCCAGAAAACAGGCATCGTTGAGCAGAAAGCGGGTATCAAAATTATCGGTGCCGTCCGCGATGATGTCGTAATCTGTTAGTAGGTCCATCACATTGCCCAGATTCAGGCGCGTCCTATGCGGCACGAAAGTTACTTCAGGGTTAAGAGCCGCCGCGCGATCTCTGGCACTGTTTACTTTGGCGCGGCCGATATCCGGCGTGCCGTGGGCAATCTGTCGCTGCAAATTGGACAGCGAAACCTCATCGTTGTCCACTAGGCCGATGGTGCCTACGCCGGCGGCGGCAAGGTACATCAGCATGGGCGAACCCAGACCTCCCGCACCCACCACCAGAACTTTGGCGTCCAGCAGGGCGGCCTGTCCCAAGCCACCTACTTCCTGTAGGACTATGTGGCGAGCGTAACGTTGAATTTGTTCTTCATTTAACTCGACCATGAAAATACCTAATGCTTCGGCATAAGACCCAGCAACAGGCCTGGGTCTAGGCGTTGATTAAACCAATTTAGCCGCCAATCCAAATGGGGGCCAGTAGCACGTCCCGTGCCGCCTAAGGTGCCTATCCGCTCACCCTGGCGAACGAACTGGCCCACAGTCACGCTGACCGATTGTAGATGGGAATACACCGAAGTCAGGCCATGGCCATGGTTCAGCATGACTGTGCCGCCAGTATAATACAGATCATTCTCGGCTAGGGCCACGCGGCCGTCGGTGGAAGCAATGATTGGCGTACCCGTCTGGTTGGCAATGTCAAGACCATAGTGGGGCCGGCGAGGCTTACCATTGAGAATGCGTTGACTTCCGTAAACACCGCTGATAACGCCCTCAGCAGGCAAGACAAAACCACTGATATACCAAGGTTCAGGGCTGTCCAGGCGGCGCACGGCTGCAATACCTTGGTTTTCCCGCTGGATCCGTTCCACTAAAAATTGGGGTGGCGTCACCATTTTAGGTGGCAGGCCGTCGATCCGCTGGGTTTTGTAGGTTCTCGCCTTGATGCTCAAGTCTAGCGCCTGCCTTTTCCCGTTGGCGGGCGTCCAATACAAATTCGCACTGGCCGGAAAGTCACGACCAAACCCAAAGATGAAGTCACCACTCCTGTTGACCCGGACCGCCCGACCATCGAATTCAATTCTGGTGTCTGGTTCGGTGTGACCGAATACCAAGCCACCTTGGGTAAAATTACCCGACAAGGCTGGCGGCCCGGCCCAGGCGGTGAAGGGCGCTAACAGGAAAAGATAAAAAGCAGCCAGGTACCTCAAAATAGCGATCCCTGGCCGCCGTTTTTCGCCTTTCCTTTGGTAATGGCTCTTGATTTTAGCTTTGCCGTAGCATCGTCGCCGTCGACCGTTACGGTTATATCGCCGTCACGGAAGGTGATGGCCAACGCCTCCCCCGTCGCCGCACTAGCGGCAGCTGTAACCACGGTGTTGTTCTGCTTTCGCACCACGGCAAATCCTCTATCTAAAACCCGCTCGAAACTTAGACTTTCCAAAAGCTTTCCCTGGCCAGTCAGTCGCAGCCTATCAGCCTTGACACGATTTTCCACAACACGGGACAGGCGCCCGTCGAACTCCACTAGGGCGCGTTGACTGCTATCAATCCGGTCCGCTACCAGGGGTAACCGCAAGCGTGACCTGATCGCCATAAGCCCTGCGCGCTTTTCTTCTCCAAATGTCAGTAGTGCTCGCTGCAGTCGCTCTGCACACTCATCTAGTTGTTGTCGGGCTAAGGCCAATAGTTCCCGCGGTCCACGTAGGCCCCGGGTCAGTCCTCCCAGGTCACGACGCCGCTGGGATAGGCCGCGCTGCAGGCCCAGGCCCAGGCGTCGGCCTAGATCCGATACATCTGAAACCAGTTCTGAACGCACGGGTACGGCCATTTCCGCTGCTGCCGTTGGGGTCGGTGCTCGCCGATCGGCGACAAAATCGATTAGGGTGGTGTCGGTTTCGTGCCCAACGGCTGAAATTAATGGAATTGTGCTGTCGGCAGCGGCTCGTGCCACGACTTCTTCGTTAAAGGCCCACAGGTCTTCGATGGAGCCGCCGCCCCGCGCCACAATCAACAGATCTGGGCGAGGGAGGACGGAAGAATAATCCAAGGTATTAAAACCGCGAATGGCACTGGCTACTTGTTCTGCCGCTCCCTCACCCTGAACCAGCACCGGCCATAACAATACGCGGGAAGGAAAGCGGTCACGCAGGCGATGTAGAATATCGCGAATCACTGCGCCTGTGGGGGAGGTCACGACACCGATCAACTGGGGCAAATACGGCAGAGCTTGCTTCCGTTCTTCGGCGAAAAGGCCCTGGGCGGCTAATTTTTTTCTCCGCTCCTCCAGCAATGCCATCAAGGCGCCGATACCCGCCGGCTCCATGGCATCGACCACCAGTTGATAGCGCGAACGGGGGGCGTAGGTGGATAGTTTGCCGGTGCAAATCACCTCCAAGCCATCCTCGGGCTGAAAGCGCAGTTTTCCAGCGGCGCCGCGCCAGACCACGCCGTCAATCACGGCTTTGTCGTCTTTAAGGGAAAAATACAAATGGCCTGAGCGGGCTGCAAGAAAGCCTGAGATTTCACCACGAATGCGTACATAACCAAAATTGTCCTCCACGGCGCGCTTCACGGCAGCGGCAATCTCGGATACGGAGAACTCCGGTAGATTGGGCACGTTGTCCGAGTGATTTTGGACCATGAGGGACAAACCTTGATCAACTGTTCGTACACCTATGATACAACACTCAGGAACATTTAGCGGTGGTTGAGTACGTAGAAAAGGTGTGGATGTCATGCATGTTCTGGTTATCGGTTCGGGGGGACGGGAGCACGCGCTCTGTTGGGGGGTGGCTCGGTCGTCTTTGGCGACGCGATTAAGCTGTTGTCCGGGAAATGGTGGTATCACTAATCTGGCCGAATGCGTCGATATCGGCGTGGAGGATTTTGATGATATCCTCGCCTACTGCCATCGGGAGACGGTTAATTTTGTCATCGTGGGCCCCGAAGTGGCCCTCGTCGGCGGCCTAGTGGATCGGCTGGAGCAAGAAGGCATTCTAGCTTTTGGGCCCAACCGGCGGGCCGCGATATTGGAAGGGTCGAAGGTCTTTACCAAAACGCTGTGCCGAAAGCACAACATTCCTACAGCTGCTTATGGAGTTTTTCAGGATATCGACGAGGCGCGGGCCTATATCGAGGACCGGGGAGCTCCCATTGTGGTTAAGGCGGACGGTCTTGCGGCGGGTAAGGGCGCTATCGTTTGTGAAACCACGGAAGAGGCCCTAAGCACGGCTGAGAATGTGCTGGGTGGCCAATTTGGCGATGCCGGTAAAGAGATTGTAGTGGAGCAGTTCCTGATGGGGGAGGAGGCTAGCTTCTTCGCCTTGTGCGATGGGCGCAACGCTCTGCCGCTGGCTACGGCCCAGGACCACAAGGCAGTATTCGACGACGACAAAGGTCCCAACACGGGAGGCATGGGCGCTTACTCCCCGGCGCCGGTGATGACGGAGGAAATGTGTCAAAAAACCATGGAGCGCATCATCTTGCCTACCATGCGGGCTATGGAACAGGATGGTCGCCCTTTCAAGGGCGTGCTGTATGCGGGGCTGATGATCACGGACCGAGGCCCACAGTTGATAGAATACAACGTCCGTTTCGGTGACCCGGAATGCCAAGTGCTGCTTGCGCGGTGGCAAAGCGATCCACTCGCCGCCCTGATTGCCGCCGCTAAAGGTCAATTGGCGGGCTACGAAGTCACCTGGTCGGAGCGAGCTGCAATCACCGTCGTTATGGCAGCTAAGGGCTATCCTGGCGACTATGCCAAGGGTTCTGAGATTAGAGGCGTCGAGGCGGCGGAGGCGGCGATCGGCGTTTCGGTGCTGCATGCAGGTACAGTACGAGACGGCGACAGGTTGTTAGCTAATGGAGGCCGGGTGCTCGGCGTGACGGCGCAGGGCGCTGACATCCGAGAGGCAAGGAACCGAGCCTATCTGGGGGTGGATGCCATCGACTGGCCGGACGGCTTCTACCGCCGCGACATTGGCTGGCGCGCCCTGGATAGGGATAATTAAACGGCGGAAAAGAGAAACCATATGACGGACAAGGCAATGATGACCCGTAACGCCTGGCTGGCGACGCTTGAAAAATTCAAGTATGACGACACCGCCGCTGCCAACCTGAACATGTGGTCACCAAATTTGGATGGCGCGAGCCGGGATAAGCTTACCGCTATCCAAAACGAGAAACTGACTGCCGTCACGCCTTTCCTCTATGAAAATAGCGCCTTTTACCGCAATCGTTTTGACAGCCTCGGCCTTGCGCCGACAGATATTGCCACTGTCGAAGATCTTGCTAAATGGCCGGTGGTGAACAAATCAGAAATGACGGTGGATGCCGAGGCTGCGCCGCCATATGGCCATTATACGACTATGACTGATGACATCTGGCGCCGCCGCGGTTGGATGCTATTTTCCACCTCGGGCACCACAGGCACGCCGCGAATTTTCCGCTATTCCCAGATCGACCGTGAACTTTGGGCTTGGTCTAATGCTCGTGCCATGCACGCCATGGGCTTTACCCCTGCCGACACAGTCTACATGATGACCGGCTATGGCCCGCATGTTTGGGCGTGGGGTGTGCAAATGGGCCTTGCCAAGATGGGTATCGGCTTGATTCCTGGCGGTGGTATGGACGGCGCTATGCGGGCAGGCGTGATCGACCGGTTTAAGCCGACCATCCTGTGCTGCACCCCATCCTATGCCTTGTACATTGGCCGGGTAATGCAGGATATGAACCTAGACCCCGCGACTTCGTCTGTTAGTAAACTATTCTGTGGCGGTGAGCCGTGCATGGCAATTGGCCCTACGCGGGAAAAGTTGGAGGATTTGTGGTCGGCCCGGCTGGTGGAGTTCTATGGCTGCACCGAAGCTGCACCTCAAGCCGGCGGCTATGCCTGTTCTGCCACCGGGGGCGAAGACGGCTATTTCCTTCACCTGATGGAGGATGTCCAGGTCTGGGAGACGGTGGACCCCGATACCCTAAAGGCAACCCTACCTGGTGAAAGGGGCCTGTCCGTCTGCACCAACTTGATATCGGAAAGTTCGCCACAACTTCGGTTTCTGGTGGGCGATTTCACTACCTTGAATACGGATACCTGTGCTTGCGGCCGAAGCCACGCCCGGGCCATGGGCTGTTTTTCTGGCCGCGCTGACGATTTGATCAATCTCCGCGGCATCAAGTTCTTCCCGACCCAGATAGAAAAGGCCGTGCGCTCCGTGCCCGGGGTGGGCGACGAATTCGAGATCGTGCTGACTAATCGGGATAAAGACGGCATGGATGTGATGAAAATAGTGGTCGAGCATGCTGACCATGGCCAAGAATCTCCCTTGGTGGAAGAGGTTATGACTGCCCTTCGGGGGGAGATCGAAGTGCGTAGCGATGTAGAAGTGGTTGCTCCTGGCACATTGCCCAAAACCCAATTCAAGGCCAAACGGGTTACCGATGAACGGAATAAGGGCTA
>CAZDQC010000024.1:0-4197 GCA_964507245.1 uncultured Rhodospirillaceae bacterium
CGCTGCGGAGCCGGTTGGCAATGATCTCTGAAGTTTCCACGGTCTGATCCCTAAGATCAACGACGCCGAACAACACATTTTTGTTAGGTAGTGTTTCCAGAATTGAGGGGTCTAGGCTAGGTTCTGCAGCCTCGATGGAGATTGCCGATGCGGAACACTTATCAAGCTCGGGTAGAAAGGAATAGCCAGACGGTTTGTCACTGACTGCGTAGGCGTAACCAAAGCAGAGATGAATTACCGTCGTACCCGAAATACCTTCCAATGCTTTGTCGATTGCCGCGACGCCAAAACGATTTGATTCAATCGGGTGAGCCTGCATATGCGGTTCATCGATTTGGATTACGTCGGCACCAGCCTCTTTCATCTCGTGGATTTCTTCATTAACCGCGTCCGCATAAGCCATGATCAAGGTCTCTTGATCTCCATAATGTTCGTCCGCGGCCATCTTGGCCATTGTGAAAGCACCGGGAATGGTCATCTTTATGGGTTTGTCTGTATGGGATCGCAGGTAGGCCACGTCGCGCACCTGAACAGGTTCGCGGCGTCTAATTGGCCCAACCACGCGTGGTACAAGTGTGGGTTTTCCGGTACGGCCAGGCACTATCGCCGGATTATCCACATCGACACCTTCCAAGGCGTTGGCGAAGCGGTTGAAATAACTCTCCCGGCGGACTTCACCATCCGAGACGATATCAATGCCGGCTCGTTCCTGGTCATGCAGCGCCACTAATGTGGCATCGTCTTGTGCTTCTTCCAGTAAATTTTCTGACGGCCGCCAGACATTCCGCATGCGTACGCGCGGGGGTCCGCTACTTAGCAAAATATCCTTATGGACTAGCCAATCGGGCTGTGGATAGCTCCCGACCAGGGTCGTGGGTATCAGTGGTAGCGTCATCGCTGTCTCCTACGAGCTTCGCGATTATGATCTCGAGTGTAACACTTTGACAACGTCGGTGGGATAGATAGGCTAAATGATGCAATGCAGTAGAAAAATAGTGCGCCACTATGATGGTAAGTGGGGGATTAGAGATTGCTGATCGAGATTTTTTATTCAAAAATGACCGCAACCCGGCAGTCAATTCCTCAGAGATTTCGTCGCGGGTTGATAAGGTCCGAAAGGCCAATCTAGGCGGTTAAAAACTGATATTTTGAGGCGCCAGAAAAATGATGAATATAGGCCAATTTGAAATTAGTCGCGTGATCGAAAGCGAGGGTCCGTTTCTCGAATTACAGTCGTTTATTCCCGATGCGCAGATGGACGTTGTCGAGGCCAATCGGGATTGGCTTATGCCACGTTACCTAGAGCCAGAAACGTTCAAAATTGTTTTGACGATACAGTCATATATCCTGCGTACTCCGCATCACACTATCTTGGTTGATACCTGCGTCGGCAACCACAAGGACCGTCCCGGTCGGGACATGTTTCATCAATTGGACTTGCCGTACTTAACTGACCTTGCAGCAGCCGGGGTACAGCCGGAAGAGGTGGATTTCGTGCTCTGCACTCACCTTCACGTAGACCACGTGGGCTGGAATACTAAATTATTAGATGGCCGTTGGGTTCCTACCTTTCCAAACGCCAAATACATTTTCGCTCGGAAGGAATACGAATTCTGGGAAAGACGCCATGTTGACGGAACCGAGGGTCCAGTACCGAATGTCTATGATGACAGTGTTTTGCCGGTGATGGAGGCTGGCCAGGCTGTGCTTGTGGACATGGATCATCAAATTGATGACGGCCTTTGGTTTGAACCGGCACCTGGCCATACAGCCGGTAATGTGGTTCTGAAACTGCAATCACAGGGCGCGAGTGCGGTGCTGTCCGGCGACGTGATGCATCATCCGATACAATTGGTCTGCCCTGACTGGTCCAGTCGTGCCTGCGAGGACCGTGCACAATCGGCGGCTACCCGACGGGCCCTCATTGAACGCTACGCGGATACCGACACCCTAATCGCACCCGCGCATTTCGCCTCACCCACCATGGGGCATATCATCACCAAAGGTGATGCATTTGGATATCGTTTAATTTCAGGCTAGAGGCGTTTGTAGCCAATAGCCGGGACGGTAGTTATTGGTTTTGGAAAATTCGACCGGTAAATTGGCGATGAGGCGATATTATCAAAAAATAGGGTAGCGCCGGATCAAAGGCCATTGACTAACTACGAACCGCTTTGGTCATAGTCTACTGTAGAGGACTTTGAGCAGCGCCTTAATGGCCGAAGGGCTAAAAATATTGCCCGGATTTTGGTGAACATACATAGACATCTTCCAAAACCGACACCGAGCCCTGCCAAAGAGTGTAGGATGGCGTATTTTGATCCTTTATGTGCCAATAATGGGGAGGCCACCATGGACTTTTATCACGACGGGATGCGCGAGCTCCAGGACCGGTACGAAGGACGGGCTGTTGCTGATCGCCTGGAACAGCATCGTATGCGCACTACCTTCAACGATGATGATCGATCGCTCATCGAGACTGCGTCCTTCTTTTTTCTGGCCAGTGCCGCAGATGATAACGTGGATTGCTCCTTCAAGGGCGGTGCACCCGGTTTCGTGCGTATAACGGGCAAGCAAGAATTGACCTGGCCGGATTACGATGGCAACCGCATGTACCGCAGCCTAGGAAATATTCTTCGCAGCCCACGCGTTGGTTTGCTGTTTCTCAGTTTTGACGGCAATCGTTTTGACGGCTCTGCCGCCCGTTTACGCATTACCGGCAAAGCAAGTATCGCCAACTCCGACTCAGGAATAGCCAACTGGCCGGGCGCTAAACGACTGATCCGCCTGGCAGTGGATTTCATCTTCCCTAATTGCCCACGTTACATTCCAAAAATGGTATCCGTGGGAGACTCGATTTTTGCGCCCAGGGAGGGTCATAAGCCGCCCGACCCTGATTGGAAATCTCGAGAATTTGTGAAAGACATTTTTGACGCTGAAAATTTTGAAGCATAAATTTTGCCTCCACCTCTATTCAAGACGAAGGCCCGCGCCGTATAGCCGAGTGTTATTATGCGGTTGAAATTGGGTAAATAGTGCTGAAGTCGCAGTTACCTTCCTAGAATACCAAATCGCACCAGCGGTTTGTGGCACCAACATTCACGATTTGGAGATGTGCAGGTCACTTATTAACCTGCAATCTACCTTTATTGACGACGGCGTGAAATTATGGAAGTACTGCTTTACCTTGGTTTGCGGGCGTTTTGGCACTATCCTTGGCATTGAATGAAGCAATTGGATGCGGCATGGCAGAACGTGGAAATTCATACCGTAATCCAGCGTTGATTATCGTTGACATGCAAAATGATTTCGTGCGCTTGGAAGGTCCTTTGCGGGTGCCAGATGCCCTTGGAACTGTGCCAGAGCATTTGGATTTGATCTCGGCCTTTCGAGGCGCGGGACGTCCAGTGATTTATACTAAGTTCTTGTCTCATCAGATGCCTAACTTAGGTTGGACTTGGTCACCCGAATGCGAACCTGCGACTAAGTGCTGCTGGAAAGGGCACAGTCGCTATTATCCGGACGTGGGACAGTCGTTGGAATGTACGGATATAATCGAAGAATTATATCCAGATACCGACGATTTGATTATCGAAAAATATGGCTATGGCGCATTCCACGATACGGAGTTAAACGATGACCTAGCTAGAATGGGTGTTGGATCGTTAGTGATCACGGGCACGGTGACGCAAATTTGTGTCGAAGAAACCGGCCGCGAGGCATTTCATCGTGGCTATCCCACTACACTTGTTTCAGATGCCGTATCTTCATTTGATACAGAGTTGCACAGAGCCACGCTACGGAATTTTGCCATGAAATTCGGCTGGGTGCAGACTGTTGCGGAGGTAAATGCAGCTATCCAAAACTTGTAATTTCGTACCGGACCTGTAGGGCGGGTGCCTCCGGTGTACTGTGCGGACCATCATGGATCATGAGACAGCGCAGGCCATATTGTTTGCGGCGTCCAGTGCCGCGGACACTAGTTATCATGCTAGTCTCTTACAAATTTCAATAGCTGGCCGATCTAACGACCAGATTTCTTGAAAATCACCAGTGGAGACAGCGTCTTGTTAAGGTCTTCCAGCGCCTTTGTCCATTGTTTGGTGCTTTCGCAACCACTTGTCAGCAGGACAACGAAGGACATTCCGAGCAAAATAAATTTTTTCATTCACCGTCTAGAAATTTAATGATGTTGGT
>CAZDQC010000024.1:4297-35702 GCA_964507245.1 uncultured Rhodospirillaceae bacterium
CTGGGCAGCACTAGGAATAATACTAGTGAGCAAGCCACCGTAAGTGCACACAAGATGAAGGCACGCCGATAATCACCATCGACATCTCGTAGATAGCCCGCAACTGCTGGGCCCCATGCGCCTATGATGCCGGCGCCACCAAAGATGAAGCCGCCGATGGCGCCGGCATGAGCGCGGCCGAACAAATCACCTACCAGAGCTGGAAACAGTGAGGCGATGCCCCCATAGAAGAACCCAAACGCCGCCGCCCCGAGATAAAGTGTAACCATATCCCTGGCTAACAGGAAAATCAGAAACGCCACCGCCTGCATACACAGTGAGAGCGACACAGCCCGTTTGGGGCCGATACGATCGGACAATGTGCCTAAGCTAATACTGCCAATTAAGGCAAATAATCCGCAGATGCTCACGGCCATGCTCCCACCAATGGCGGATAGGCCAATGTCTCGGGCGAAAAATGGCACATGGACAAATGGAATGGTCGTTGTCAGTAGGATGACAGCAAAGGTGAGCAGGAATAACCAAAACGAAAGCGTGCTTCGCGCTTCAGTTAAGGTCCAACCCGTTGCTTCGTTCAATACCTCGCTGAGACCAAGGTTTTCGTCGGTTGTCAAAGTCTCCTTGCCGTCAGTTTGGAGTCCCAACAATTCGGGATCACGCACCATAAAGCGTGCAGCTATGATAATTAGCACGAACATGCTCGCTCCTAGGGTTAAGAGACTGACCCGCCAATTCGTAAGGGTAATCATGTATGATGAGAGCGTTGGTACTACCAGGATACCGCAACTGGCGCCGCACGAGACAATTCCCAATGCTAATCCCCGCTGGCGATTAAACCAACGAACCACCGTCATATTGCAAGGTATATACGCGGTGCTCATGCCGAGTGCGGCAATGATGCCATAGTACAGATACAACTGCCACTGGGCGGACACTTGGCTTGTCGCCATGATGCCGAGGCCCAGCATCACGCCGCCGAAACCGATCACCCGACGCGGCCCCAGCGTGTCTGTCAACCGCCCGCTGACCAAGCTGAAACCCATATATACCATACTGTACAGGGAGAATGCGCCACCCAGGCTGGCCCGCTGCCAGCCTAAATCATCCAACATTGGGGGTACGAAGACCCCAAAGGAGTATTGCACACCATATGTCAAGAAAAGTACTAGGAATGCAGAGCCCACAACAACCCAGCCATAAAAGGGCTTAATCATGTCCTGCCACCGACCGACCTGGGCGCCGTGCTGGTACCTATCTTTATCCGCCAGGCTTCTTCAGTTATGTCACCCTCCCTTGCTGCTAGCCTTGGATACCGGAAAAAGTCTGTGTGCGCTGGAGTGCACAACAATACTCATCTGAGGTAAACCTCGGGAAAGCAAGATGTGTGCAGATTAACAAGAAGCTTATTTAAATTGGACTAAAATTCACCAATAATCAGTCTGATTGACCCCATCAAGTGACACAATGGATAGGGTGGCAGGTACCAATGACTGATCATCTAGAATGATGTCGCTACTCGAGGTGTCAGCGCTATTGTGTAGCAAAAAGAATATTTAGTCATGTGAGTTACTGGAAAAGGAATAACGATATGTCTGTATTGGTGCTTGGCGGTGCTGGCTTTATCGGGCGACGGCTAATTCCGGTCCTCGTTAAAGCAGGACATGAAGTAACTTGTATGGATGTCGACATAAAAGGCAGCTTAGAGGCATTTTCACCATTGGGCGACAAGGTCAAATTAATACGCGGTGATGTGACCCAATTTGATGATGTTATGGGAGCAGTGCAAGATTCATGCGCTGATCGCATCGTTAATCTGTCATATTTTATCGGGACTATTGCTCCTCATGTAGCATTCAAACTCGATATCCAGGGTATGGACAATTGTTTTGAGGCGGCTCGGCGCGGAGGTGTCAAGCATACTGTTTTTGCGAGTTCGCTTGCTGTATCTGGCCAACAATCTAATTTCGGCGAGCGTTTAGTTGATGAAACCGACGAGCGCCAGGGGGAGAGCCAATATGCGGTAAATAAGATCATTAATGAATGGCAAGCTTATGACTATCGCCGCGCTTATGGGATGACGATCACTTGCATACGTCCAGCCAATGTGACGGGCCCGGATAAAAAGTTTGGTTCTATCGATCACGTAAATTGCATGTGTCAACCAGCACGTGATCAGTCAGTCATCCTCCCTCACGCTGATGCTATGCGCTGCGTCATTCATGTGGAAGACATGGCCGAAGTCTTTGCTCGTGTGCTGTCAGCTGACAAGCCAAACCACGAAACATACAATTCTGGCGGTGCAATAATTAGCCTGGGTGAATTGGCAGCCTTAGTGCGCGAATTCTTGCCCGACGCCGATATTCGTTTTGAAGCCGACACTGGCGGGCGGGAGATTTCCGGGAACTACCTGATCGATAACACACGTGTCATTGAAGAGTTCGGAGTGCAATACGCACCGCTGCGCCAAAGGGTCAAAGAGGTCATTAACAACATCCGCGTAAGTGAAGGGAAATTGCCCCTTGAATAGTCTCACAGTTAGGATCGCAGACAACTAATTGTCGTTGCTCTAAGTTGCTCTAATAAGTCTATTCGCCGTCGATGACCTTCTCGAACCATTCGGTGCCGCCGCCGTCCTCGGTTGTCTCTGACATGGCAAGATGGGTAAAAATTCTATCCGGCGTAGCTCCATGCCAATGGCGGGTATTTGGCGGGATGACCGCGGTGTCACCGGGTCGTAGTTCCTGCACCGGTTCGCCTTCAACTTGCACACGGCCAATTCCGGAGACAGCCCATAATGTCTGGCCGACCGGATGCTGATGCCAAGCCGTTCTAGCGCCTGGACTGAAGGTCACGTTTGTCGCCCTCATTCTCGATGGTGCGGTTCCTACTAGTACTTCGTCCTGGAACACATCACCTTCGAATAGATTCCCAGATGCCTTTTTTGTTGCTCGCTCCTCAGCTCTATAAATTTTCAGCATCAACAATCCTTTCAAGGAATTTTCTATTTTCCGAATGACGCGATTGGTCCATTTGCTATCATGAATGTGAAATTGGTTAGTAGCTAGCAGGAAAAGTCATCTTTCGATTTGAATCGGGCCGGAGCTTCCTGGTCGGCCGAAGTGGCGGTCGGCGTTCTAATTGGCTGCAAGGAGTTGGCAAATGTCTGCTGAAGGCCGGTATACGAAATGCGCTTCGCCTTGCGGCAGGGGCGGCGGTGAATGCCGATGAAGGATGACAAACCCTTCGATGGTATTCGTGTGGCTGAATTTGGCCAGTTTATAGCTGTACCCTTTTGCGGGCAGATGCTAGCGGATGGTGGTGCCGAGGTGATCAAGATTGAAAGCCCGAGCGGCGACCCAACACGCAGGTTCAATCCCCTGGCGCCGGGAGAATCCAGAATTTTCCTTTCCCGTAACCGCGGTAAGCAATCATTGCCGCTGCGCCTCAGTCATATAGAGGCACGCCCAGTGATCAATCAGTTACTCGACTGGGCCGATGTGGTGCTGATCAACTTCCGTCCCGGACTAGAAAAAGAGTTAGGGCTAGACCCTGATGATTTATTGTTAGTGCATCCGCGGCTAGTCATTGCTTCCGTCACCGCCTTTGGCAAGCGGGGTACCGATGCTGGCCTCTCAGGTATGGATATCGTTTTGCAGGCTCGTAGTGGCCTGATGGCTGCTAACGGCCGAATGCTGGAGGGCCGACCGGCTTCGGGCGATCCAGTCAGTGCTGATTATATGTGCGCCATGTGTCTGTCTTTTGGCGTCGCCTCGGCGTTGCTACGCCGCGAGCGTACCGGCCGTGGCGGCATCGTGGATGTTTCGCTGATGCAGGCAGCAATGACCCTGGCCAACAATCAACTGGTGCGTTCGGAGGAGCAAGACCGCCCAGTTCATGAGGCGGCTTTGAAGAATCTTGCCGCGCAGCGGACTGCGAATGTACCGTATGAAGAGCAAGCAATGGCGATGCCGAACTCGCGCTTTCTATCCATGACCGCTATTTATTTTCGTACCTTCGAGACCGCTGATCGGGCCATTGCTGTTGCCTGCGGCAGTCATTCTTTGCGCGTTAAATTCGCCGAAGTGTTATGTATAGAGGATAGAGGTCTATCGGAGACGAGTTTACAAAAACCCCATTGGCAGGACTATTACGCCGCGCTCAAGCAAGAAGTCGAGGCCATTGTGAGGCAGGATTCAGCAGAAAACTGGATTAACCGACTGAACTCGGCTGGGATCCCAGTGGCTGCAGTGCATTTTCCGATCGAATTGTTTGACGATCCTCATGCTCATGCCAATCGTATGTTCCATGACATGGTTCACCCGACAGCTGGTACCGTACGAGTGCTGGGGCCGCCAGTGGAACTTGACCAGGATGGCTTCCAGCCGAGTCCTCCTACCGCAACCTTTGGCAGCGATACCAACCAAATTTTACGGGAACTTGGGTTTGATGAATCTGCGATTGAGGAATTGGTCAAAAATGAAATCGTGTACAGGGAATTGTTACCATACGGCGAGGGCCAGTAAAAAAAATTTACAACAGCAATATAGGCTCGGACTTGACCGCCGATCACCGTAATGGGATATGAATCAGCCTTTTTCAACCACGTAAGGAAGCAAAGCCGTGCCTGGTGCCTTGGACGGAATTCGTATCATCGACGTCACTAGTGTGCTGCTAGGCCCCTATGCCACGCAAATGCTGGGCGATATGGGCGCAGATGTGATAAAGGTTGAAGGACCGCCAACCGGCGATATAGCCCGCAACATGGGTACGGTACGCAGCGTTAACATGGGCGGAATATTCCTCAACGCCAATCGTAACAAACGCTCGCTGGCGCTGGACCTGAAGCAGGACGCGGGCAAGGAGGTGCTGCGTCGGCTGATACCCACAGGGGATGTCTTCGTTCACAATATGAGGCCCCAGGCCATAGCTGCCCTTGGTTTCAACTATGAAGCGGTGACGGCACTAAAGCAGGACGTAATTTATGTCGGCGCCTATGGATTTGGCCAGGACGGGCCGTACCGGGCCAAGCCGGCCTATGACGACGCGATACAGGCTGCCTCAGGCTTGTCTAGTCTGTTTGTACGTCAGGACGGCCAGGCCCGTTATGTGCCTTCAGCCATGGCGGACAAGGTCGTCGGTCTGACCCTGAGCCAGGCAATCGCCGTGGCTTTGTTGCACAAGGAACGCACCGGAGAGGGCCAGTTCGTAGAAGTGCCCATGCTGGAGACCATGGTTTCGTTCAACATGATTGAGCATTTGAATGGCCAGGCCTATGTGCCGCCGGAAGGAGAAATGGGTTATCAGCGGGTGACTACTCCATCGCGTCGGCCATTCCCCACAAAGGATGGTCATGTCTGCATCCTTCCCTATAGCGACCGCCATTGGAGCAAGTTTTTCGCCGCCGTTGGCCGGCCAGAGTTAATGGAAGATCCACGGTTCTCGACTTACCGGGCGCGGATAATGAGTGTAGACGATCTGTATGGTTTCATAGCCGAGGTGACGCCGGGCAAGACGACAGCCGAATGGTTGGCACTATGTGACGAGGCGGAGATCCCCTGTATGCCAATCGTTGATATTAACGAACTGATGAGGGACGAGCATCTGCAAGCTGTGGGCATGTTCGAAGCGCACCACCATCCTAGTGAGGGTGAGACCGTGTTGGCCCGGCCGCCGGTGAAGTTCAGCAAGACACCCTCCGCAATCCGCAGCCACGCGCCGCGTTTTGGTGAGCACGGCGGCGAAGTGCTGCGCGAATTGGGTTACGGCGAAGACATTATCGTCCAATTGAGAGAGGCCAGGGTCCTGCTGCGTGACAGCGAGGACTAGTGTGTCACGGCACGTACATCATTAATTTTCTTATGCGGCATTCGGTATAACGGCTTGGCATTCTATTTCTACCTTCATACGCGGATCTACCAAAGCTGAGACCTCAACCAAAGTTGAAGCCGGACGATGTTTGCCGAAGTAATCAATGCGTCGCGGGTTGATTGAGGCGCGTTCGGCGATATCCGTCAAAAAGACTTGAACCTTGACTACGTGCTCCGGTTTGCCTCCCGCCGCACAAAGGCATGCATCCAGCGCGTCCATGGCAATATCAAACTGCGCCACTGTGTCGTCCGGAATTGAGCCGTCGGCACGCATGCCGACTACACCCGAGACCCAGACAAGATTACCGGCCCGCACCGAATGGCAATAGTGGCTAACCGGCTCCAACTCACCGTCAACCATAAAACGTTCAATGGTCATATCTTTCCCCTAAAATTTCGTTGACGAACTTCAAGAATAATTCAGCTGGGAGCTCCACGCCGCTCAAAACTGCGTGATACTTTACAATCGGTGGAGCGTCGTGCCCCTCTATATTTAGCTAAAGGGAGTTGTCTATTTGTTAAGAAGGTAATGGTCAATACTGGCTAGAAAATAAATAACATTGGCAGTTTTCAGAGTCAGTTTGCTGTTGTTCTATTTCATAATTTGTCGGTTCGAATCTTGCTGGCTTCTCCAGAGTTTATACAGATAGTTTTGGCCACGCATTCTTTACAAATTGCAGCATAATTTTAGTTTGTGACACCGACTTCGAAATGGACTCGGATCTAGTGTTCGGCAAATTCAGGCCTTGTTCTCGAAATTAATCATTGCGGTAGAAGAAGCTTGGCGAAAAAATAATATATTGGACGGAAAGGAGTGCACCATGGATCCTGAAATCAAGGCTGCTCTGGACAAATTGTTTGCGGTCGATAGTAGTCTCTACCAGGCACGGGGCTTTCAACGGCGCATTGGCTGGGGCAAGAAGCCCGCTTTAATCAACATTGATCTGGCGAATGCCTGGACAAGAGAAAACAATGCATTCACCTGCGAAGGAATGGATACGGTAATTCCGGCGGTGCAGCAGGTCCTTGCGGCATTTCGTGCCAAAGGGGCACCTATCGTTTTTACCACCACGGCCTACGAAATTATCGAGGGCGAGCATTCTGACATGGGACTCTGGGGCAAGAAAATTCCTGCCGAAGTTTTGCGCGCGGGCTCTGAAGCTGTGCAGATCGATGACCGCCTGGAACGGCGACCGAATGAATTACTAATCGTCAAAAAACAAGCTAGTGCATTTAGAGGCACTAATCTTAATAGTTATCTTACTGCTTGCGGCATTGACACCGTCGTGGTGACCGGTGCTACGGCAAGCGCCTGTGTCCGTGCCACGGTTGAAGACGCTATAGCCGATGGGTTCAGACCCATTATTCCGCGCGAATGCATTGGCGATAGGATTGCCGGTGCCGTGGAATGGAACCTTTATGATATGGATGCAAAATTTGGTGACGTCGAGCCACTGGAAGCGGTGTTAGACCATATGCGAAAGAACGCCTAATCCGATCTTAATGCAGACCATAGTTCCGTTTTTCTTCGCGGTAGATACAGGTCTTTCATACGCTTGATCGGAGATTTTAATGGATATCGGTATATCGATCAGAAACATGGGATCCCAGTCGAGCAGGGAGGTAGTTGCCGGTGCAGCGTTGGCCGCAGAGACCTTAGGGTTTGAATCAATCTGGATCACGGATCACATTGCCATTCCCCCTGATGATGCCGAAGGTAGCGGCGGCCGTTATCTAGATACCTTGACGACACTCGCTTGGCTCGCCGGATTAACGACCCAAGTCAAACTTGGCTCCGGGGTGCTCATCCTACCTTATCGCGCCGCTCTGCCTACGGCTAAACAAGTGGCTACGGTGCAGGAATTGAGTGGAAACCGACTGTTGCTCGGTGTGGGGATCGGCTGGATGGAGGCGGAATTTAGAGCTCTTGGCGTTGACAGGCGCGCTAGGGGCCAAATTTCTGATGAAACGCTGGCCTATCTCAATGCTTGTTTCGACAGCGACGTTATGGCGACTAATGGCCAGGAGTTCCTTTTCAAGCCACGGCCGCCAAAGCCCCCCATATTGATTGGTGGTCGGGCGCCGCACGCGTTGGAGCGGGCGGTAAAATACGGTGATGGCTGGTATCCGATTTCTCGGAAACCTAAAAATTTAGCCCCGGCGATTCAAACATACCGGGAACTCGCAGACGCAAAGGGCCGGTCGCCAGGGACGGTCACCGCATCAGCGCGGTTGCCGTTAGAGGACGAAACGCACACCCGTGAATTGTTGGTGGAGTATCGTTCGTTAGGTGTTGATCGACTTGTGTGCGGGTTTCCCTATGACACCTTAGAGAATTTTCATAAATGTTTGGAGGGGTTAAAAGCGGCTTTGACCTAATATACATCCAGCCCCAAGAACTACGGTTTATTTTGTGCGCGACGGACCACGAGGGATGATACGGGAATATCTTGTCTATCCAAGGTTCTGCAGGCGTTGCAGAATTAGTTCAAAGAAGCCATCGGCATCGACCTCGCGAATAACTAGGGCAT
This sequence comes from uncultured Rhodospirillaceae bacterium, assembly GCA_964507245.1. GTDB lineage: Bacteria > Pseudomonadota > Alphaproteobacteria. Next base: position 12,696 of record CAZDQC010000024.1, read on the forward strand.
TTTTTGGCCGTTCAGTGACATCCCACCAATCCACAACGGTGGCGCCACGGGTTAGTTCCGATTGGGTTTCGATCTCCACGTTGCACAAACGACCCTTGAAAAGACAGGGCTGTAAAAGCCAGGCGATGGTCGTTGGGTCATGTAAGGGCCCGCCGTCGGTGCCGTATTTTTCTTCATCAAAACGCTCGGAAAATTCCAGCATATCCACTAGGGCCTGTGCCGCTCGGTTGTCTATGTTGCGGATAGCATCCACACGCCTTTTTGTGGTCATCACTTTGTGGGTAACGTCCAAGGGCATCATAGTGATTGGGGCGCCGCAGTTGAAAACACGGTCGGCGGCTTCGGGATCCGAATAAATATTGAATTCCGCTGAGGGCGTAATGTTGCCCTGCTCGAAATAACCGCCGCCCATCAAAACAATCTGTTTGAGTCGGTCTGCGATAGAAGGTTCATTTTGTAATGCGAGCGCAATGTTCGTCAGGGGACCGATTGGACAGAGGGTAATTGTGCCCGGAGCTTCGTTCATTACAGAATCAACGATGAATTCTACGGCGTGGGTGTCTTGCAACGGAAACGATGGTTCGAAAAGATCCGGACCGTCCAATCCAGTCTTGCCATGCACATGTTCTGCTGTGACTGAGGGGCGTTGGAGTGGTCTATCTGCTCCGGCAAAAACCTTGATATCCGTTCGTCCGCACATTTCGCAGACGATGCGTGCGTTGCGTTCCGTTAACGGCAGAGGCACGTTGCCCGCTACCACTGTTATTCCTAGCACCTCCAGTTCTGGACTACCAAGTGCCAGCATGATTGCAGCCGCGTCGTCCTGACCAGGATCAGTATCTATGATAATTTTCAAATCACGACCCCGCAATTGACCCTACGTTCAGTTACTAAGATGGGCAATCCGAAGCCTAAGGAATATGCGGGGGACCTCTCTAAGATACCTTTCTCGCTCCTCCAAATGTACCTCGCAACTAGTTCGCTCTGCAGCCGAGGCGGTGTCGCACCCTGCTACTCTAACACCAATGCTGTCATGAGATTGGTCGCTAAATCTAGTGATCGTTAATGAGATGGCAATCCCCCCATTAAAAGTCCATTTATTCAAAGCCGAGTATGCAAGGCTCGCTCAATTGCGCTAAGTATTCCGTATACGGCAATAATTTAGAAAGAAAATTGATATCATTATAGAATTTCACTCGGCACCTGGCTGTCGAATGAGAGGGCTCAGACCAGATTGCACGGTTGCCTTGTGTATATATTCGCATACTAACGAATTTGCCTATATTTCTGGAGATCCCAGCTAAAACAGGGGTTCCTCCAATTTGTAGACAAGTCTACCAAGTTCACAGAACGGAAAAATAATGAGTTTAAATTTCACTCCAGAACAACAACAAATCAAAAATAGTGTCATGAAACTGTGTGAGCAGTTTGGTGATCAATATTGGCTAGATCGGGATTCAGACGGCAAATTTCCGGAGGATTTTTGTCAGGCCATGACCAAGGAAGGCTGGATGGGTATCGCCATGCCCGAGGAGTACGGCGGCAGCGGCCTAGGTATTGCGGATGCCGCGGCTATGGTGCAGGGGATCACGGAAGCAGGCTGTGGCAACGCGGGGTTCGCGGCCCTGGCGATTGGTATTTTTGGGCTGAACCCGGTGGTTGTATTCGGTACGGACGATCAGAAACGCAAGTGGTTACCACCGGTGATCAGGCGCGATGACATTGCCTGTTTTGCAGTAACGGAGCCGAATACGGGACTAGACACAACACGCCTGACAACACGAGCCGTGGACAAGGGTGATTACTACCTAGTCAACGGTGAAAAGATCTGGACTTCTACAGCACAGGTCTGCAACAAGATGTTACTGATCGCTCGTACTAAGGATGAATCCGAAACAGACAAGCCAATAAACGGCCTGTCCCTGTTTTATACAGACCTAGACCGTAATCACTGTGAAATACGTGCCATCGATAAGATGGGCCGTAAATGTGTGGATTCCAACCAAGTGTTTATCGATAATCTGGAAGTCCCAAAAGAGGATTTGATTGGCGAAGAAGGTAAGGGCTTTCGTTATCTGCTCCACGGCCTGAATGCAGAGAGAATTTTGATATCCGCCTCAATGGTGGGGCTCGGCCGTTGTGCTCTGAAAAAAGCTGTGGATTATGCGAGGGAACGGGTGGTGTTTGACCGGCCAATCGGTATGAATCAAGCCATTCAGCACCCCTTAGCAGAATCCTGGGCGGAACTGGAAGCTGCTCACCTGATGGCATTTCATGCGGCAGCTCTTTATGATTCTGGCCTTGAATGTGGCCTGCAAGCCAATGCCGGAAAATATTTGGCCGCCGAGGCCGCCTTCAAGGCCTGCACGAATGCTGTGATGACACACGGCGGTATGGGTTATGCCAAAGAATTTCATGTGGAGCGGTATCTTCGGGAGAGCTTGATCCACCGCCTTGCACCAATCTCACCACAGCTGATCCTCAGCTTCCTCGCTGAAAAGGCTCTGGATTTACCCAAATCATATTAATCGGAATTTCAAGACAAGAGAGAGAACAAGTATGAGCCGAAGTAGCAAGGCCTACATTGCGGGCATCTATGAACATCCCACCCGCAAAGCGGTCGACAAGACAATTCCACAACTCCACGCCGAGGTTGCCATTGGCGCCCTCGCGGATGCTGGGCTTTCCATGGATGATGTGGACGGCTATTTCTGTGCCGGCGATGCGCCGGGACTGGGTGGCATCTCCATGGCCGAATACATGGGGCTGGACATTAAATATACTGACTGCACGGAGACGGGCGGTTCGTCATATGTGGTTCACGTGGGCCACGCCATGAACGCCATCGCTATGGGTAAATGTTCCGTAGCTCTAGTTACCTTGGCTGGCCGGCCCAGGGCAGAAGGCGTCGCTACTCTGGGGACGCGTGATTATGGTAATACACTGCCCGAACTGGGTTTTGAAAACCCCTATGGCCCGGTGGTGGCAAACATGTACGGCATGGCTGCGATGCGCCATATGCATCAATACGGCACCACTTCCAAGCAACTGGCCTGGATCAAGGTCGCAGCCTCGCACCATGCTCAGCATAATGAACATGCAATGTTACGTAATGTGGTGACGGTGGAGGACGTTATTAATTCCCCCATTATCACCGACCCTCTCCATCGACTAGATTGCTGCGTCATTTCTGACGGAGGTGGCGCACTGGTGATCGTTAGTCCCGAGATCGCAAAAACTCTTGGTGATCGGTGCGTCAAGATTCTGGGCCACGGCGAATACATCAAGCATCTCAACGCCGGACATGTGGATATCACCTACACTGGTGCCGTAAAATCTGGGCCGATTGCATTTGAGGATGCCAATCTTACACCGGCTGACATTGACTATGTCTCCATCTATGACAGCTTCACAATCACTGTTTTGGAAACCCTGGAAGACCTCGGCTTCTGTGAAAAGGGCGATGGCGGTAAGTTCGTCTCCGACGGCAACTTGATTTCTGGCACTGGCAAGCTGCCCTTCAATACTGATGGCGGGGGCCTGTGCAACAATCACCCTACCAACCGAGGCGGTATCACCAAAGTGATTGAGGCCGCCCGTCAGCTGCGCGGTGAGGCCCATCCCAAGGTGCAGGTACCCGATTGCTCGCTGGCTTTGGCCCACGGCACTGGCGGATCTATCGGCTCCCGCATGGGAAGCTCAACTGTTATTTTAGGGAGGAATGACGCATGACTGAGGTCTCTGAGCGAGAATACCCCACGCCGGCCATCAGCATGGAGACTGAGACATACTGGGCTGCCGCCAATGAGGGCAAACTGCTAATGAAGCGCTGTACAGACTGCAACAGGACGCACTTTTATCCGCGGGCCATCTGTCCACATTGTCAAAGCAGCAATACGGAATGGTACGAGGCCTCAGGTAAGGGAGTGATTTATAGCTATTCTGTCATGCGCCGGGGCGGCAATCCCTATGCCATCGCTTATGTAACCGTAGATGAAGGCATAACTATGTTGTCGAATATTGTTGAATGCGACTATGACGGGTTATCGGTGGGCCAGGCCGTCGAGGTGACCTTCCGGAAGAGCACAGACGGAGAGCAGTCCGTGCCAGTCTTCCGTCCGGCCTAAACACAGAACCAAGAGAGGTAAATTTGATATGTCAGGATTGTATTTCGAGGAATTTAAGGTGGGAATGGAATTCAATCATCCGCTAACTCGAACCGTGACGGAGATGGACAATATCTTGTTCTGCGCCATGACCCACAATCCACAACCCCTACACCTTGATGAAGAATTTTCCAAGGGTACCATGTACGGGCAGCGTCTGGTCAATTCCATGTTCACTCTAGGTTTGGTTATCGGCGTTACCGTGGGCGATACCACACTGGGCACTACCCTGGGTAACTTGGGTTTGACCGATGTTCGGTTCGTCAATCCGGTGTTTCATGGAGATACCATCCGTGCCGTGACCAAGATCACGGACAAGCGCGAAAGTAAATCCCGACCAACTACAGGCATAGTAACTTTTGAACACTATGGTTTCAACCAGCGGGACCAAGAAGTCGCTTTCTGTCTTCGTACCGGCCTGATGATGAAGCGTCCAGTATGATTATTCGGTCTTGGTTGTTTGTTCCCGGCGACAGCGAGCGCAAGCTATCAAAGGGCGAGGGAAACCCTGCCGATGCCTTGATCTTGGATTTAGAGGACTCTGTATCCGATGACCGTCAGGACATCGCGCGGAAAATGGTGCGGGAATATCTACAATCGCACACGTCCCGGTCCAAACAGCAACTATGGGTCCGGGTCAATCCTTTGGATACCGATCTGTCGCTGCCTGATCTGGCGGCGGTAATGCCCGGTGCGCCCAATGGCATCGTTCTGCCCAAGGTTTATTCGGCAGCGGATGTAAATACTATGGGTAATTATCTCGATGCCTTGGAAGCTCGCGAGGGGTTGGAACGCGGTTCTACCAAAATTCTTTGTGTAGCGACAGAGACGGCGGCCTCACTGTTGACATTCCACACCTATCTAGATGGGATTACGGAACGTCTGGTGGGTATGACATGGGGCGGCGAAGACCTGGCGGCGGCGCTGGGTGCAGTTGATAATAGGAACCCTGAGACTGGTGAATATGACGATCCATATCTTCTGGCCAAATCCTTTTGTTTGTCTACATCGCGGGCCATTGATGTACAACCAGTCGGTGTTGTCTATGTAGATTTTCGTGATTTGGTGGGTTTGGAAAAAGAATGTTTGCGTGACCGCATGGCCGGTTTTGTTGGTAAAATTGCCATCCATCCGGCTCAATCAGTGATCATCAACAAAGCCTTTACCCCGTCAGAGGATGAGATCGCGCATGCGCAGCGGGTTATTGATCTGTTTGAGCAAAATCCGGGTCTTGGCACTGTTGGCCTGGATGGCAAGATGCTGGACATGCCCCATCTGAAACAGGCCCAAAACGTTATGGCTATGTCCGAACAAATCAAGGCGCAAGGAGCTCAATAATAAGGACCTTTAGACGCCTCGCGAATTGTCGATTTGACCACGGTCAGGTTGCGGAATGGAGTGACGAAGATGCTCGGAGACATAGGCGCCGAATTCATCAAGATTGGGACCCATAGCGGACCCGCCTTCGTGATCCTTTAGCCTAGAAGTAGTTTCATAACCTGTTTGCTTCCTGTTTGCTCAGACGGCAAGCTTACATCGTATGACAGCATCAGCCGGCCAGTGGCAGCTATTCTATCGAGGTCGTTTGTTCTATCACAGAGTGATGCGGACTTCCCCACGGCGTCTAGCTCGGTTACCGTTGCTGGAAATAATCATGAAGAGTAGGGGCGATGCAGAATCTAGCTATTAACAGTGACCGGCTATGGAATTCATTGATGGAAATGGCCAGGATTGGGGCAACGGAAAAGGGTGGCGTCAATCGCCAAGCTTTGACGGAGCTTGATGGCCAAGGCCGCGATCTTTTCGTGCGCTGGTGCGAAGAAGCGGGATGCACTGTGCGGGTTGATGCCGTGGGTAACATTTATGCCAGGCGCGAAGGCAAGAACAATGATCTGGCACCCGTCATGACGGGCAGTCACCTGGACACCCAACCGACCGGCGGAAAATGGGACGGGGTCTTTGGAGTTCTATCAGGCCTCGAAGTAGTGCGCACCCTGAATGATTTGAAATATGAAACCGAACGACCGGTGGAGGTTACGGTTTGGACTAACGAGGAGGGCTGCCGTTTTGCTCCCGCCATGATGGGCTCTGGTGTAGCTGTCGGCAAATTTGACCTTGAGGAAATTTATGGCCTGACGGACGCTGAGGGCAATACCTTTCGGGATGAACTAGAAGCTATAGGTTATTTGGGGTCAGATAACGCTAAGGTCGGTAACATCGCCGCCTTTTTTGAGGTACACATAGAACAGGGCCCGATCCTGGAAGACGAAGAAAAGACAATTGGCATCGTCCAAGGGGCCCAGGGCCAACGCTGGTTTGACGTCTCCTTGACCGGACAGGAGGCCCATGCCGGGCCGACGCCGATGAAAATTCGGCGCGATGCCCTGGTGGGCGCAGCTGAAATTGTTGGTGCAGTCAACCGTATCGGTTTGGAGTTTCAACCTGGTGCCTGCGCCACCGTGGGACAGTTTGATGTCAGTCCAAATTCCCGTAACACGATTCCCGGCCACGTCGCCTTTAGTGTGGATTTTAGGCATCCTGATGACCGCCGACTATCCGCCATGAAGAAGGCCTTGGAAAAAACCTGCGCCGCCGCCGAGGACCGAGGTTTAGCGGTTGATTGTCAAGAAATTTGGTACCAGCCACCGATTGCCTTTAATTCCGATTGCGTTGCAGCGGTGCGGATCGGGGCCGAAGCCGCAGGACTTCCGGCCATGGAAATTGTTTCTGGTGCTGGACACGATGCTTGCAACATCTCCACACTTGCGCCTACGGGTATGATCTTTGTGCCCTGCAAGGACGGCATCAGTCACAATGAGGTGGAGAGCGCAACTCAGAATGATTGCGCGGCAGGGTGCAACGTGCTTCTCCACGCCATCATCGACCGGGCCAATTCCTTAGGAGATTAGCGTGCGATGAAACTGGAAGAATTTAAGGACTCTTTATCACTTGACGTTCCACCCCAAGATTTGTCCGGTGCGGTGCAGGCACTATGGCACGTTGCAAATAATAATTGGGATAGGGCTCACGAGCTGGCCCAAAATCAAGACGACGGGGTTGGCGCTTGGGTGCATGCGCATTTGCACCGGGTCGAGGGCGACCTAGGGAACGCTGGTTATTGGTATCGGCGGGCGGACAGGCCGGAGTGCGCAACGTCACTGGAAGCTGAATGGGATGATATCGCGGCCGATATATTGCCGGGCAGTGAGTAGTCGACAAATGACCTGGCGCCATAAAGGCGTGAGGCATTATTGGTCTTTTAGTCGAGGCTTAGTTAAAGGCCTTGAACAAGACGTTCGCTTATTCTTCTAAAGCTTCGAGGAATTCCGTTGGCTTGATTTTATTTGCCTAAACCGGCCATTCAACACAAGACAACCGATATCATATGAAAATTTTGGGTGCCTTAAGATTGCTAGAAGTTGGTTTTTGCAGTTGAATTTAGTTTAATTTAAAAAATGCATAAAATAAAATAAATAACTGATAATAAACATATATTACTATTTATATATGCAAGGTATAGATAATTTGGTCGCAGGGTGGGGATCAGGCGGCTTATAACATCGTTGGATATGCCGACCGCGGGCTCTGCATCATGTTGTAGGCTAACTAATAGGCTACGCATGGAACCTGACCTTTAACTTATCCGTGGCAATGGTATCCAACTGGTGGCGCAAAAAACTTTGTCCTTTCCCTTCCTATTCCCAAGGGCGTCAGGTGGTATAGAATAGATATAAAGAAGGAGACCACGTCATGATCAAGCGCTTTTCCAGTTTATTCGCCGGCCACATTGACTTGGGGGATATGGGTCAGGATGCCACGCCAGCTAATGAGCGTCGCTATTCGGATGCCCAGCTTGCCACCATTTTTGACAAAACAGAGGCGATGGCTAAATGTATGGATAAGCATGGCTATCACGCCTTGTGGCTAGCGGAACATCATTTTCAGCATGAAGGCTACGAATGCATTCCTAATGTCATCATGATGGGCGTGCATCTGGCTCATTTGACGGAAAGCTTGAAAATCGGTTGTGGCTTTAACATTACTCCAATGTGGCATCCCTTGCGCTTGGCCGAAGATTTCGCAATGGCGGATCACATGACCAAGGGTCGTATCATCTTCGGTGTTGGGCGCGGTTATCACACTCGGGAAGTGGAGAGCCTGGGAGGACCCTTGATGGACAAGGAAGCCAATCGGGATATTTTTGAGGAGCAGGTAGAAATCCTGTTCAAGGCTTTTAACGAGGAAGAATTTTCACACGAAGGAAAATTTTACACCTTGCCCTCTCGTGTTCCATATAGGGGTTACGATCTGGAGACATTGACTCTTGTGCCGCGACCGCTGAACCTGCCCGTAGAATGCTGGCAGCCGGTAGTTTCGGCAACTGACCGGGGCCTGGATTTTATGATGAAGCATGGCATCAAGGGAATCATTGGGGGAGGCTCCGCCCTGATGGCGGAAAGTTCGGTTAATGCTTTTCAGGATGCCCATAAGCGGGCCGGCCGAAACACTGAATTAGGTGAAGACCTTTGTTTTGGGATTTCCTATCACTTGGCGCCTACGCGGGAACAGGCTATTGCTGAGGCGCGGCCCTATTACGAAGAGCACGCTAAAATGTTTGCGCCTCTGGGCTTCCTCGGTAAGTTGGAGGCGGACCAGGTCGATGCATTAGCGCGTCGCGGCGGTTGGAGCGAGGCCCGACTGCCAAGTTTGGAGCATGCATGTGATCGCGGCGCTTGGTATTGCGGCCCGCCAGACGGCTTCCTAGAATTTCTGCAGGAACTAGGCGAAAAATTTCCTGGTCTGGAAGATGTCAACGTGCAGTCATCAATGGGTACGCCGCTGGAAGTGATGCTGGAGCAACTCCAATGGTTTGCCGAAGACGTCAAAGCGAAAGTAGCTTAGAATTCAATCCACCAGGCTTTCGTCCTTATACATGACCTTGGCGCGGGAATTACGAACCCATTCGTCAATATCTTTGGCGCTTTGATATTTAGACATATCATATCGGTTCCAACTGCAGATCTCATGTAGATCCTTTTTCCAGCGCTTGTAGGGCGGTTGTGCCGGCGGGCCAAAGCACATGATGTCCAGTACGGATAGATCGTCGGGTACGTCCAGCAAAGGCTTGAACGCACTCTGAGCTTCTTCTTGCCCAATCGCTGTGACCCACCAAACCGCGTAACCCAGCGCGGAAGCGGCAAGATGGGCGGACATGGTGGCAGCGGCGACACTTTGCAGCAGGATACGCTCAGCGTTTTCGTAATACATTTTGTCTAGGTCCGAGCCGTCCCCTAAAACAGGAAAGGCGCGGGTGTAACGAAAATCGCCAATCACGACAATTAAGCCCGGCGCCGTTTTCATACCGGTGTAGTTGGGGGTTGGAAACTTCATTTTTAACTTCCCGCGCCTCCGTGCCTCCGCCACAAAATAATCACCCAATTGCTCCTTGCTTTCTGGGTCTGTCACCACAATAAAATGCCATGGCTGTGCATTAGCCCCCGACGGCCCGTGGCGGGCAGCTTCTAGGATGAGATTATAGTGCTCTTGAGGAATTTCGAAGGACGGTTCGAAGGCGCGAGATGTGCGCCGATCCTTGATCACCCCCATTAGGTCTTGATAGGATTTTGTTGTCATGAGGTTACCTCATTTGCTCCAAACGTTGGCACCACTACCCAGTATTTTTTGCTTCGTAGGAGGTGATCAATTGAATCACACAAAACAATACAATCAATCCTTGACTTGATATCCATTTAAAGGCGAGCCGTACCGGCAAACGATGGCTAACCAATTATAGCGCAGCTGAAATCCCACTTCGCAAACGCAATGCTTTTGGTTCAGTATAGCGAGTTAACCATCACCTTAATTGTAGATTGCGTTCGCAGATGAAACCCAATTTGTTAATTTCATTCTCGCTGGGGCATTGCGCCAACGATTTTGTGCCAATCGCCATGTATGTCTTGATTCCTGCGTTTGGGACCGCCTTAGAATTATCGGCAGTGGAAATTGGCCTTTTGTTTATGATCCATAGTCTAGGTGGATCCATCGCATTTTTGCCTGCGGGCTTGCTTGCCGACCATATAGCCAATCGTGGCGTTGTCCTTGCCGCTACATTCTTTTGGGTAGGGTTCGGTTATCTTGCAGCCTCCTTTTCAAATAGTTTTTGGGCTTTCGCGCTTCTAATAGCCTTTGCCAATATGGCCGATGCCACCTGGCACCCCATTGCGACTGGGGTATTGGCGCAAATTCACAAATCCCGGCGCGCCTACGCCCTGGGGGTACACGCGATTGGTGGACATGTCGCAGAAGTTATTACGCTGCCGGCCTGTGGCCTCTTGCTGTCGCTTTGGGATTGGCGCCTGGCTATTCAGGTGCTGATTATTCCCACCCTACTGATGGGAGTGTACTTCGTGCTGATCCATCATCATGTGCCCCGGCACGTGAATTCTCGGCCGACGCGGGCGGATTTTCTTGCGATATGGCGGATTTGGTCGTCGGGGGCTGGCCTCCGGGTAATCAGTATTTTTGTGACTTACAATATGGGACTTTTCGCGATTATCACCATGACGCCTTTGTATCTGAGCCGGAACCATGGTTTCAGTTGGCTGCAGACTGCGACGGTGATGGCTGTGATGATGTTGGCGGGCGCCTTGGCGCAACCAAGCACAGGGAAGCTTTCAGACCGGATTGGGCGGCGGCCTTTGATAATCGGGGGTAATGGTATTGCCGCCGCTGCAGCACTGGCGGCGTGGTGGTCGTCTGACATATTATTGACGCTAATTGCTCTGGGCTTGGCCCTGACGATGCTGGTGGCTATACGATCTGTTCTGTTGGCTGCGGCGGTGGATCATGCGGGTGGTAGGGAAGGAACTAGCCTGGGCTTGGCTTTTGCTTGCATGGACGGTTTCGCCGCTTCCGCTGCTGTGCTGGCGGGATGGGTGGGTGAGGCGGATCTTTCAAATGCATTTCTGCTGGCCGCCGGATTTTCGTTTATGGCTCTGCTTCTCGGTGTTCTCATGCCGAAACATTCGGCAATGGCTGTGGGCGAACGAGTGAAGGCCTGATTGTCTATAATAGTTAGGCAAATTTTTTTTCTATAATTTCGTTCGTGTCGGCATAGAAACGCTGTAGCCTTTCATCGGCCTAGGTGCAGGCTGCAGCTTGACAGTCTTAATTGCTGGCGCAAAATGGTTTCCAATAGAATGAAGTAAATTTTAGTAGAATATTTTTGGTTTTTTGTTGGAGTGGAAGTCTTTGATATGACCGACACCACTTTCGCGACTGCTATTTATGTACGAGACGTGCGGGGCTGGATGGATTTCGAAATGCGTCTGAAATTCGATGAGTAGGAACCAATAGGCATGGGCCTGAGTGACAAAATCGTCGGTACTATCGCGGAGGAGGTCCCCCTGCTACTCGGTGTACCGGAATTTGCTCTGCATCTATGGTGGAAAAAAAGCGGCCAAATGGACGAAGCCACAGTCTATGGTTTGGACACCATTCGGGAATGGTGGGGTTCGGTAAGGTCGTTCTAATGGATCCGGCAACATTAATCTTCCAAAGCGCGGATCCATCACGGTTCAGTGTTGACCGGCGTATTTATACCGACAATGCAATTTTTGAGAACGAGCTGTCGAAAATATTTGAACGGACTTGGGTGTATTTGTGCCACGAAAGCCAAATTAAAAATCATGGCGATTACTATTCCAGCTACATTGGCAAGCAACCGGTTTTTGCTATCCGGCAAATCGATGGTGGTATTGGTGCTTTTATCAACGCCTGTTCCCATCGCGGCGCTGTATTGACACCCCGCCGCCGTGGGCGCTCACGCACTTTGGTTTGCCGCTTTCACGGCTGGTGCTTTAATACGAATGGAGACTGTGTTCGCATTAAGGACGAGACCGAGGGTTGGCCCCAAGGTGCCGACAAGGCCGCGCTTGGACTGACACCGGTAGCGCGGGTTGCAAGCTATCGTGGTTTTATCTTTGGCAGTCTGAATGGCGATGTCGGCGAATTAAATGATAATCTGGGAGCGGCACGGCCATTTATAGATTTGTTGTGCGACCAATCGCCCCTCGGGCTAGAGGTAGTGCCGGGTCAACAGACCTATATCATTCGCGGCAATTGGAAGATGCAAGCGGAGAATGGCGTCGACGGTTATCACGTGTCTTCCGTGCACCGGATCTTTGCCCAAGCTATGGGTAAACGAGAAGCGCTAGGCGACAATTCCGGAAAGCGCTCCACTGAGGCTGGTCGCATCAAGGGCGAGGTCCCCAGTGGCTGTTATGACCTGGGGAATGGACACAACATTATTTGGGCTGGGCGATCGAACACCGCAGTTGCGCCGCTGTTTGAGGCCGAAGCCCGTTTGACCCAGGAATTTGGCGCTGACAAGGTGGAATGGATGCTGCGGCGGGGCCGTAACCTTTACCTTTTCCCCAATCTGCTGTTGATGGATCAATCATCGACCCAAATCCGGGTTTTTCGTCCGCTTTCACCAGGCCGCACGGAAGTTCGGGTTTATTGCATCGCGCCGAAAGGAGAAAGCCGTGAAGCCAGAGTTGCCAGATTACGGAAATTCGAAGACTTCTTTATGGTGACGGGCATGGCGACCCCGGACGATTTGGCCGCCTTAGAAGATTGTCAGATTGGTTCTCTGGGTACGGACGCCCGGTGGAGCGGCATGGAGCGGGGCATTTCAGAAATGACTATGGGGCCTGATAAGCTGGCTCAGGTTCTGGGAGCGGATGTCGTCAGCAGCGCTCAGCGCTGGGATCATGAAATCCTCTATCATGGCTATTTGCGCCGTTGGGCCGATTTGATGAATGGTCATGTCTGATAGTGCTTACGAATACGTTCGGGACCTGATTTTCCTCGAGGCGGACTTGCTTGATCGCCAGAAATGGGATGATTGGCTGGATCTGTATATGGATGATTGTATCTATTGGGTGCCGTCCTGGTTGACGGAAGATGAACTGGGCAGTGATCCAGAGATGCAGGTCAATATGATCTACATCGTGGGCAAACCGGGATTGGCGGCGCGATTGGAAAGAATTTCGTCAGGTCAGGCCTATGCTGAAATGCCGTTGTCCCAGACGTCTCACCTTATTGGAACTGTGCGCCTATTGGACCATGACAAAAACATTTTACAGGCATCAGCGAAGTGGATGACCTTGTCCGTGGATGCACGCATCGGCAAGGTAGTTCGCGGCGGCTGGTATGAGTACGAGTTACAGCAGGACACACCGGGCCTGAAAATCAGCCGCAAGAAAGTCGTCTTGTTGGAAGACGTTATTGATGGCGCAATTGATATCCACCAAATCTAGGCGGCCGGGATCCGAAGACCCGCTTGATGCAGTAGCGGCATCACCTGCTTGCCGAAGAAATCCAAATCGGGAAGAAAATTGTAAAAGTTAATTTGAACGCCATCGCAACCCGCACGTTTCAGTTTGATTAACCAATCGACTATTTGCTCCGGCGTGCCCACCAAGTGGACATTTCCCCCAACGGCCCAATGCTCCTTCTTATGTCCACGCCAAGAGGTTTGATCTCCGCTTTGGAATGCGGCGACAAAGTTGCCAAGCGCTATCTCGTCGCGTTGATCAAGGATCCGCTTGTACTGTGCCCAGGCGGCCGATTCCGTATCACGGCAAATAATATGTGGATTGATCATAATCTTGATATGCCGATTCTTCGTCCGGGCTGCCTGCCTAATTAGCTTGATATGATCTGGCAAGGTCTTGCAGGTCTCGAGCGGATCGGCACCGCTCGGACTGGTGACAAAAATAATGTCTGAAAAATCGGTGGCGTAATTTATGCCAGCGGGAGATGTCCCCGCGTTGACCATAATGACAGATCTGTTCACTGGTTTGGGAGCAACAAATGCCCCGTCGGTTCGCCACCAACGACCTTCAAAGGTCAATTCCTCGTCTTCTGACCAAAGGCGTTGCATAATGGTCGTGAACTCGGCTGCCATCTCATAACGCTGATCGTGCGGGATAGGATCCAAGCCGAACATCCTAAACTCACTCTCTTTATATCCCGTGACGACGTTTAGGCCCCAGCGTCCTCCACTCATATGGTCAATCACCGCTCCGTATTTTGCGAGATGTAACGGGTGCCATCCATAGAGGATGTGTACGGTTGCGACCAAGAGTACATTTTTGGTGATGGGTGCAAGTCCAGCCGAAGTGATAAATGGATCAATGGCGTTTTCACGGAACTTAATATCGCCGCCGTAACCACCCTTGCCTAGCCATTGTGCTAAGGCGAAGACCAGATCAAAACCAAGACGATCTGCTTTGCGCGCGCATTTGGCATTGTATTCAAAATCCCATGAGGTCTCACGTGGCGCTTTCGACGGGCTCCATGCGCCTTGTTGATGAGGTAAGAACAAGCCCAACATCAATGGTTGGCAAGCGACCCGTTCGAATGCGGTGGTTTGAACCGCTTGGCGATGCTTTGGTCGTTTCTGGCGCATATTTAAATCCGAACCGGTAATGGGAAGTGGAACTAAGTTGCATTAGTAAATGCTAAATCTTTCTAGTTTCCAATTAGTATTGTTGGGACGCTCTTGGCCTGCAATGATCTATTAATAGATTACGTATCAATGCCAACACCTTGGCCTGAACAAGGGTTAGAAGCGCGAGAGGGACAGTAATGGCAGAAAATGTTACAATCAGTATCGACAACGGCATCGCCCTCTTAACACTAAATAATCCTCCTCTGAACTTGGCTACGTTGGCTTCAACACGGCAATTGAACGGCGCCTTGGATGACCTGGCCGTTGATCCATCTCTTTTGGTGCTCGTGGTCAGGGGTGCGGGCGAAAGAGCATTCAGCGCGGGTTCTGATATCAGCGAGTTTCCTGCCTATCTAGCTGAAGGTAATGTGGTCGAGAAAAAGCTGCGTTACGAAAACGAAACTTTGGTGAAGTTGGATAATTTTCCAAAACCGACCATCGCGGCCCTGAATGGCTTGGCATACGGTGGCGGCTTGGAACTTGCCGTTTGTTGCGATCTAATCGTGGCTGACGAAACCGTGAAACTTTCTTTGCCTGAAATCAAGCTAGGTGTTTTTCCAGGGTCGGGGGGCACATTGAGGGTTACTAGACGAATTGGATCGGCAAGGTCTAAGGAAATGATGTTTCTGGGAGAGCCGATTTCGGCAGCTCAGGCTTTGGACTGGGGCCTAATCAACCGACTTGCTAGCAAGGGGAAGGCGGTTGAAACGGCGATGTATCTGGCGAGGGAGTTAGCTCAACGTCCCAACGTGGCTTTGCAGGCTTGCAAGAAGGCTATCGACCAATCTTTCGTGCTGGCAGAGGATGCCGCAATTGAAGAAGTCCTGTTTCTAATGGAACGCACTTTCTCTACTAATGATGGCCGAGAAGGAGTGCGAGCATTTTTTGCCAAGGAAGACCCAAAGTTCAATCATTCATAATGCTGCCTAAGGCCTTGGGACTTTGATATTCTGGCAGAGGAAGATCCGGCCAAATAAGGGGCGTGGGAGCGATTCAAGGGATAGGCTTCTCTTTTGGAGAAAAATATGCGGCATATGACATTAATCGGATTTCTCCAGGCGCAGAATTGTTCGCACTTTGCGGCTTCTTGGCGGCACCCGCAATCGCGTACCGATTTTACCTCCCCTGAATTTTATGCCCATATTGCACGGGTCTTGGAGGAAGGGAAGTTTCATCTAGCATTTTTCGATGACCGCCTGGGCATGCCGGAATATTCGGGAGGTAATTTCACCGATGCCATCAAACATGGCATCCGCTGCATCAAATTAGATCCGATTGCCACCTTGATGCCTATGGCCATGGCGACCCACAAGCTTGGTTTGGGCGCCACTATGTCGACCACATATTATGAGCCGTTCCACGTAGCGCGTATGTTTGCGACCCTTGATTTGATGACCCATGGCCGTATCGCCTGGAATATTGTGACCTCGCTGAATGATACTGAAGCGCAGAATATGGGCCGCGAAGGTACCATCGATCATGATCTCCGCTACGATCGGGCCGATGAATTTGTCGAGGTTGTGTTGGGTCATTGGGACAGTTGGCAGGATGATGCGCTCATCGTTGATAAATCGACCAATCTGTTTGCCGATCCGTCCAAGGTGAGCAGGCTGGATCATAATGGCGAATACTTTTCTTCGCGCGGACCATTCACGGTACCGCGCTCCAAACAGGGCCATCCGGTTCTGATCCAGGCAGGCCAAAGCGGCCGCGGCCGACGCTTTGCTGCGCAATGGGCCGAATTGGTGTTTGTTGGTTATCCCAACCTTGAATTCGGCACCAAGGCATACGCAAGCCTGAAAGCGCAGGCAGCCGAGGTAGGTCGCGATCCAGAAACTATGCGTATCGCCCATTTGATATCGCCTGTCGTGGCTGCCACCAAGGCAGAGGCCGAAGATAAAAGAGCGGAACTGGAAAAGCTGCCGATTGAAGAAGATTCCTTGATGCTGCTTTCGGAGGCGCTAAATTTTGACTTTGCCAGTAAGCCGATGGATGAGCCACTCAGTGATGACGATTTGGCATCCATGTCCGGTTTGCAGACATTCCGCGATAATGTTCTCGAGGGGAGTGGAAAAAGCAACCCCAGCATCCGCGACTTTATCGAAATCACTCAGCGTGGCCGTCTCGCACGACCGGTGGTGGGAGGGCCCAAGGAAGTTGCTGATCATATGGAAGAATTCTTCACAACGCCGGCATGCGACGGCTTTGTCATTGCTGCCACGTACGTACCGGGAACTTATGAGGATTTCGTCAAGTTTGTGGTTCCCGAGCTGCAACGGCGCGGTCTATTTCATAATGATTATGAAGGCAACACTTTGCGTGAAAATCTTGGAATCCAGCGCCCACAGGTGGGTGCTTGGCGGGCACGGATGTAATAGGCATCTAAAGCCATGTGATGGTGCCCATCAGTTGATCCCCGGGAAAGGAGTAGAGAATGAGAAAATCATTGCAGATGATGGCGACCACGGGTCTGTTGGGTTATGGCTTCAGTGAGGACGCGTTCCGCCATGGCATGGGAATGGATCTTGATTTCATTGCTGCTGATGGCGGCTCCATGGATCCAGGGCCTCATTATTTAGGGGCGGGCGTGCCTTTCGTCAGTCGAAAATCACTCAAGCGGGATATTGGGCTGATGTTAGAGGGGGCGTTGGAGAAAGGTATTCCCATGTTGATTGGTTCGGCCGGTGGTAGCGGTAGCTCGCCGCAGGTCGACCTAGTTCGTGAGGTTGTCGAGGAGATCGCAGCTGAGCGGGACTACCATTTTAAGATGGCGGTGATCAAGGCCGATCAATCAAAGGACTATCTGCACGCTAAGCAGCGCGCAGGCAAGATTGAACCGCTGGGACCGATTGACGAGATGACGCCGGAAACTATCGACGAAACTCATCAAGTGGTAGCCATGATGGGTGTTGAGCCTTTCCAAGAAGCGTTGAAGGCAGGCGCCCAGGTGGTTCTGGCAGGTCGCGCTACTGATGCTTCCATATATTCAGCAATCCCATTAATGCACGGGTACGATCCGGGTCTGGTTTGGCATTTATCAAAAATCATCGAATGCGCCGGTGCCGTGATCGTGCCGAAGACCGGTGAGGGCTGCGTGGTGGGGACCCTCAACAGCGATCATTTTCTGGTTGCGCCTTGCCATCCTGACAGCCGATGTACAAGGATGAGTATTGCTGCTCACACTCTTTACGAGAACCCCAGTCCCTACCATCTCGAAGAGCCCGAGGGCACGGTGGTTACGGTGGATTCGGTTTATGAACAATATGACAAACGTACGGTGAAAGTTTCAGGCAGTCGCTTCGAGCGCTCGAACCGATACACAGTGAAGCTGGAAGGGGTGCGTGAAGCCGGTTTCCGCACCGTGTTCATCGCCGGTGCACGTGATCCGGGCCTGATAGCGATTATTGACGATTATATCGAGTTTTGCCGCCAGCGGGTGCGGCGGGAGGTGGCCGTCCTGGGCATCGGGGCGGAGGAGTATAAACTTGCTATCCACGTCTATGGCAAATCGGGCACCATGGGTTCGCGGGAGCCGGTTAAGGATGCCCAGCCACATGAGATTGGAATATTGGCCGAGGTCATGGCCGATGATGAGGAAATCAGCAAGGCGGTAATGGCAAAGGCTCGCTTGGCACTGTTGCATTCCGATTTCCAGGGTCGGAAATGTATATCGGGCAATCTCGCCATTCCGTTCTCTCCCTCCGATATTCCGGTAGGACCGACCTACGAATTCAATATGTGGCACATAATGGAAATTAATGATCCATTGGAACCTTTTTCGATTGACTTGGTGGATGTGTGACGATGGCTAGTTTGTCCGAACTTACTAGCGTCTTGCGTTCCAAAAACGCTGGTGCTTTGCTCTGTACTCTCGATTTAATGTTTGCGGACCAGGTAACTTATGAGCGCGTGCGTGATTGCGGGGTAATAAATTCCGAACGGATAGCGTCCCTTTATAATGTCTCGCAGAACCAGGTTTCGATTATCCCTTATGATGTCGCTTATGCAATTAAGATTACAGTTCCACGATTAGTCCCTTCCGGCAGTTTTGGCGATACCGATATCTACGGTGCACAACAACATGGGCCGCTCCTTAATATCGAGATTCCGGATTAAACTATTCCCTAAACTCCGTTTCACCGGCTTAGGTTCCGGATAGGGCTGAAATAGATTCAGCTGTGGTTGTTAGGTTTCGCCCCTGATTGCAAAAAGCGCTCAGCCGGCGGGAGGCTAAGCCATTGATATGAAGTGTCTTAATTTGTAGATGTCCATAGCATTATTTGTGCCGCCATTAGTACTCCTGGTGTTGGGCATTCACAAAATTCGGCACCCTGTGCAGTGAAAACGCTTGACAGCTGTTATTGGCGTCTTCGCCAGAGTCATAATATCAATTGCCACACTAATCGATTGCAATACAAGCAACGTAACCATTCCGCTAATTGTTTTTGTAAAACTCGGAGTTCCGAGGTAACGTTGAGCCCAAGTTCAAAAAAATACAGTATCTCAAACAACACTTAGTCTAATTTGGGAGAGGATAATGATCAATCGAATGACAGTAGGTTTATTTCTTGGAAGTATAGCTGCCTTTTGTTTAACTTCATTTGTTGCCAACTCAGCTGCAAACCAAGTCAGAGTAGCTTTCTTTCTTGAATGGGCTACACCAAATCAAGAAGCAAAAGTCAAAAAACTTTATGATGATGCATTGGGTGTCCCGGTTAAATGGACAAATTTTGCAACGGGCGTTGAAATGACGGAGGCTATGTTATCAGGGGATATTGATATCTCGTACAGCCAAGGGATGACACCATTCGTGAATGCTGTTAACGCAAAAGCTCCAATAAAATTGGTGGATGTTGCCGTAGAGTACGGTATGGGAGGAACTGGTTGCGTTGTTAGTAATACCTCAGGAATATCAAAAGCAAATGTTAAAGAATTGGAAGGTAAAAAAGTTGCCGTTCCACTAAACACCATGGCTGACTATGCAATGAGAATGATAGCCAAGCATTTGGGTGCTGATGTTTCAAAGTTTCAACTAGTTGATATGGAGCCTGCAGATGGAGCAGTAGCTCTGGTTGATGGCAACGTTGTCATGGCATGCATGTTTGGCAAGAACTCGATTGACAAAGGTCTTACTGCAGGAAAAATGCTTATGACTACTAAAGAAGCAACAGCCGCTGGTATTACAAGTTTCGATATAACTTCCGTTACAGATAAATTTCTCAAAGAAAATCCAGAAATGGTAAGGACCTTCCTCGAAGTAACGGCGGAAGCAAATGCAACTTGGGCAGCAGGAAAATCAGATATTAAAATTATTGCCAAAGATGCCGGTATGACTGTTGAAAAAACAAAAAACCAAATGGCTGGTTTTCAATTTCCAACTCCGTCCGAACAGAAAAAATCTTGGATGAATAAAGGCGGGAAAGTTGAAAATATGTTGAAATTTATGGGCAAAATGTTTGGGACGGATCAAAATCCAGCACTTGCAAACTATTACCAAACTATGAACGCATCATTCTTGCCCTAAAGCGGTAAAATATTTAAATAAAGAAACAGACGCCAATGTAAATTGGCGTCTGTTTTTTTAATCTACATGATACATAATTATGAGTGATTTGATTTCACATAATTTAAGCATGATCTTTAATTCTTCAGATGGTGAGGTGGTTCATGCACTCAAAGATATAGAGTTTTCACTAAAAAAAGGCGAGTTTTTAACAGTTCTTGGCCCTTCTGGTTGTGGAAAAACAACATTATTAAATATTGCGGCGGGTTTTCTTAGACCGACTTCCGGTGCGATGTCTTTAGGTGACAAAGAAATAGTGGGTCCTGGTGTTGAAAGAGGGATGGTCTTTCAACAAGGTGCGTTATTTGAATGGTTAACCGTTGAAAGAAATGTAAATTTTGGCTTGCGTATGAAAAAAAATAATCGGAATGAGATACAAGATAAAGTTGAATATTGGCTAGATATTGTTGGTTTAAGGGGTTTTAGAAATACGCCAACCTATCAATTATCTGGTGGAATGCAACAGCGGGTAGCACTAGCTCGGTGTCTTATTAATGATCCAGAATTAATTCTTATGGACGAACCACTCGGTGCCCTTGATGCTCTTACACGGGAAAAAATGCAGTCGTTAATTTTGAAAATTTGGGATGAAACGGGGAAAACCATCATTTTTATAACCCATTCAGTCGAAGAGGCATTGCTGTTAGGAAAAAGGTTATTTGTAATGGCCCCTAGGCCAGGCCGAATCCACAAAGAATATAATCTCCCATTTTCACGATTGGGGTTAAATGGAGATTTAAGAGAGATAAAAAATGACAGAGGATTTATTGAAAAGAGAGAAGAAATACTTACGATGATTTGGGACATGGAAGAGGAAATTATGGGAAAATCATATTGATATGATTACCGGTATTACCATAATTATTCTTGTTATGATCTTGGTTTTATCTGTTTTTTACGGTCTGAGATTAATTAAAAATGAGGAGGTAGACGCAGTATTTGGAAATCCAGAAAGGACTAGAGGCGGTTACCATTGGGTGGTTGCGGGATCGTGCTCAATCTTATTGCTTTGGTTATATTTTTCCTGGGATGTAGCTCGAGCCTTTTATCCTAATTCAGCTAATGAAATCTGCCAAGCTGCAAAAGTGCGGGCGGCTTTAGTTCCGATTAAGTATATTTTTCCAATAGAACAAAGAAGTTTAAAAAGTACATCCATAATATATCGTGAAACAAAAAATATAGATAAATTAAAAACAGAATTAATAAACTCAAATTTGATGGATAAAAAATTATTAATACATTTTCTAAATCATATTAAAATGATGATTGTTGCATCAGCAAATCCCAAAAACCTTGAATCCCATATAACCAGTAAACTGGAACAGGTATCAAAAAATATAGAAAAATTAACCAGAAATATCCAAAAAGCAGGCTATCCTAATTTTCAAAGTTTGAACGATGAGGAATTGGAGGGGTTAAAAAATCAATCCCCTTGGGGCGCTACCGGAATGGAAGTGCCATTTTATCCCGAAACACAACGTGGAAGAAAACTTGATGCAGCCGCTAAAGAAATGAACCTAATTGTTGAAGAATTTTTTGGGATCAAAAATAAAAATCCTGTGTTCATGGAAATTTCTACTGTACTTAAAAAGAATATTAAAGAGTATAAAAATAATTTGAATGAATATCAAAAAGCAGAAAAGGCTTATATACGGGAAATAGGTAAAATTTGGTCTAGGGTTGCAAGAAGTAATATTTTTCCACCAACAGTATTGAATGACGTCGAACGTGCAATCAGAAAATTTGATGAGATTCAAAAAAACGAGCAAGGATATCTCGAGATTGTCGACACCTTACTATTTCCTACTGGAACTATAGTTGCGAGCAATTCCTGTAGCGAACAAGGTACTGGGAGATGGTTACCAAAACCAACGGATACCTTAAAAATATTTTTACATTTATTAAAGCCAAGCGAAGGATATAAAAATTTCCCAATGCTTTGGTACGAGATGATGGGTGTTAACCAGGTAGTTGGTTTTTTCATCCCTGATTGGATCGCAGATATTATACCGGGAAGATATCCAGTTCATAGTTCAGATGGTACGGTCAAGTCTAATTTTAAGAGTTCGGTACTCGATTTGGCTACAGGTGAATTTAGGGCTTTCAGCATACCAATTCCAACAGGTCATATTTGGGATTCATTTTTGAGAGTACTTTTGGGATTGGTGCTTGGGATAATTGCAGGCGTTCCCTTAGGGCTGTTCATGGGTCTGTCGAGGTTTGCTAAGGGTTATTTTGATCCAATGGTGGAATTATACAGACCTGTGCCACCGCTTGCTTGGGCTCCTTTAATTATAACAGTCTTTGGAATTGACGACTCTGGTAAAGTATTCCTTCTTTTCATGGTTTCATTCGGAATTATGGTTGTAGCAGCAAGGGCTGGCTCTTCAGGGACGCAACTTTCTAAAATCCATGCAGCCCATTCTTTGGGTGCAAATCAATGGCAAATTTTGAGACAGGTTATTTTTCCAAATTCATTACCAGAAATATTGACAGGGGTCAGAGTTGCAATTGGTGTTTGTTGGGGAACGTTAGTTGCCGCTGAATTTTTAGCCGGAACAACTGGTATCGGGTTTGTGGAAAATGTTGCTAGAAAATATATGCAGTATGAACATATTTGGATAACTATTTTCGTAATGGGTATGCTTGGTCTTTTGTTTGATATCGGAATGAGAAAAATAATAGAAAAAACTATTCCTTGGCGTGGTAAAGGTTAAAGCTGATAAGGTAATTATCGATCTCAATAAGACGTCATTTAC
>CAZDQC010000025.1:0-1783 GCA_964507245.1 uncultured Rhodospirillaceae bacterium
AGGCGAGAAGTCATCTGCAAGCCATGCGCCTAGTTCGGGATATCGACGAGGTGCGAGTCTGGAGCCGTACCGCGAAAAACGCCCATGCTTTCGCCGATGTCCATGACGCTACGGCGATGGCGGCGGAAGATGCAGTACAAGGTGCTGATATTGTGGTTTGTGCAACCTCGGCTATGGCTCCGGTCTGCCTCGGAGCCTGGTTGAAGCCAAGTGCCCACATCAACGCAGTGGGCTGGAACACGCCCAATAGCCGAGAGTTGGACGACGAAGCTATGTGGAATGCCGTAGTGGTCGAGGGGCGCGATGCCGCTCTAGCTGGCGCCGGCAATATCCGTGGCTCGGGTTGTGCAATCCATAGCGAGATCGGCGAAATTATCAACGGAATGGCTCCACCCCTGCCGTCTGGCACAACGACAATCTTTGACAGCGTAGGTATGGCTGTAGAAGATATCGCAGCCGCGGGTTTGGTAATGTCAAAACACAAAGATCTTTGATGTCGTCACAGGCGGTGCGTCAGCTAATGGGCGCCTGACAGGGCCAATAGTCTGGCTAAGAATACATAGAAGATAATCAAAGGGTTGGTGGTTGGCTGACATGCCGAGAAATCCTGGAATTAAATAACAAGACCTCGTCGGCGCCAAGCGCCTTCACTAGGGCGAAGCTGTAGATTCAGGGCAGCTGCCGCTTTCTACGGTCGGCCGTCGGCACATAAACTCGTTCAAAAATTGTCTAGGCCTCTGGTTCTAGGTCGATGCCAAAGGTGATGAGGAACTTCGAGGTCATGATATAAAATGTAATGGCCAGCGTTAGTTCCACCATTTCCTCGGCGTTCAGATGGGCAGCGATGGTTTCAAACGTGGCTCCGGCTCCGGCGCCCGGGTTGGCGTTGGCGACCAGATCGTCCGTGTAAGCCAGCAAAGCCTTCTCGACTTTATTAAAGGCATCGCTGGAATCACCTTCTTCCAAGGCCATAATTTGATTTTCAGGAATACCAACACCTCGGCCCAAACGTTTGTGGGCGATAACTTCGTACTCCGCACCCAGCAGGATACCCACACGGGTTATGGCTAACTCCCGTAGGCGTGGATCCAGAACACCATGATGGCGGATCGCATTTCCGAGTCGGCAATAATTGTGAAGATGGGACTCGGAATGGGAAAGCATTTTGAAGATGTTCTTGTGCCCTAACCGGTCCATGATAGTCCTGCCTTTGTCGGTCAGATGGTTAGTCGTTGCATAGTTTATGCGGGCCATATGATTGTTTTCCCCGTTAGGATTGGTGCGGAATTTAACGTGCGATTAGCGGAGCGCCACTTAAATGCATGCCGGCATCAGAGATCAAAATCTCTCCGGTGATATTGGAGGTTCCGGCCAGCAGGAAAAGGGCGGCTTCCGCCATGTCCTCAGGCGTGCCAGCCTGGTTAAGCGGTGTTGACGCCTCGATGCCTGCTACCATCTTGTCATAATTTTCCTGTCCCAGTTTATCCAGCCACCAACGGCCTGTGATAAAACCGGGTGCAACCGTGTTGACCCGAATTTCGGGAGCCAACACACGGGCTAGGGACAAGGTCATGGTGTTCAAGGCGCCTTTGGATGCGGCGTAGGCAATGGAGCTACCTATGCCCATGACGCCGGCGATTGACGAAGTATTGACGATGCTGCCACGGCCTTGATCTTTCATCTGCGGTGCCACAGCACGCGCCATTTGGTAGGCCCCGACCACGTTAACGGAATAAATATGCAGGAAATCTTCAGCTGACAGGCTTTCAAGATCATTGTCAGC
>CAZDQC010000025.1:1883-26925 GCA_964507245.1 uncultured Rhodospirillaceae bacterium
CCACCGGTGATGATCACTACCCAGTCCTTGACGTTCATGAATTCTACTCCATCATGCAGCTATAAAATTGGGGGGATTATAGGCAGTCCATGTTCACATTCGCACAAATTTCGGATTTCCATATTACGACTTCAAAAGGCCTAATTTCTCAATTGCGAACTGACGACCATTTGCGGGTAATGGTTTCTCATTTAAATAATCTTGGAGAGACGCCTGCGTTCGTGCTGTGTACTGGCGATTTGGTTGATACAGGTGGTGCAGAGGAATATGACTTATTGGCAGAGATACTTAGCAATCTCAGGATGCCGTATTATTTTATTCCCGGAAATCATGATGAACGAGAGGCTATGCGCCAGGCTTTCCCAAATCATGGTTACCTTTCCGGTCACGACGGATACATGCAGTACGAAATAGAAGATTACGAACCTCGGCTGATTGGATTGGATACATTGGTACCAGGTGAATCCGGTGGGCGGCTTTGCCAGAGGCGGATCAGCTGGTTGCAGGATCGATTGGCCGAGCAACCAAATCGTCCGACAATTCTTTTTATGCATCATCCGCCGTTTCGGACAGGTATTTTTAGGATGGACAAGATGGGTCTGGAAGACCCATCAGGATTTGCCGCTGTTATCGCCCAGAATCTGCAAATTGAGGCAATTTTGGCGGGTCATTTGCATCGTCCAATTAGCCGGAAATTTGCTAACACAATTGCTATGACGGCACCGGGCCCGGCCCATCAAATTGAATTGGATCTGACGGGCAAGGATCGCTTGGCTCTCATTATGGAGCCGCCCGCAGCCTTGCTGCATCTATGGCTGGGCGGTGATGACGGCTTGGTGAGCCACGTCAGTTATTCGGGCGGCTGCTACGAGCACCAGGAGGTTTATGCTGAAGGCAAAAGAAACTGGATCAAGACGGAGAAGCCGCCGACGCCATCCATACCAATATGACCTCGTATCACACTGCCTTGGAGGTGGTTTTCAAAATTTTTTTCGGCACGTCAATTTTGGTCATGGGGCAAGCGTTAGGCCCATTAGCCAGAAGTCGGTTTCCAATTGGGTGGCTTGGCGGAATGTTTGTACCAAGGAATTGAAACGTGCCGGCGTTAACCGCAGTTCAGCCAATCGGTCCAATTGGGCGATGGCATCCTTGACGACGGTTTGATACTCGTCACCGGCGTACATCTCAATCCAGCTGGCATAGGGATTATCCTGTCGCACAACCGTTGGGTCTCTATCCAGGTCCGCACCAATTTCACCGTAACCGATCACGCAGGGTGAAAGTGCGACGTATAGGTCTAGGCTGTCGCCGGCGAGGCCGCATTCCAGGACAAACCGGGTGTAGGCCATAGTTGCCTTGGCTTCAGGGAGAGCGGCCATGGTGGCTTCGTCCAGGCCCCAACTCTGACAATATTCAACATGCAAGGCCATTTCCGTGTTCAAAATACCATCTACACTGGCCACCGCCGCGCGCATTTCGGTCAGGTCCGTTGTCTTGTATGCAGCCAAGGCATAGGCTCGGGCGAAATGGATCAGGAAAAGATAATCCTGGCCTAGATAATGTTGAAAAGATTTTTTGGGTAAATTTCCAGTCGCCAACTGTTTCACGAATTCATGCTTTGTATAGGCTTGCCAGTCTTTCTGGCATGCAGCTTTTAGGCGGTCGAATAAACAGGCGGTCATTGGGTTTACCTAACTTTTGGCTGCTGTTGGGTCATGCAGTGAATGGCGCCACCCCTATGGCTAATCTCCGCCATATTTAATTGCACAACTTCTTTATCGGGAAACGCTGTTCCGATCAATTCGGCTGCTCGGCCATCCATGGCATCGTCAAATGCCGGCACGAAGACCGCGCCCTTTCCAAGATAAAAGTCCAGATAGGAACGGGTTAGATATCGGCCATCCGCCCCCTGCAGGGGTGATGGTAAGGGCAACTCAACAATTTCTATCGGCCGGCCTAAAGCATCACGTTCTTTACCCAATTGAAATAGATTATCTGACAGGTTTGCGTAGTTTGGATCCGAGTGTTCTGATGCCATTGCGCAAATCATGCGACCAGGGGCGATGAAACGCGCCACTTTGTTGACCTGGCCATCCGCGCGGTCATCCACCAATCCACCCAGCAGCCAGATAACCTTACGAACGCCGAAAAACATGGCAAAACGCTCCTCGATCTGGCGTTTGTCCAGGGTGGGGTTTCGGTCGGTGTTTAAGGTGACGGATTCTGTTGTGATCAGGGTGCCCGAGCCATCTACGTGAATGGAGCCGCCCTCTAACGTCATGGGAACGTGATAACATGGCAGGTCCAGTTCTTTCAGTATCCATTTTCCCAGATTGGCATCGTAACGATAATCACTAAACTTGTTGCCCCAGGCGTTAAATTCAAATACTGCACCAGCAAGCCCGCCATCATTATCAACCAAAAAATTTGGTGCGATGTCTCGGGTCCAGGAATCGTCCAATTCGGCCTCTACGATCGTAACCAGGTTGCCCAGTTGCAGGCGAGCAACCGGTACCAAATGGGGCGGCACCAACATCGACACGGGTTCGTAATGCATGATAGCTCTGGCCAACGCGGCTGTGGCCAAACACGCATGATCTATGCTTTCACCCCAGGCGCTCAAACGGCACGGCCAAGCCATCCAACACCGTTCGTGGGGCCCCCAATCCGGCGGCATGTAGAATCCATCTTCTGCGGGTGTATTCATGATGCCATCGTTCCAAAATACTTTCTCGCTCTCGCCTAAGAATAGGTATTCCCAGTCCTGGAAGCGAGGTACAAACTTCCACTGATGTGGAATATTTTCAGGAAAGAAGGGCTTAGTGAAATGACGGGAGAGATTGACGATCGCCTGGCGGCGTTGAATTTAGAATTGCCGGATGCTCCGGCGCCAGCAGCAAACTACGTACCATTTGTGCTGTCGGGGAATTTAGTCTTCGTGTCCGGCCAGGTTCCATGGGTTGGTGGTGAACGTAACTTTGTTGGCAAGGTGGGAATAGATTACACGGTTGAGGAAGGCCAGGAGGCTGCGCGCACCGTGGCATTGAACATCATCGCCCAAGTCAAGGCAGCTTGTGATGGGGATCTAGATCGCGTGGTCCGTTGTATCAAGCTAGGTGGATTTGTGAATTGTCCTGACAATTTTCATCAGCAACCGCAAGTCATCAATGGTGCCTCTGATTTAATGGTTGATGTCTTTGGTGATGCTGGTCGGCATTCTCGTTTCGCCGTCGGAGCGCCCGCCTTGCCCTTCAATGTGGCCGTGGAAATCGATGCTGTATTTGAGGTTCGATGAGCGGATCCTGTCAATTTCTATTTGGCCGGCCCTTCGCCCATAGAGGTCTGCATGATGAGTATCGTCCGGAAAATTCGATGGCCGCTTTTGAAGCGGCAGTTCGGGCGGGTTATCCTATTGAACTTGACGTGCGTGTCTCGGCAGATGGCCAGGCCATTGTTTTTCATGACGCAAAATTGAGGCGTATGACAGATGCCAATGGCTTGGTGGAGGAAGCGAATGCTGAGGCGCTCAAAAAATTCTGTCTGGGTGGCAGTCAGGAAGGCATCCCCGGCCTGTCTGACGTTCTAGATATGATCTCCGGCCGCGTTCCGGTTATCGTCGAAATTAAGACCTGCTTGAGTCAGGTCGGGCTGGTGGAGGAGGCTGCTTTACCCATATTGCGCCGGTACGATGGGCCCTTTGCAGTGACTGCATTTGACGCACGTACCCTGGCTTGGTTTCGTAAGCGTCAACCAGAATGGCCACGGGGACACAATGTGGGGAGCCGTTACCTGGCGCCGTACAAGCCCTGGTGGCGACGGTTGGCATGGGAATTTTTGTACGACGTGGACGATGCGCAGCCAGATTTTGTGGTTTACGATAGACGAGACCTGCCTCATTGGGCGACGACACGGATGCGGACCACGGGAATGCCGGTGCTAGCATATACTATTTGGGATATTGGCGAGATGCTTCGTCTTGCCCCTCATGCCGACAACGTTATCTTTGAAGGTTTTCTGCCCTGATATGGCAGCTGGCACGGAAAATGGAGAGCAGGCAGACGTCGTTGCCCGCATAGTACAATCGATAGGTGATATTCCTAGGGAACATTGGGATGCTTGTGCGGGGAGCATTGATCCTTTTTTGAGCCATGCATTTTTAAAGGCTTTAGAAGATAGCGAATGCGTCCATGCGCGCACTGGCTGGGGGCCGGTACATTTACTACTGGACGATACTAATGGTGGACCGCCCGCTGGCTGTGTGCCGCTTTACGTCAAAAGCCATAGCCGTGGCGAGTTTGTGTTCGACTATGGATGGGCCGATGCTTATGAACGGGCGGGTGGACGATACTACCCGAAATTGTTATCAGCAATTCCCTTCACCCCGGCAACGGGGCCACGTTTGTTGGTCCGTGAAGGCTTGGATAAAATCACAGTACGACGGCAGTTGGCAGCCGGGTTGATAGGCGCAGCAAAACATCTCAACATTGCAACCGTCAGTGTCAATTTTCTGCCCGAGGATGAATGGGACATTTTGGAAGATGCCGACTATCTGAAACGGGCCGACCAGCAATTTCATTGGTACAACCAGGATTATAGCAGTTTTGACAATTTCCTGGATGATCTGTCATCCCGCAAGCGCAAGAATATCCGCAAGGAACGGCGCGGTGCCTTGGAAAACGGTATCGAGATAGAGTGGCTGGTAGGTTCCGATATTCGTGAGGAACACTGGGACGCTTTTTTTAATTTCTACGTGGATACCGGCAGCCGAAAATGGGGTCAACCTTATTTAAATCGCGAATTTTTTAGCTTGATCACTGAAAGCATGGCGGATCGTGTTTTGTTGATTATGTGCAGCCGACAGGGAAGGCATATCGCTGGAGCGCTAAACCTCATTGGCAGTGACGCTCTTTTCGGACGCTATTGGGGCTGTATCGAGGATCATCCCTTTTTACATTTTGAGATTTGTTATTATCAGGCTATCGACTTTGCCATCCAACAGGGTCTGGGCCGGGTCGAGGCCGGCGCGCAAGGACCACATAAAATTGCGAGAGGTTATCGGCCAACCCGCACTCACAGCGCACATTACATTCGCGATCCTGGCTTTCGTCAGGCGGTGGCGGATTACCTGAAACACGAGCGTGTTGAGGTAGGTAATGACATCGAATACCTGTCCGACCGTGGGCCTTTTCGCAAGGGGGAACGGCCCTCCCTGGACTAATGGTGTAATCTTTGGCCGCAGCTGCGACAATTGCGGCCATCTGTGACTCCGGTCAAGGTAGTGACCGCATCGCAACCCGGACAGCGCAGATGGATCAGCGCCGCTTGTAGCGGCATTAGCGTGAAGACCGCAACCGCGGAGATATAAAAGCTGCTGGCTGCGAGAACTGCCGCAGCGACAATAGAAGCCAGTACCCACCGTCTAAAATGCTCCCTTCGATAGGTGAATTCCGTTATGAGGGGCCATTCGGCCCGGCGCGGCGTATTCATGCACTTAGCCGGATGAGGTCGGTTATTTGCCGTAATGACTCATTCCTAAACACGATCCAGGTCAACGGAACCGGTGTCGGTGAGAATGACTATCACTACCACACATATATTTTCCCCTAGACTTTGAACGATGGCGCCATGCTGAAATGGGAGCATACGCCTAGGGACATGAGACAAATCAAGGAAGTCTATAACAAAATCTTGGTGGTTGTGTCCTAGACGACTCCGTGTTCCCGTAGTTCGTCAATTTTGGCCTGGTCGTAGCCAAGTTCGGCCAACACCTCCGAAGTGTGCTCGCTCAGTTCCGGCGTGGGTTTTCGAATTTCCGCTGGTTGCGGCGTGCGCTCCAGATGCACCGGCTGGCCCACTACTTTGATTGTGCCTTTCGCTTCATGATGCATGGGCGTGGCGATGCCAAGGTGCTCCACCTGCGGTTCGGCGAAAGTCTGATCAATACTGTTGATAGGACCACAGGGAACGCCCGCCTCGCTGAGAGATTCGATCCATTCCTGGCTAGTGCGTTTGGCCATAATCATGCCGATTACTTCATTTAAGTCAGCGCGGTTCTTCGAACGCAGTGCCGTGGTCCGAAAATCCGGATGTTCCGCCAAATCCTGGGCGCCTGCCACTTCCAAGAAACGGTTCCACAGCCGGCTTGATGAGGCAGCGATATTTACAGCCCCGTCGGCAGTCTTAAATGCTCCCATGGGAATATTCGTGGGATGGTCATTCCCAGCCTGGCCGGGTACATCCGCGTCAATCAACCAGCGTGCCGCCTGAAAATCCAGCATAGAGATCTGTGCCTCTAGCAACGAGGTATGGACCCATTGCCCTTCGCCTGATTGATTACGCTCGATCAGGGCCAGCAAGATGCCTTGGGCTAAATACATACCGGCGGTCAAGTCGGCGATTGGAATTCCGACCCGAACTGGACCCTGTCCCGGCAAACCGGTGATCGACATGAGTCCGCCCATGCCCTGGGCAATTTGATCTACGCCAGCGCGTTTTGAGATCGGCCCGCTTTGTCCGAACCCGGAAATGGAGCCATAGATGACACGCGAATTAACTTTTCGCACGCTTTCATAGTCAACGCCCAGCCGATGCTTCACCTCCGCCCGAAAGTTTTCCACAACCACGTCAGCACTCTTAGCCAGGGCCAAGAAAATATCCAACCCTTGCGGCTTTTTCAGATTCAGGGTGATGGCCCGCTTGTTGCGGTGGAGGTTGAGGAAGTCGGGCCCATGGCGGGCACCGCCAAGGCCCTGACCACTGTCTTTCTCCACTGGAACTTCAATCTTTATGGTATCTGCACCCCAGTCCGCCAATTGCCGGACTGCCGTGGGACCAGCGCGGGCGTGGGTTAAATCGAGTACCTTGATGCCCTTGAGGGGCAGATCGTGTTCGCGCATTGCGATGTTCCTATAATTTTTGCTCTACCGGGCAAATCCTAAAAGTTGGGGTAGGTCCTCCATACTATCAAAGATTTGGGCGCCTTCATCCGCCAATTTTTCTGCAAAGCCGCTGCCTGTATAGCCGAATACTGTCATCCCCGCCGCACGGGCGGCAGCTGCGCCATAGGGGCTGTCTTCGATCACCACGCAATTGTTCGGCTTGAAACCCATCTGTTGGGCGGCGAACAGAAATAAGTCGGGAAATGGTTTGCCGCGGGCTACTTGGTGGGCTGAAAACAAATTATCGTCGAACAGCGGCGCTAGGCCCGTTTTGTCCAAGCAAAGTTCAATCTTTTCATGCTCCGACGACGAGGCGACGCAGCGGGGCAAGGGGATAGCCTCAATGGCGTCGCGGACGCCCGGAATGGGTTGCAACTCGTCCCGAATGGCCAGATAGGTGCGATTTTGTACCTTATTGAAGAAATCGTCGGGCAATATTTTATTGTTCCATTCCTCCGCCATTTTGAAACAGGCCTGAAGCGAGAGACCGACCATTGTATGGGTGCAAGTGTCGTAATCGATGGGGAAGCCCGCGTCTTGAAAGCATTCTGATAAAATGCGATTGGCGAGAGGCTCGCTATCGACGAGAACACCGTCGCAATCAAAAATCACCAAGGCAACAGACATGGCTAGATAACCTAGGACTACATGAACAACTTTTCGCCCTTCATATCCTTGTACAAATGAGCGACCTGCTCGCCGTAACCATTGTAAAGCAATGTTGGTATCCTATCATTGGAGCCAAGGACCCGTTCGGTTGCTTGGCTCCAACGTGGATGAGAAACCTCAGGATTGACGTTGGCCCAGAAGCCATATTCAGAGGATTGAATTTGCTCCCAAAAAGTCTTTGGCCGTTTGTCTGTGAATGAAATGCGGACGAGAGATTTTGCGGATTTGAAACCGTATTTCCACGGTACGATTAACCGCAGTGGCGCACCGAACTGATTAGCTGCCGGTTTGCCGTAGACGCCTGTGACCATAAAGGTTAGCTCATTCGTAGCCTCTGCCAAGGTCAAACCCTCAGTATATGGCCAGGGATACCAAACCTGTTTTTGCCCGCTGGCCATGCTCTTGTCATGAAATGTTTGCATGACCACATATTTTGCACCGGACAATGGCCGGGCGAACTTTACTAATTCGGCCATGGCAAAGCCCGTCCATGGCACAGCCATAGACCAAGCTTCCACACAACGCATCCGATAAAGGCGTTCCTCGAGGGGCATGGCGCGTATCAGGGTATCAATATCCACCTGAATTGCCTTTTCAACCATGCCCTCAAAGGATACGGTCCAGGGACGGGTTCTTAGAGCACTGGCCTCGAAAGCGATACGTTTGTGGGAACCGAATTCGTAGAAATTGTTGTACGAGGCGGCATCCTTCTCTTCAGTCAAGGGGCGATCTAGTTTAAAATTTACATTACGTTTTGCGGGGTAAAGGTCCGCCGTAGGATCTACTTTTTTTCCCTTAGCCGCAAAAACGTTGCCGCCGATTAAGGTCGTCGTTCCCAGGCCCATCGCGCTGAGGAAATGACGTCGGTTTAAAAAAAATTGCTCCGAAGTCGCGTCGCGCTCAGGCATTTGCCAGGATGGCTTTTTTTTGATCAACATAATGAGTTTCTAGATCCTTCAGTAACGATAATTGTTATGGGGGCCATTTGCCGTGAGGCGATGTCCTATTTCCTTAATCCCCAGTGATTGCAATACCAGTAGCAATTATGTGAAATTTATTTCAACACGTCCCAAGGCGCCAAAATCAGCTTCGACTTTATCGCCTTTTTCCGCCGCATTTACGGCGATCATAGTGCCGGTCGTAATGAATTGCCCCGAGCGCAGATAATTACCTCTGTTGACCAAATGATTAGCCAGCCAGGCAACCACGTTCATCGGATTACCCAGAACGTTGGCGCTATTGCCGATTTCCGCTAACAAGCCGTTGCGATACACCTGTACCGGGTGGTTCGCTAGATCAACACACATAACATCAGACACTTCTTTTCCATGAACCCAAAAGCCGGTGCAGGCATTATCGGCGATTAACTGCGGTGCGCCAGCAGTTGTCCAATCCTCATAACGGGAATCGACGACCTCAATTGCGCTGAAGATCGTTGCAAGGGCCGGCCTAACGCTTTCGGCCGTGTATGGTATCGTGGTGCCAGGTAAATCCAGGCCTAGTCGAAACCCGATCTCCGCCTCAATCATACGCATGAACCCATCATCTGACAGAATGATGGCTGGGGTAGTTCGAACAAAAGGCGACAACAAAGACCCTGAAAAAGGAGAAGAAAGACCCAATTGTTTTTGAGCGGTGACATTGGTGCAGCCGGCCTTGTAACCAACGATATCGCCACCGTATTCGTACAGCATCGCAGAAATGAATTGGTCTTGCACTAAATAGGCATCGTTTTCGTCATCTGGGCGACAATTATCCGGCAAGCAAGATAGCCGGTACTTGTCTTGCAGCGCCCTCATCAAGCATTTAGCCGCCTGCTCATGTCGCGTCGAAACCAAGGAATTACGAACTAAAGTGGACAGTAACTTTTCC
Source organism: uncultured Rhodospirillaceae bacterium (assembly GCA_964507245.1). Taxonomy (GTDB): domain Bacteria; phylum Pseudomonadota; class Alphaproteobacteria. Next base: position 11,363 of record CAZDQC010000025.1, read on the forward strand.
CAAGTTGCCGAAATCTGCCACAGCCTTTACCTCGCCTTGCGGTGCTGGGGTCGGCGCGATGCAGGATCCTGCTGTGACGATGTCACCCGCCTTCAAGCCACCGCCTTGTCGGCATAGGGCGTTGGCTAGCCAGGTCAGGGAGTTAAAGGGATTACCCAAAACGTTCGAGGCGTTCCCCTCCGCCGCTAGAGCACCATTAATGTGCAATGTCACGGGCCAATCTTCAAAATCAACGGCGTCTACGTCGGCAATATCAGTACCCTTGATCCAGTAACCTGCCGCAGAATTATCCGCAATAATTTGCAGTCCACCTGCGCCCATGCCTGCGTCATAACGCAAATCAACCACCTCAATAGAGGTCATCACGCCGCCAACCGCGTTCTGAACGCCACCAGGATCATACGGTGCGGCGGCAGCCGGCAGGTCCTCCGCCAGGAGAAAGGCGAATTCCGCTTCCAGTATACGAAATTTGCAATCGGCCGCCGCGACGGTGTCCCCGTCTTCCAACATATAAGAGGAAACCAAGACCCCTCGAAACGGTGTGTCTAAACCAAAATTTTGTTGCGCTACTTCCGTCGTGGCACCCGCCTTGTAACCGGCGGCCTTGCCGTTCGACAATTCTTCAATTAGAGGGACCAAGGCATTCTGGATTTTATAGGCATCAACCAAATTTTGGGGCTTCAAATGATCTGGCAAGCCTTCGATAGTGGTCTTGTCACGCCGCGCCTGCGCCAACAGTTCGGCCGCTGCGGCCACCGCTGATGGTTCCATTGTTGATCCCCTTAATTCGTCGGTCAGGCCGCTTGTTCCTCATTATTGGCCGCGACTACACCATCCGCTAGCCGTCCGGTCAACTCCTGCAATCTGTCGAAAGTCGCGGTATAGCTACCCGTACCTTGAGTTGCTGATCGCAATTCGATGATCAGGTCATGTAGCTCCGATTGCGGCATATGTGCTGAGACCACGTCCCAGGCGCTCCAACCTACGCGGGTATCAAAGCCCAGTATCTGTCCTCGACGACCTGAAACGATAGCATTGATTTTAGGTGTATGCTCCGATGGCGCCGCAATTGCCACTTCTAGAATTGGTTCTAGCAGAACGGGATTGCACTGTTTCAAGCCCTCGTTCATGGCCGAGCGAGCTGCCATCTTGAAAGCAAGTTCCGACGAGTCTACCGCGTGATACTGTCCATCGAACGCCGTAACTGAAATATCAACTACTGGAAAACCAAGCGGGCCCTTATCCAAATACTCTTTCACACCGGATTCTACTGCAGGAATGTACTGACGAGGAATAGCCCCTCCAACAATCTTGTCCACGAATTCAAAACCTGAACCGCGCGGCAACGGCTTGATAGCCAGATGCACATCTCCGAATTGGCCATGGCCACCTGATTGCTTTTTGTGTCGGCCGTGTTGCTCGATGCTTTTCCTGATCGCCTCCATATAGGGCACCTTGGGGCGCTCAGATTTAACCTCCAGACCGTATTTGCTCAGCAAACGATCCATGGTGATCTTCAGATGAATATCACCTTGTCCCCGCATTACCAGTTCATGAGTATCTTCGTCATGCCCCACGGTGATTGATGGATCTTCGTCCCGCACTTTAGCCAAGGCGGCGGATAGTTTCACTTCATCGTCCCGTTTAGCGGCGGCGATTGCTAGGGAATAGACTGGAGGGAGGATGGCCGGCGTGGCCAGGGAATTCGAGCCAGCGTCTGATAAAGTTTCACCTGTGATTGCCCCTTCCATGCGGCCCAGTCCTACCACCGCGCCGGCAGCGGCATTTGGGATCTTTTTTTGTTCATGGCCCATCATGCGGAACAAGCTGGAAACACGCTGTCCGTTCAGGGTCATGCCTTCCTTGATTTCGCCGCACCACACTCGCGCGATGGAAACCTTGCCGCCGTGCTGCGTGTGATAGGTTTTAAGCACTTGAGCTACGTTACCGGACAAATCATCGGAGCCCACCCGGGTAGCGGCCACATTGGCTGCTGGTACTTCGTGGCGCAGGGCCTTCAACAAACGGAAGATGCCGCCGCCCTGTTCCGCCGCGCCCAGAAGAACGGGTATAATGTTGGCTTCTTGAAAATCCTTGGTCAGGTTGGCGTAAAGTTCGTCTTTTTCCGGTGTGATGTCCTCCAGAACCTTTTCCATCAGGTCATCATCGAAATCCGCCAAAGCTTCAAGCATGCTGTAACGGGCGTCACCAAAGGCATCTTCCTCGGATTCCGGCAGGTCAACGATTTCAGATGCTTCGCCGGGCTTATAGTGATAAGTGCGTTCCGAGGCAAGATCGACATAGCCGCTGATCATTTCTCCAACCTGTACTGGAATATGGCGCAGAACCAAAGGTTTTGACGAAATGGGCTGTAAGACGTCTAGCAAGGCCTGAACAGTGATAGTTGCCTTATCGATCTTGTTGACAAACAGCATATGCGGCACGCCGGATTCTTCCAAACTGTGCAGAAGCGGTGCTAAGGCTTGCGCTTTGTCGGCGTCCGGTTCACACACCACGACGGCTGCGTCCACACCGGGTAGTACGAACAAGCTTTCTTGCAGTAATTCCACCGAACCGGGGCAGTCAAGAAAGGTGAATTCGCTATCCATGAAGGTAGCCGAACCGACGTTTAACTCCGTACTCATATTTCGGGCACGGGCCTCGGTTGCGCTATCGCCAACCGTAGTGCCCTCGGTGACCGACCCTTTTCGGTTAGTCGCTCCGCAGGCATGTAAAAGACCCTCGAGCAACGTGGTCTTGCCGGATAGATATGGGCCGACGATTGCAATGTTGCGGGGTCCGGTAGGTATGCTGTTGGTCATGATGTATCCCTGTTTACATGCGTCCAATCTTATTGTCTGGCAGTGGCGCTCTTTGCCGGCGGTGTTTGGATTTACCAGAATTTAATTTAATCAACGGGTAGGGGCCATGCGCAAGTGGATTCGCAACAATTTTGGTCCAGATGGGCGTTTTATGGTTCAGGTGGACCGTTCACATAAGGTTTCAGGGCCGCATAGGCCACCTGATGAACTGGCACTGACACGCCTAGTTCTTTGCCCATACGTACGACAGCGCCTTGCAAGCCCTCCAATTCAATGCGTTTGCCAGCAAGCAAATCGACCAACATGGACGGCATTGCGTTAGAGAAGTTACTCAACAACGCCATGCGGCTTTCCAACGCGTCTGGGGGTAATTGTACGCCCTTGGCTTGGGCCAGGGCGATGACTTCCTTCATTGCCCCCACGGCGATTTCTTGAACCACAGGCTCTTCAATCAGGATCTTGCCCGGCAGGCGTGTCAGGCAGCAGGCGGTTGCAAACGGAACAAGGATAGCGAATTTCAACCAGATATGGGTTTCGATATTCTCGACAAGAAATGTCTGAATGCCCGCATCCGTGCAGATCTTGTAGAAATCCTGCAATCGTTTGCTATCACGGCCATCTAGTTCGCCAAATTCTAGCGCAGCCAACGAGGCTTTATGCTCGATCACCCCGGGTTCTGCGATATTGGATGGTATTTGGGCCGTGCCACCGACCACGGCACGATCACCCAGGATCACCCGCATGCGGTCTTCCGAGTCAATACCGTTCAAGAACGAGATCACCGCTGTGTTCTGTCCGATTAGCGGCTTGATCAATTCGCAGGTTTCTTCAACGTCATAAAGTTTAACGCAGAACATCACAATATCGACTGTTCCGATGGAGGCCGGATCGTCCGTCGCCGTGACGTGCGGTAGGTGGAAATCGCCTAAGGGTGAGATGACCTTCAGGCCGTTTTCACGCATTGCCGTCAAATGGGTGCCTCTAGCAATGAACGAAACGTTTGCGCCAGCATCGGCCAATCGGCCGCCGTAATAACCGCCAATTCCGCCGGATCCCATCACCGCGATTTTCATGTCACATTTAACTCGAGTCTATTTTAGCGAAGCGCAGAAGCGCTGAATGCGTTGACAGGCATCCTCCAAAGCCTCGGTGGAGGTGGCGTAGGAAATCCGGAAATGGGGCGATAGACCGAATGCGGCACCATGTACCACAGCAATACCCTCGGCTTCCAAAAGGGCAGTTGAGAAGTCTAGGTCAGTCTCGATCTTCTTGCCGTCAGGCGTTGTCTTGTCGATGCAACCAGAGATTGATGGATAAACGTAGAAGGCGCCGTCGGGCGTTAAGCATTCTATGCCGCTGGCTTGGTTCAGCATGCTGACAACTAGGTCACGTCGTGCCTTAAAGGCATGATTGTGTTCGGCGATAAAGTCCTGCGGTCCATTCAAACCCTCCACCGCGGCAGCCTGGCTGATGGAAGACGGGTTCGAGGTGCTTTGGGATTGCAGTTTAGACATGGCCCTGATCAATTCCACTGGTCCGCCTGCATAACCGATGCGCCAGCCGGTCATGCAATAGGCCTTTGAAACGCCGTTAACGGTTAATGTGCGGTCATAAAGGGCCGGTTCCACCTGCGCCGGCGTGGTGAAGGTAAAGTCGTCATAGACCAGATGTTCATACATATCATCCGTCATAACCCACACATGAGGGTGGCGTAGCAGGACATTAGTCAAGGCTCTTAATTCGTCGTGGCTGTATGCGGCACCCGAAGGGTTGGATGGAGAGTTGAAAATGAACCACTTGGTCCTGGGTGTGATTGCAGCCTCCAAATCCTCAGCTCTCATGCGGAAAGAGGTGTCTGCCGTAACGTCGACGATCACCGGCGTGCCGCCCGCCAAATACACCATATCCGGGTAAGAGACCCAATAAGGTGCTGGGATAACCACCTCGTCGCCGGGGTTGATTGTGGACAGCACAGCGTTGTACAGCACCTGCTTGCCTCCGGAACAGATGATAATCTGGTCTGTGGTGTAGTCTAGGTCGTTGTCGCGTTTGAACTTTGTGACGACTGCTTCCTTCAGGGCAATAGTGCCGGAAACATTGGTATATTTCGTATCCCCGTCCTTGATGGCCTTGATTGCCGCCGCCTTGATATTGTCTGGCGTATCAAAGTCCGGCTCCCCCATGCTTAGCGAAATAATATCCCCTCCAGCTTCTTTCAACTCGCGGGCTAGGTCCGTAATCGCCATTGTCGGCGCAGGTTTTACGCGCTTAAGTGAATCTGCAAGGAAGGGCATTGCTGGGACCTTTTTAATTTGGCGTTGGGTGGTCGATTGTAGGAGAGCGAGAACCTAACCCCAACCAATGGAGCTGTGCAACCTATTAGCTGGCCTCGGTATAGCCAATTTTGGTCGGTATTTCGTATGTGTTAACGGATAAATTATGCCATGTTTATTAGCGTGGATAACTAATGATTGCGCTCATCGGGGCATAACCTGAATGCAAACGGATCGTAAATTTATGCAGGTTATGGTACCGGTGTATGAATTTCGAACGGGGTAAAAAGAGATGACTGCCGAATTGGCTGGAAATCAGTGGGACTTGAAGCGCATGGCTGGCGCGCTAGGCGCTGAAGTGCGAGGCATAAAATTAGCAAGTGCTGACGAAGGCGATCGGGCCGAGATCAAGCGCCTGTTAGTCAAACACATGGTGTTGTTTTTTCCTGAACAATATATGACCCAGGATGAACATGTGGCATTCGGCAAACCCTTTGGCCCTTTGGAAGGTCACCCCAATCTATCGGATAAAAATGTCACCCAGAATCCGGAAATTTTTCAACTTGTCGCTAGCGAAGGTGGCATTGCTGATGAATGGCACACTGACTTGACATTCCAGGCACAGCCGGCGTTGACCTCCATTTTGAACATGGTGAAATGTCCCGAGACGGGAGGTGATACCATGTGGTCGAACACTTGCGCTGCCTATGACGCCCTGTCTCCGCCCTTGCAGGAAATGTGCGAAGGGCTATCTGCCCTGCACGATGCTCACCCCCATGGCGTGCCTGAAAAGATGGCGATCCACCCTGTAGTTCGGTTGCACCCCGAAACCGGGCGTAAGGCACTCTATGTCAGCGAACATTTTACCCGCCGTATCGTGGAGATGAGTGCGCCCGAAAGCGACCATTTACTTGGGTTTCTCACCAACTGGGTACAGAGTCCTCGGTTCACCGTACGCTATAATTGGACGGCTGGCACTATCGCTATGTGGGACAACCGCGCCACACAGCACTATGTGCTGAACGACTTCGAGGGCGAACGCATAATTCAACGGGTCACTGTAGTGGGCGACCAACCGGACGGCCCCGGTCCTCGCTGGCAGCCGTGGACAAAAACGGCACCTCGCTCGGCCATGAGCCGTCATGACCGCCAGCTCAACCAGTTCCTCGAAGAACGTGCGAGGCAGGCAGCGGAATAGCCTTCACCCTGGTGTCTAACCTGTCTCCAATAGGCTCGTAAAATCTCTTCATTACGCAATGATGATGACGCAAATTGGGTTGATATATCCATATTCACCTATGTCGTTGCTCCCTGGGGGAGTTGGCGGGGAGGCTGGAGAGCTTCGTAAGAAAACTTTCTCAGTCTTGGCCAATAATGCGTTGTCTGGGTTAGCTTGAAGTTTGTCTGGCTATGGTCAGTTGATAATAAGAACCGAAACAGTCCCGAATAAACGAAATTTGTTTGTGAGGGTTATAATACTTGCGCTTTGCAACTGTGCGATGGTTGTGGCCGTGCTGCCTCCCATCATCCACACCAGCGCTGCCGCGGCGACCTATACCCACTTGCACCAGGAGTTAAGAATATTTCCGATTGGGTCACAGCGGCCATTATGGAACGGGTCCATGTGCTACATCGCAAGAAGATGGAAGGCCTAACATAGGCGACTGCTGGTGGTGCGAACGGCTGCTATCTGTACGGAAGGTGGAATTAACTTGGCACGTTGGTTGGCCTCGCCCCACATTCGCCGCTAAACTTGCCAAAATTATCTGTCGGGCCAAAATGAGGAGTTGTTCGACAATTATGCTAAGCGCCGAAATGAATGAAAGGTTGACGCGGGTAGGACCTGGGACGCCCTGTGGCGTATTGCTGCGGCATTACTGGCAGCCGGTTGCGTTGACCCAGGAGCTTGCGGGGCCCCGTCCGGTGAAAGGCGTACGGTTACTGGGCGAGGATCTGGTATTGTTTCGGGACGAGGTCGGGCGTTTGGGCCTGATTGACCGCCACTGTTGTCACCGGGGCGCGGATTTGCGATTTGGGCGTCTGGAAAACGGCGGCATTCGCTGTCCCTTCCATGGCTGGTTGTTCGATGTGAATGGCGCCTGTATGGAACAACCGGCGGAGCCTGTCGGCAGTACATTTCATCGCAAGGTGCGCCAGCCCAGTTACCCTTGCAACGAAGTCAACGGTGTCATCTTTGCCTATTTGGGCGTAGGCGATCCGCCACCCTTGGGAAGTATGGATTGTTTTACCGCTCCCACCTCCCATAGTTTCGCATTCAAGGGTTTGTTGGAATGCAATTGGCTACAAGGCCTTGAGGCGGGGATCGACCCGGCCCACGCTTCCTTTCTGCATCGTGTGTTCGAGGATGAGGACAATGAAGTTTACGGCCAACAGTTCGGCGCCACTGCGGCGAATACGGGTGTGCCGGTAACTCAGGTTCTGCGCGACCAACCTGTGCCGCGCATTGAGGTGGAGGAAACAGCCTATGGCCTACGCCTCCTAGCGTTGCGGGATTTAGATGATGGACGCAGCCATATCCGTGTGACCAATCTGGCCTTCCCGAATGCCTTCGTAATTCCAATGAGCAATGACATGATCATAACCCAATGGCTTGTACCCGTGGATGATGAGAATAATTACTGGTACGCGATGTTCTCCGACTTTCGGAATTCAGTGGATCAGGACCAGATGCAGGAACAACGCCTGGCGTCCTGTACCTTGCCTGATTACCGATCCGTCAAGCATAGGGGCAACGACTGGGGCTATGACCCAGAAGAGCAACGTTGCTTGAGCTATACGGGCATGGGAAAGGATATCAATATTCACGACCAATGGGCGGTGGAAAGTCCCGGATCTATTCAGGATCGCACCAAGGAACATCTGGGCACCACCGACAAGGCGATCATCGCCAACCGGAAAATGTTGCAAAGGGCCATCAAGGCTGTGGAACAGGGGCACCCGGCCCCCTGCCGACCGGACGGCGATGGACATGTCGAAGGTCTGGTGGCAATAGATACGGTGGTTACGAGAGACGGATGGCGAAAAGAATGGCAGGAACATGATCAAGAGCGTCGACGGGATTCACCATGGGCTAGATCCCCGTGGCGAGAGGAACCGGCTGCATGAGTGATACCGGCGTGGGGCGGAGCCATTTTGTTGCCCAGCACGATTTATGGGACGAAAAACAACAAATCGCCGCGTGCGAGGTGGAGCGACGCCTGCGCGATAGCGATATTGAAATCGTGCGCTTTTCCTTCCCGGATCAACATGGCTTGTTGCGCGGCAAGGCTCTGACCATAGATGCGGCCAAACAGGCGTTACAAAACGGTGTTAATATAGTCACGACATTGTTGGCCAAGGATACGGCGCACAACACCGTCTATCCAGTTTTCACGAAAGGGGGAGGCTTCGGGCTGGATGACATGACAGGAGCCGGTGATTTCGTCATGGTTGCGGACCCGACCACATTTCGCGAATTGCCCTGGGCACCGGGCACGGTCTGGATGTTGTGCGACATTTACTTCCAAGATGGACGGCCCGTGCCATTTGCCACTCGTGCCCTCATGCGCAATGCTTTGGATCGGCTTCACCGCGCCGGTTATGATTATCGCGCTGGCCTTGAGGTTGAGTTTCACCTATTCAAGCTGCTCGATCCCAAATTAGGTGCAGCGGATGCGACACAGCCAGCCCGGCCACCTGACGTGTCTATACTAGCGCACGGTTTCAATTATTTGACAGAGAACCGGTTTGATGAGTTGGAGCCGGCTGTCGAATTTCTGCGCCGCGCAGTTGTGAAATTGGGCTTGCCATTACGCTCTGTAGAAGTGGAGTTTGGCCCCAGCCAGTGTGAATTCACCTTCCAACCCTTGGATGGCTTGGCCGCCGCCGATACCATGGTACTGTTTCGCAGCGCCGTGAAACAAGTGGCCCGACGCAATGGTTTGCACGCCAGTTTTATGTGCCTACCGCAACTTCCGAATCTCTTTGCCAGTGGATGGCATTTGCACCAATCATTGATTGATCTGACTAGTGGTGAAAATCTTTTCATACCAGACTCTAACGAAGAAATTATCTCTACCCTGGGCCGACAGTTCTTGGCCGGTCTTTTAGTCCATGCCCGTGCTGGTAGTATTCTTGCAGCACCCACAATCAATGCCTACAAACGCTATTGCCCCAATTCCCTTGCACCTGACCGGGTCGCCTGGAGCTCCGACAATAGAGGCGCCATGCTGCGAGCTCTGGGTGGGGTGGGCGATAACGGCACTCGAATTGAGAACCGAGTTGGCGATCCCGCAGCCAACCCTTATCTCTATATGACGGCACAAATCCTAGCCGGCCTGGATGGTATCGAAGGAAATTTGGAACCTGCGCCACCTACTGATACGCCCTACGACGAGGGTGAAGCAGTCAGCTTGCCTCGCAACATTATCGAGGCCGTCACGGCCTTGCGCGAGGATGAGTTTTTCCAAGAAAAGCTCGGCCGTCAGTTCGTGGAGTATTTCCTGCATATCAAGGATGAGGAAATCGCTCGCTTTCTTTCTACAGTTACTGATTGGGAACAGGCAGAATATTTCGAAATGTTCTGACTCATTCGGGCGTCACAGATTATGTTCCCTTCCCATCCTAATTGGTGCCGCGAAGGTGCCGGAGCCACGTTGAGGGACCTTGGTCAGGGCAAAGCCTTGCTGGTGGCATGCGCGAGTAATGACTGTCCGTTTCCAGGAGGCGCCGCCGACGATGGCACAGAAGCCAGCGATAGCAGCAATTATGGGTTGGTCTGGTGTCAGGCTTAGAAATATAGCGAATCCTAACAACGGAAGAACGTGGCCGATAATACGCAAGCCCAGTGTTTGTTCCTTTAGAGCTCGCATGGCCAAAGGCGGGATTTTGTTGGCGGTAGCTTTGGAAAGGTATTGCTGCCATAGAACGGCGTTTAAGGCTGCCAGGACACCACCGCAGCCCGCGGCAACAATGGCGCCGTCCTCAAAACCAGGTATAAGATCGGCGGCAATGGCAAGCAACCCGGCGCCTTCGAATAACCCAGTTAGGATCAACATCCAGGGCATTAGGTTCAAGCGCCAGGCAGGGATGCCCTTCGCTGCGTGCAAAATACGACCCTGACAATATAAAAAGGCTGCTGCTGCCAACACCACAATCAGATTAAAAATCTCTGACGGCCAGAGTAGTTGAGCGAAAAGGGCGGGGTAAAATACGGCGACGGCATAGGTTTCTCGGGTCATCCACGAAGTGTGCGGTCGGCGCAGCACGTAGAGGAAACGTGCCTTGCGTGCAATTTCCAGAAATACACTAAACAAACCTACTGCCATGCCCACGCCGGCAAGCAGATTGATTGTCGTCAATGCTTCCTGTGTCAACCCGCCAGTGACATGGGCCAGCCAGGCCATGATTACCAAACCAGTGCTCGCGCCGCCAAATGTGAAATTGAGACAGGCACGGATGTCCCAAAAGGTTTGGGGTTGGCCTACCATTGGATTGGTTGGGTCGAGGTATGCCTCTTCGCTAATGTCGTCCGCCGTGCTATCGCGGCCCGGCGTGCTGTCCGGCAGACCGTAAAGATATTTGATCTGGGGGTCTGTGCCCAGTTCCTGGTGCATTTGATTGGCTTCGTTTCCGGCAGCATGTTGTGAGTTTGTGCTGTCTGGATCATTGAAATCACCAAAATGGATGGCCGTGGCAATGCAGGAATTGGCGCACGCAGGTGTTGCGTCAGCATCCACGCCTGGCGTCAGACCCTGAGCTAAACCGTTGTCGAGTTTGTCGATACAAAAAGTGCATTTATTTGCGACACCGATACGATTTTCATGGGCCACATGTTCTTCCTGCGCAGTCGGTTGGCCGTAATACCAATCCTGCTGGTGCACAATGGTGCGCGCCTGGTACGGGCAGGCTACAGCGCAATAGCCACAGCCAATGCAGGTGTCATAGTTCATGGTTACCAGGCCGTCGGAACGCTGCCGAGTCGCGCCTGTTGGACAGACGGGTACACAAGGTGGGTTGGCGCAATGCTGGCAACCTGTCACCAGAAACAGCCGTTCCACATTAGGGAACTGGCCCAGCTCCACGTCGATAACCTTTCGCCACTGTACTCCGGGGGGCGTATCGTTAGCGTGTTTACAGGCGATGGTACAGGTTTGACAGCCGACGCAGCTGTTTAGATCGATGACCATTCCATAACGGGCATCTACTTGGCTGGTCACGATCTGGCGTCCCGGAATTCCTGGTCTTTGTAGATATTTACGCGAACGATGTCGGAACTACTTCCGGAGCCATCGGTAAGGGACAACGAAATATCGGTCACCGAGTTCAGGCTAGGCAGGTTCAGGTCCTTAGCAAAAGGCGTGGCCCAATGATCGAACTGTCCGATCATAAGGACCGTATCCGGGCGGATCCCATGGCGCAAAACGGCACTGCCCCGGGTGATTCCGGTAACGGATTCGATGACCACAGGGTTACCTTGGCCAATACCCAGTTTTCGTGCTGCTTCGGTGTTCATAATAATGCCCGAATGGCCGGAAACATTCTTGGCGACCTCATGGATCAGTGGAATGCCTACATTAGCGCCCCATGCATACTGCATGCTACGCGCGGTCAAGGCCCAGAATGGGAAGTCGGCCGGGTCATGGCCTTTCTCCCGGACATGTTCAGTCCAAATATCAGGAAATGATTCGTAGTTTGGCAAAGGATCGTAATCCATCAACTGTTTGTCCCACCACTCCACGCCCACCTCGTGTAGACGATTGGCCAATTGGGTCCCGTGGCGCTTTATGCGCTCCTGGTAAGGCAGCTCAAACCGTATGCCACGCTCTTTGAGATAGGGATAAAGATACCATTCCCGTTGTGCGAATTTGCGGAGCATATAACCATGTTCCTTGAACCAGCCGATGCTGTGGATTTCTTCGCCATTGGATAGATCATGGCTGGCTGCCTTGGCGATACGGTCCCAAATTTCGTCCCGGTTGTAGGCCACGTCCTCTTCCAGGCCATAATTGAAATTGTTGCTCACCAGTTTCATACCGGCCGCACCCTTGTTGATGGCCATGTTGTATTCACCCAGGATGCCCACGCGCTCGCAAATTTCTGTGGCAATATCGGTCATATCCATTGCGTCCACCGTAGGTTCGACCGCCGGCTGTCGGATCATCCAACCCTGGTGTTTCCAGAATTGTTCGCCTGAGCCAGTGCCGCCGATGCGGCTCAACTGCAGACTTTCCAGGTCTGTAGCCTCTGGCAGGATGATATCCGCCATATGGTTGGTTTCGTCCTTGGTGTATGCAAAGGCGACGGTAAAGGGGAATTCCGCAATGCGCTCGGCTACTTCCGGTGCATTCCACGAGGATATGGCTGGGTTGGTTCGATAACAAATCCACACATCAGGCAAGGTAGGCCGAGGCCAATTCTGCGGCGCTTCTTTTTGAAACAGCCATGGCAAGTGTGCGGGACCTAAAGCCGGCGCCCAGGGCGATGATGAGGATAATGGCACTAGGCTATTATATCCGTTGCGGATGCGCGGTTGGCTTGCCCAACCCTTCTTGGAAGTATCGTTAAAAGGAAAATCCATGATACCATCGCTGGACGAGACGGCACTTAGGTGCTTGTTATTGGCCGGTCGATTTAAACGCACTTTGGTGCCGAGATTCGCGCCTGGCACTTCGATGGCGCCGACCAGCACACTCAGCAAGGTTCGTGCCCAAACCGCGTGATAGCCACCGGGGCCGTTATTGACGCTTTTACCTAGCATCACACCCACGGGGCGTAACGGCAGAATTTCGCCCTCAATCTCAATGTTTTCGCCGACGCGGGCATGAGCAATGAATTCATCGCCTATCCGTCGGATAGTCTCGGCCGGGACATCACATTCCGCCTCTGCCCATTCAGGTGTGTATTGTGCAATATGGTCCAGAAGCATCTGAAACGCGGGCTTAACTGCCGCATTATCGTGACGCCAAGCCTCCTCATCGGCGCCCAATTCCAGCCCGTTGGCGGAAAATGTGCCGTCCAGAGCTGGTTCAATGATGATTGCATCAAACGGCTTGGCGCGACCGTCGGCCAGATCCCAGATCAGAGGCTTTTGCGTATCTAGCTCCCGTAGGTAATAGCCGTTCGGCCCAACGAGATAGGGAGAGGTGGTATCCTCCTTCAAAAACCGCACATCACATGTATTTTGCCAGCCCAGCTCCTGGATGATGCGATGGATCACGGCGAACAAAAAGGCTGCGTCTGTCTTGGGTTTAATGGGCACCCATTCGGCCGATAGTGCCCCAGTGACCGACAAATGCGGCTCCACCATTACACGTTTCAGACCCCGGCGTCGGGCCTCGGCCCCGCGACGCACTCCTGTGGCTCCGCCCGAGGCGTCCACGTTGTTGCCGCAATTGATGACGTATTCGCAATAGGGACTGTCCACGGCTAGGGTGAAGGCACGTTGCCACAACTCACCATAAAGGTGTTCGGAATGGTAACACTTCACACCCTGGCCTGCGCCAAAGCCAAGATCCGCCGGTCCCCAGGCAGCTAAAAAGGCCGGAAAACTGCCCATGTACCTGGTCGGAGTGCCGCCGCCGCCGAACGAAGCCGCTAGCCGGGGATAGCCAGAATTATCCTTTAGGCCTTTGCTACGGACGGACTTCAACTTGTCGGTAATCAGATCAAGCGCTTCGTCCCAGCTAATGGGGACAAACCCAGGGTCTTCATTACGGCCTTTTTTGGCGTTGGTCCGCTTCATGGGCTGCTTAACCCGGTTCGGGTTATAGGTTTTTTGCACCAGGCCATATGCCTTGACGCAAGGCGTCCCCTTGCCCGGATGTTGTCCGCAAATATTCAGGTTGGGCTCGATCCGCGTGGCAATGCCATCTTCAACTTCGACTTTTATCAAGTCCGGACCGGAGACGCACTGAAAGCAATATGTGGGAACTTTTTTGGTTTCTTGTTTGCGGGCATCCATAGGTTCTTCCTCGTATTCGATCTCTAAGGCTACCACGATGCGGTATTCGCAGTAAGCTATCGGTTTTTCTTCGCACGTTCATCCACTTGCTGATGCGACCAAGTTTAGGCGCTAAAAAATGCGCACTCGAAATTTCGGTTATCTGTCGGCGGACCGGCATGTCGCCGCTGAACGTATTGGTGTATTGCGAATGACCTTGGCGGCCGGTGCGAATATTTTCACATATATTTACCTCGGGCATTCGGATTGTTCGGTTAGGACAATTTTGGGAAGCCAAATATCTACACTCGTCACCGTGTTCTATTAAGCGCGAGGTGTCCATTAGGCTAACTCTTCCTGTTGGCAAATGCTAAATCGGTATAGCATCACTCAAAAGATAACCACTGTGGGGGGAATAGTGTGCGGTTAGAGTCCGTTCTAGCGGCCCATGCAGAACGATACCCATGCAAAACGGCGATCATCTGCGATGGCGTAAGGGTCTCTTATGGCGCTCTGCAGCGATTAATTAGGGAAACCGCTAACGGTCTTTTTGAACGCGGTCTGCGCCAGGGGGACAGAATTGTCATATACCTGCCAAATGGGCTGGAGTTAGTTCAACTTCTTTATGCGGCATACACATTAGGCGCTGTCGCCGTGCCGGTGACGACACGTCTGACGATACGGGAGGTCAGTGAATTCTGCCGTGATTGCGATGCCAAGGTGCTGGCGTTTCACGAGGATCAGAAAGCTGGCCTGGGCGAACTTTTGGCGGAACGATCCGACATGATGTCGGTAGTGGTTGGTGGGGACAGTCCCGGTGCCGCCTCCTTTGGCCAATTGCAACGGCGGGGTTTGGATATTCTGCCATCGGTGCCTTACGATCATGATGAATGTATGATTAACTATACCTCTGGCACCACGGGGCGGCCGAAAGGCGTAATAGTAACCCACGCCAATATACTGATCCAAAACGGCTTTATCCATGGCATTGAATGGCGACTGTCGAACGAAGATGTTTTTTTGGTCGCAACGCCCTTAGCACATAGGACGGGCATGGGCCGCCTAGCGAATGCGTTAACGTTAGGCGCCACGATCGTGGTAATGCGGAGTTTTGATGCGGCCTTGGCCGTTGATCTGATTGAAAAATACCAAGTTACTGTCATGGGCATGGTGCCCACGGTCTGTCGTATGATGTTACCCGAAATTTCCAAGAATCCGGACCGGTGTTGCAAATTGCGCCATGTCTTAGTGACGGGTGAAGCCTTTCCAGTCGAACTAAAACGGCGCTTCATTGAATTGTTGCCCGAGACACGATTGGTCTCTTTCTTTGCCATGACTGAAGCTGGTGCGGTGACTTCCCTATCTCACGAGGAGCAATTTAGCCACCCGAAGTCTGTAGGCCGTCCGACGCCGGGTATCGAAGTACGAATTGTCGACGACCAGAGCGATGATGTGCCCGATGGCGAAGTCGGTGAAATGCTGGTTCGTTCTGGAGTTCCTGGTGCTTTCACCATCATGAAGGGGTAT
>CAZDQC010000025.1:27025-34876 GCA_964507245.1 uncultured Rhodospirillaceae bacterium
ATCGGCAAGGTCTTGAAACACAAACTATCGGGCTTAGCGCCCGAGGATCTACAAATATTGATGAGAAATAGATCATGAGCTCCTCGCCGGCACCCTCTACTAACCGCTGCAGCCGCGATCTGCGAGAGTGGTTGCGTCATCTCTCTGCCACGGACCGTTTGGTCATGGCTAAGCCAGGCGTCGGATTAACTCACGAATTGGCGGCAATTGCGCAACGACTTGAACGGGATAAGGCAGTGATTTTGCCCCAACCTGGCGGTCATGCGGTTCCAGTCGTCGCGAACCTGCTAGCTTCTCGCCGATGGATCAGTGACTGCCTTGGTATCGGTGAAGACCAACTCATTCATCGCTACCAAAGCGCCGTACGCGAGCCATTGCCTTGGGTTGAGGTCTCCGAAGCCCCCGTGCAGGCAGTTGCTCATCGGAATGTGGATATTAATGCTCAGTTGCCGGTTCCCACCCATAATGAGTTGGATAGTGGGCCCTATATTGCTGCGGGCCTGATGATCTCCCGAAATCCTAAAACGGGGGTACAAAATGTCTCGATTCATCGCTGTCAGATCAGCGGTCCAAATCGAATCGGCGTTTTGCTATTGCCGCGCCATACCTGGACCTATGCACGTATGGCTGAGGAATTGGGTCAAGCCCTCGAAGTCGCGATTGTTATCGGCAACGATCCGGCCAGCCTATTGGCATCGCAAGCGGTTGTGCCGCTTGACTTCGACGAGATGGGGATCGCCGGCGCTCTGCATGGCGCACCGGTGGAGATGGTGAAGTGTCAAACCAACCAAGTCCGTGTGCCGGCCCGAGCCGAAATAGTATTGGAGGGCCGGGTACTGCCGGACGTAGCGGAGCCTGAGGGGCCCTTCGGTGAATTTCCGCAATATTATGGGCAGCGGGCCGATCGCCACGTCATTGAGGTAGATGCTATCACGCATCGCCCGCATCCAATATTCCACACGATCATTGGCGGCGGCATGGAGCATCTGCTGCTGGGGGGACTTCCCCGCGAGGCGACCTTGCTGGAGACATTGCGGCGCAACGATCCATCAGTGCTGGATTTGCATCTCTCGCGCGGTGGAGTGTGCCGTTACCACCTTGTTGTAAAGGTTGCCAAAAAACAGGAAGGCACGCCAAAGAACATCATGATGGGTGCTTTCGCCGGTCACTACGATGTCAAACAGGTCATCGTAGTAGACGAAGACGTGAATATTCACGATCCCGAACAGGTAGAATGGGCGGTGGCCACGCGGTTCCAAGCCGACCGGGATCTATTGGTTGTCAGCAATTCCCAAGGGTCGAAGTTAGATCCAACGACGACCGAGGACGGCGTTGGCGCCAAGATGGGTTTGGACGCGACTATTCCTTTGGCAGCGGATGACTTCACCTTCAAGGTCATTCAGGTGCCGGGCGCTGATAGTATCGATTTGGAGCAGATGTTGGATAACGAGGGTGTGGTCGCTGCGATTATAGGTAACGAAGAGACTGGGAGAGAATAATGAACGACAATACAGCGGTGAGTATGGCAGGCACCAATGTTGGCCATGCAATTTTGGCCCGCCTGCGCGCGGCGGGAGTTGACTATTTTCTGGCCAACTCTGGCACCGATTTCCCCCCCATTATTGAAGCTATTGCACAATCCGGCGAAGACGACGTTCCGCAGGCCTTGGTCATCCCGCACGAGAATGTCGCCATTTCTATGGCCCATGGTTACGCTATGGTTACCAGCAAACCGCTGGCGGTGATGCTGCATGTCAACGTAGGCACTTCAAACGCCATTTGTGCTTTAACCAATGCCTATCGCACCAACATTCCTTTGCTACTGATGGCCGGGCGTACACCTTGGTCAGAACATTCGGGCCTGGCCTCAGGCACTCGCAGCCGTCATATCCATTGGGCGCAGGAGTTATTCGACCAGGCCGGCATGCTGCGAGAGTTGGTGAAGTGGGACTATGAATTACGCGTTCCTGAAGAGGTTAACGTGGTGATCGATCGTGCGTTGACAATAAGCCAATCGGATATTCCGGGCGCGGTTTATTTGTCCATTCCGCGGGAGGTGCTAGCTGCACCAGCCACGCCATCTTCTGCACCACGTCGCTCCGCACCTACGGGGATAGCCCATCCCGACCCCAAGCAAATCGAGCAGGCCGCTGAAATTTTGATGGCTGCCCAAAACCCCTTGATCATCACATCCGACGTGGGCAAATCTGTTGCGGCAGCGGAAAGTCTGGCGGAATTGGCGGATAAATACGCCATTCCCGTGATTACCCATGTACCGCGTTATTTATGCTTGGGTAACGATCATCCCATGCATCTGGATTACGAGCCCTCGCCTCATCTTGCGCAGGCGGACGCGGTTCTTGTGTTGGATTGCGATGTACCGTGGATACCGGCCACCGATCCGGTTTATCCTGACGCCAAGGTCATTCATCTGGCCCAGGACCCTCTGTTTAGCCGCTATCCCATTCGAAGTTTCCCCGCTGCTTTATCCATTGCAGCAGATCCATCAGCGGCCTTGCCGCAATTGAACAAGGCCATGGAGGAAACGGGGTCCAGCAAGATCAAGGCAAGGCGGACAAGGGTCGCCGATGCCCGACAAGGCGTACGCGATAAATGGCGGGTGGTAAGTGACAATGCTAAAAATGCTGAACCTATCCACCCTGCCTGGCTGGCCAAATGTGTCGGCGAATATCTCGATGAAAATACCATTTTAGTCAACGAAATGGGTGTTGTACCCATGCATGCGGGCATTAATAAGCCAGGCCGTTATTTTGGACCCAGCCCTGCGGGTGGTTTGGGTTGGGGCTTGGGCGCGGCCCTCGGCGCCAAGCTCGCCGCGCCCAATGATCTGATTATCGCCACAATCGGCGATGGCAGCTATTTCTTCGGAAATCCCCTGGCGGCGCATTATTGCGGCCGGGCATACGATTTGCCTATCTTGTTCATCGTCGTCAACAACCACGGTTGGGGAGCGGTGCGTCGCGCCACCAAAGCCATGTACCCCGATGGCCAGGCGCTAAGCGGAAATGACATACCGCTGTCCCGCATCGACCCTGCACCGGATTATGAACAGATCATCCAGTCCTGCGGCGGTTACGGGGAGCAGATCTCCAACCCCGACGTGCTTCCAGATGCATTGTCTCGTGCGGTGAAGATGGTAAGAGAAGAGGGTCGCCAGGTGTTATTGAACGTAGTGGTTTCTGAAGTGGTGTGATTTAGAGGATATGACTGACCTACAAACAGTACTGCCTTCCATGCGGGTCGACGGCCAGGTGGCGCTGGTTACAGGGGCTGGCAGAGGGATTGGCCGCGGTTGTGCTTTGGCGTTGGCGGAGGCGGGCGCCGAAGTTATAGCCATGAGCCGCACCGAGAGCGAGATTGCTGAAGTGGTGGCCGAAATTGAGGCTATGGGTGGCTGCGCCAGTGCCATTCCCTGCGATATCACGGATCAAGATGCCGTCACAGCAACTTTTGAAGGGATCGAACGTCTGGATATTCTGGTAAACAACGCAGGCACTAGCGTGCCCATGGGGTTTTTGAAAGCGGATGCAGAAACCTTGGACCTGATGTTAAACCTGAACGTTCGTGCCGCCTTTTTGGTGGCTCAGGCTGCCGCCCGCATCATGGATGGCCACGGCGGCGGCGTAATCATTCATCTCTCTTCCACATTTGGCAAGGTGGGCAGGCCAGGTTTCTCCATCTATTCCGGCACCAAACATTTTATCGACGGTTTGACCAAGTCCACTGCCGTGGAATTGGCGCCCAGGAACATTCGTGTGGTTGCGGTTGGCCCTACCGCTATTGCGACGCCTATGATGAAAGACCGCCTCGGTGATCCGGAGGTGGCGGCCGAGCTTACATCCCGTATCCCAATGGGACGTATTGGCAAGATTGAAGATGTTGTTGGTGCAGTTGTGTTTCTTGCCTCGCCCGCGGCAGCGTTGATTACTGGCACCACGATCATGGTCGACGGTGGTTGGACGGCGCCGTAGATATGAACGAGCGGCCTGTATTAATTGCTGGTGCTGGCCCTGTAGGCCTTAGCTCGGCTGCTCATTTGATAAACAGGGGCATCCCCGTTACGATTTTTGAGGCGGAACCGAATTTGCCAGAGAACTTGCGGGCCTCCACCTTTCATCCACCCACCTTGGATATGCTAGCGCCATTTGGCGCCAGTCAGGGATTGATCGAGCAAGGCCTGATTGCCCCAAAATTCCAATTCCGTGACCGCCATGAGGGCTGCCTAGCGGAGTTTGATTTTGGGCTTCTTGCTGGAGATACGGACCATCCCTTCCGGGTGCAGTGCGAACAGTTTAAGTTGAATCATTTGCTGTATAATTGGTTGCAAGAGAGGGGCGCGGCGGATATCCATTTCAGCTACGCCATCACTGGCGTTCGTCAGGACGACAATCAGGTCACGGCGATTATCGATACACCTGACGGCGAAAAGTCCTTCTCAGGCCGTTGGCTGATCGGCGCGGAAGGCGCCAACAGTGTCGTGCGTCAGACCCTAAACATTCCCTTTGAGGGATTTACCTGGGACGAGCGATTTCTTGTCGTCTCGACGCCGTTTTCTTTTGAATTGGCGATGTCGGATTTGTCTCTGGTCAACTATTTTGCTGATCCTGAACAATGGTTCTTCCTGCTCAAGGTGCCAGGCATGTGGCGGGTTTTGTTCCCGACGCAACCGCAAGAATCCGAAGAGGACATATTTGATCCAAAAGACATCGAGCGCCGTATGCAGTGGGTGCATGGGACGCCGGAACCTTACGAGTATCGCCATACCACCCTTTACCGAGTGCATCAGCGCGTTGCTAAACACTACCGCCAGGGTCGCGTATTCATCGCTGGTGACGCCGCCCATATTAACAATCCTCTTGGCGGCATGGGCATGAATGGTGGAATTCATGATGCCTTAAATCTGGCAGAAAAGATTTCTGCCGTATGGCACGGGGAGAAGCCGGAAACCTATTTAGAATTGTACGAGGCTCAGCGACGCCCCATTGCTCTCGACTACGTCAACACCCACACGATCCGTAACAAAAAGAATCTTGAAGCCAAAACACCCGAGGCACGCAAAGCCTTTCGCGATTTTCTCGCCGAAGTTACGTCCGATAAAGATAAGACCCGAGAATACCTGCGTCGTACGTCCATGATTGCCAGTTTGAGTGAGGCCGCAAAAATTACCGCGTAGATTGGGACTGTTATGGCGCGGGGGGGATTGCTGCTCAAGGCGAAAATGTCTTGAGAATTAGGGCACTATTTGCCTAGGCGTTTTGCCTCGTCGCCCATCACCACCGCCACGCGACCCTGGGACCAACGGCCAAGGACGGTGGCCATAGCTTCCTGGAAGTCATCCAGGGAAAATATCTGTATAACGCGCGGGTTCAAAAGGCCTCTTTCGAACCAGGTGAATAGTTTGGCCAATAGTTGCTGCATCAGCGGCGAAAACTCGTCGCGTACGTCCTTGTCACTCCAGCCGAAGTAATAACCCATGTTCAGGCCACAGACTGTGGCGTTCTTGACCAGCAGAATATTGGCGGGTATCTGTTGAATGGTGCCGCCGGCGAAACCGACTGGCATGATCCGGCCCTCAGGTGCGAGGCAGCGTAGAGATTGAGCAAACACCTCGCCACCGACAGGATCATAGACTGCGTTAACGCCTATACCGTCAGTGATATCCAGAACTCGGTCCCGGAAGTTCTCTTTGCGATAGTTGATAACATGGTCAGCGCCATGGTCCTTAGCCACGCAGACTTTTTCGGGCGATCCTACCGTAGCAATGACGGTAGCGCCCTGGATCTTGTCAATTTCAATGGCGGCGATGCCGACGCCCCCGGCTCCACCATGGACCAGCAGGACGTCGTCGCCCTTCACATTCAGCAGATGCGGCCAGGTCAACGCAGCACAAGAGGTGGAATAGGAATTAGTGAAACAGATGGCACGATGGAATTCTAGGCTGCCGGGCAAAGCAAATGTGTTTGCTTCATAGGCCACAGCTTCTTCTGCAAGGCCGCCCCACTCCACGATGGCACAAATTCTGTCGCCAACCTTGATGCGGTTTGTTGCATCACCCACCTCGGTCACGATGCCGGCAATCTCTGATCCGGGCGAGAAAGGAAGTGGCATTTTGCGTTGGTACCGGCCCTCGACCACAAGGGATTGTGCAAAGCTGACACCGGCGGCTTGTACGGCAACGCGCACTTGATTTTTTAGCATTGTGGGCCTGGGGCATTCCTCGACCGTCAGATTCTTAAACTCGGTTAATTCTTTGACCCAAACGCCCCGCATGCGGCATACCCCTTTTGTTGCAAAACTGATTGTGAATTTTTGCTGGCCGCCTAATCTTACCCACAGTGGTTTTCAAGGAAAGAGAAGACTAATGAGCACGGATAAAAAAATTCGGGTCGGTGTGATCGGTGCCGGTGGCAACACAACCAAACTGCATATACCCGGCCTATTGGCTCAGAACGGCGTCGAAATCCTGTCTGTTGCGAACAGAACGCTGGCATCCGGCCAGCGCGTAGCAAAGGAATTCGGTATCCCGCGAGCAGAAGCCGATTGGCAAGCAATTATCGAAGATCAAGCACTAGACGCGGTCTGCATCGGCACCTGGCCCTATATGCATGCCACCATGACCATTGCCGCCCTGGATGCAGGCAAGCATGTTTTATGTGAGGCACGCATGGCTATGAACGCCCAGCAGGGCCGGGCCATGCTGGATGCCTCGCGTCGGCATCCGGGCCTAGTGGCACAGATTGTTCCTGCACCCCATACACTGGCCTTTGACCAGACTATCGCGGGTATGATCGGTGCAGGCCATATCGGCGAGGTGATTACTCTTGATGCCCGTGTTGCCATGGCCAGTTACCCTGACCCGGATTCGCCGATTTCCTGGCGTCAGGACCGGGATTTGTCCGGCAACAACATCATGTCCATGGGTATCTGGTACGAAGCCATGATGCGTTGGGTCGGGCCCATGTCCATGGTTTTCGCAGTGGGGCAGGCGGTAGTGCCCCATCGCGTGGACGAGGCTGGACGCCGTGTTGCAATGACCATTCCTGACCACCTAGACATCGTAGGCAAACTAGAACAAGGCGGTCAGGTGCGGTTCAATGTATCTACAGTTCTGGGCAACGCACCCGCACGCACCGATGTATGTATCTTCGGAACAGAAGGAACCCTGCGCCTATTGCAGGTTGGTGGTGAACCCTTGACGTTGTATTCGGGGCGACGCGGTGTCGAGGGATTAAAGGTAGTAGATATCGATTCGAACAAAAAAGGCGGGTGGCGCGTTGAAGAGGAATTTATTAGCGCCATACGAGGAGTAGAGGCAGTGACCCATACTGACTTCACCACGGCGGTGAAATACATGGAGTGGTCCGACGCCGTGACGCGATCCTTGCGGAGTGGAAAGTCGGTTTCTGTGGTATAGGGTTTGACCTAAATATACGGAAGATAGTCGCCTGCCCCATGATGATTGATGCCAAACAGTGACGCTATAGCGGCGGCGCGCGAGCCTCCATACGCTTATTTACGCTTGGTGACGGCCTTGACCCTGATGGCTGTCAGCGGCGTGGGCATGTATGCCATTGTGGTCGCCCTAAAACCGATCGCCATCGAATTTGGGGCCACACGCTCCGCCGCGTCCATTGCTTATGCGGTTACCATGATCGGCTTCGGTCTGGGTGGCATCGTCATGGCGCGCTGGTCAGATCAAGTAGGTGTCATGTGGCCGTGTCTGACGGGAAGCTTCATGTTGGTTTTGGGCTTTTTCTTAGCGGCCAGGTCAACCGCAATATGGCAATTATATCTGGCTCAGGGGCTGTTGATTGGCGGTCTCGGAAACGC
>CAZDQC010000026.1:0-33353 GCA_964507245.1 uncultured Rhodospirillaceae bacterium
GCTAAGGTTACGCTAGACCGGTCCGCCGATTTAGCTCCCACAGTGCCCATGGACGGGGCGAGGAGCTTCGATGAAATCAGCCAGACAACGCTGTGTCAGACCGGCCACCACGCTTCCAAAACCACGACGAGTACAATCGAAGTGACAGGTAGAATATAGAATGACAGACAAGGAATTGGCGGTTGCGATCGATACTATCGCGCGGGAAGCCGGCGCGGCCATTTTGGAGATCTACGGCCGCGAATTTGAGATCGAAACCAAATCCGACAACAGCCCGGTGACTGAAGCAGACCGGGTAGCCGAGGCCATTATCGTCGCGAAGCTGCGGTCATTGACCCCCAACATTCCTGTGGTGGCGGAAGAAGAAGTGGCTGCGGGGAAACAGCCCAATGTAGGATCAGGATCATTTTGGTTGGTTGATCCCTTGGACGGCACCCGTGAATTCATCTCTCGAAATGGCGAATTTACAGTTAACATTGCCTTGATTCGGGATCGGGAACCTGCGCTAGGCACGGTCCATGTTCCAGCCAAGGCGGAAACATACACCGCTGCAGGCACGCGCCAGGTCACCTGCCAACTAGGTGATAGACCAGCCAAGGCCATTGGCACTCGAACGCCTGCCTTAGACGGCCTAGTGGCCATGGTCAGCCGTTCTCATGCCTCGTCGGAAACAGACGAATTTCTCGCCGGCTTGAACATTAAGGAACGGATTGACGCTGGTAGCAGCCTTAAGTTCTGCCGCGTGGCGGAAGGGGCCGCCGACTTGTACCCTCGCCTGGGCCGGACGATGGAGTGGGACACGGCGGCGGGACACGCCGTACTGTCCTGTGCCGGCGGCAGCGTTAGTAATCTGGACGGCACGCCCTTACTCTACGGCAAAGACGGCTTCGAAAACCCGCATTTCGTTGCCCGAGGACTAAAAAGTTAACAGGCAACGCAAGCGCATGGACGACGACTAGAATACTATGTTTGAATTTGTAGCCACGTGGTCCAAACAAAGCGCCTGGGAGGAACCTGCACAAGCCCTAGCCTACCGATCTGCGATGAATTCCCCTACTCCCAAGATGGCTTGATCCAAGTTGTTAGCACATTGGGAATGGGCTCAAACTATCAAGTTTTCCGGGCCTAAAGCTGAAGGACATCAGCGTCCGGATATTCCGCATAAAGCCTTTCGACATCACCGCTTCGTGCCTCTAGTACAGCGCGTTGATTGATGTATCCCTTGTCAGTGATTTCATTAGCATCAATCGCCGGCGGCGCTGCCAGCAACAACAGTCGCGCTATCCGAGTGGAAGACCTCGGATTGACCTGATTATATGCCAACAAAGATTGAATGAGATGTTCACGCAGTTCGGCCGATTGGGCGGCATCCTCCAAATTGATCCCCTCGTTACCTAGAAAAGCACGGCTACCGCCAAGGCTGAGCCATGCCAGCAAGGCCACAAAATCCCGGTCATGACCGGCGACCACCACGTCCTGGAGAACGGGCGAAGCTGCCGTCAATGCAGCCAAACGCAGCCCGCCACTGTTCACCCAGGTACCGGTGGTCAGCTTGAAGTCTTCGGCTACACGACCGTCAAACACCAGTCCCTGTGCCGGATCGTCGGGGTCAGCCAGGCAACCCGCGTCTCCAATCTTATAAAACCCTTCATCGTCAAAGGCCGCAACCGTCAGATCCGGTTGTTTCAAATAGCCCGGCGTGACATTTGGCCCGCGCACCCGTAGTTCCATCTTGCTGCCATTCGGCACCATCTTGATGTCCGTGCCGGGCACGGGCAGGCCAATGACACCGGCTCGGTCAATATGCCAATGCACGGCGGTGGCCATGGGCGCAGTTTCTGTCGAACCCCAGGCCGAGACCATGGGAACAGCACGACCAATGGCTTGCTTCGACACAGACGCTAACCGCTCCCACAAATCCTGTGGCAGAGCAGCGCCGGCGTAAAAGATCAATTGCAGGTGGCGGAAAAAGCATTCCCGTAGTTGTGCATCCTCTTCCAAGAACGGAAGCAGAGCAGAAAATCCGGCCGGCACGTTGTAGTACAAATTAGGGGACGCCAACCGGATATTCTCGACGGTCTGGTTAATCAGGCCCGGTGCCGGCTTGCCACCATCGATGTATAAAGTTCCCCCATTTGTCAGTGCATTATTGATCACAATGTTGCCACCAAATGTGTGGTTCCAAGGCAGCCAATCCAATAGGATTGGTCGGTTTTCCAGCAAAAAAGGCCAAATTTGGCGCAATTGTTGCATGTTTGCGCACAACATCCCTTGAGTATTGATCACACCCTTGGGCATTCCTGTGGAACCCGAAGTGAAGAGATATTTTGCCACACTGTCCGGACCCACCTTTGCGAAGGCCACCTCGACTGCTTCCGTTGGCTGGACCCCGGTCAACTTGTCGAACCCCTCGGCGTCGAAAAGGTCTACGCCGGTCAGATCCAGGCTGGCGAATGCATTTTCGAGTGGGGTTGTATCTTCCACATAAATTGCGGCCGGCTTTACAAGGTTGAAGATATGGCGCAACTTGCCGTAATCCTGGCTTATCAGAGAATAGGCTGGTGAAACGGGCGCCACCGGAATCCCCACCTGCATGGCACCAAACGTTAAGACACCTTGGCGAACGCTGTTTGCGGACAGGATCATCAACGGCCGTTGCGGTCCCAGCCCCATGTCTAGCAGCGCTTGGGAGATTGAATCCGCGTGGCAACGTGCGATGGAAAAAGACAGTTTGCGCCAGCCTTCGCCATCACGCTCCGCCAGAAACGTTCGTTCGGGCTTGGTTTGCGCCCAATGCCGTAAATAATGGCTCAGCTGGGTTTCGCCCTCTTCCAATTGATGGGGCGACGATAGAATTATGCTGCCGTCGTGACGCTCATCGACGGCGACCTTGGGTTCAAGATAATTCAAGGGCATGTTCCGCTCTTAATTATCAATCGCTTTCATATTTCATACTCACATGCCCAACTGAGCCTTGGCTAGGATGTTGTGTTGAATCTCATTGGATCCGGAATAAATCGACACCTTACGGAAATGCAAATAGTTTGGCGTACAACTGTTTGCGTATTCGGCACCGACCGATGGCTCGTTCCAACCATGTTGCAATGCAGCAATCTGATAAGGCATGGCGTAATAGGCAATGGCCTCGGCCTTTAACTCATGCAAGCGTTGTAAAATTTCGCTGCTGCGAATTTTGAAGATGTTGGCCTCTGCTCCCAGGGCCTTTCCACCCAGCTCTCCATCGCGCGAGAATTTATCGATAGCGCGCATGTTGAATGCCTCCAAGGTGCGCAACTCCATCTCAATCGCTGCAATATGATGAGCAAAATTCGGTTCTCCGATTAAGGGCCGCCCACCGCACTGCTCATCCTGGATTGCGATCTCTTTGAGCTGCCACAGAATGGTTTTGTGTTGCCCTAAGGAACCACCAGACATGCGTTCATGAGCCAGAAGATACTTGCCTATTGACCAACCATTGTGGATTTTTCCCACCGTGTTGGCCACTGGCACGCGCACGTCGGTATAGAACACCATGTTGGTTTCATGCAGACCGTCCATCAAATAGATGGGGCGGATCTCGATTCCCGGAGATTTTAGGTCCACCAGAATAAAACTAATGCCTTCTTGTTTCTTCCCTTCTGAACTGGTGCGGGCCAACAAGAAGCACCAATCGGACCAATGGGCCTTGGTCGTCCAAGTTTTAGTGCCGTTGATAACCCATTCATCCCCATCCCGAATTGCAGTTGTGCGCAATGAAGCTAGATCCGATCCGGCATCGGGCTCCGAATAACCCTGGCACCAGATTTCCTCACCTGACAGCATGGGCAGGAGAAACCGTCGCTTCTGCTCCTCTGTCCCAAAGCCGATCAAAACAGGGCCACACATGTTAATACCAAACACAACTATACGCGGGGCGCCTGCAAGACCCAATTCCTCGTCGAAGATATATTTTTGGGTAAGGCTCCAGCCAGGTCCGCCATATTCCTTTGGCCAACTTGGCGCCACCCAGCCCCTGTCATAGAGAACTTTATGCCAGCCAACTACGTCCTCGCGCTGCATTTCGATGCCGTTTCTTACCTTATATTTCAGGTCCGGCGGTGTAGAGCTTGCCAGAAATTCGCGCACCTCTGCCCTAAAGGCGGCGTCCTGATCGCCAAAGGTCAAATCCATCGGCGCAATCCTTGGTGTATGGAACTATTCATCATAGGGTGTCTTTGGCACAAAGTTCTTAAGGTTCTTTATTCGTAGCGATTTGGTGGTCCGTAGCCAACTATAGCGACGATAGATATATGCCTGCAACGAAGGGATCAAACCTTCCGGGCTATGAAGGTTATTATTCTCAGCTAGATACATACAAAACTTCAGGTCCCACGGTCTGCCCTTAGTCGACACCGAGCCACGCAATGCAACCGAGCGCATTGCGGCTTCGCTCATGCCGAAAATTTAAGGCTTCGCGCTAGAATTGCAGCGCAGTCCACTTTGAAGCGGCAAACTCCGCAGTGTATAAAGTTGTAACTGTGGCGACGGGAAAGGCGGAGGATTTCGACTATGGCAGAAGATATCGTGGGTCAATCCATTACACGCCTAGAGGATTCGCGTTTTCTGACTGGCACAGCCAAATTCACCGCCGATTTCTACAAAGAGGGCCAATTGCATGGAGCGATCCTTCGTTCTCCCTTTGCTCATGCTGCTATAAAAAAAATTGATTTTGAGGCCGCAATGAAGGCGGCAGGTGTGATTGGGGTTTATACCCATGATGATCTTGCTGTCGACGGCATCGGTCCCATGCCCTGCGCAGCTGTATCTGCCGTTCAAACCCTAGAACCCATAGTCGTGCCCCCTCGACCAGCCCTGGCGAACGGGCGGGTTCGCCATGTCGGCGACCCCGTCGCCTTCGTCGTCGCAGAGAGCCCGGCTGCAGCTCTGGACGCCCTTGACCTTATCGACGTAGACTATGAAGAACACACCGCTCTGATAATTGTTAGCGACGCATTAGCCGACGGCGCGCCGCAACTCTGGGAAGAGGCGCCGGGTAATCTCTGTTTTAGGTTCGAAAAAGGCGATGAAGCGGGGACTGAAGCCGCCATCGCCGACGCGCCCCATGTGGTGGAGATGGAAATCCAAAACAACCGGGTGTCACCCGCCCCGACAGAACCACGCGCGGCTATCGGCACCTACGACGAAAGCTCGGATTGCCTGCACCTGCTCGTGACGGGCCAAGGCGTGCATGGTATCCGCAACCAGCTTGCCAATAGTATCTTCAAGATAGCACTTGATAAGCTACACGTTAGCGCACCAGATGTGGGCGGCGGCTTCGGCCTCAAGAATTTTGTTTACCCGGAATGGGTGCTGCTGTTGTGGGCCGCACGGAAACTTCGTCGTCCCATCAAATGGGTGGCCGAACGAAACGAGGAATTCATGAGTAGCATTCAGGGTCGGGATGTCCAGGCCACGGCCCGTCTCGCTCTGGATGGGAATGGTCGGTTCCTCGCCCTGTCGGCGGATTTGACCGCCAATATGGGCGCATATCTTTCGGCCTTTGGACCAGGGATTGCAACAAATTCGGCCTCCACTGCGATCAGCGGGATATATGATATACCTAAGATATTCATGGGCGTGACGGGAGCCTTTACCAATACTGTGCCTATCGATGCCTATCGTGGGGCCGGCAAGCCGGAAGCCAACTACATTGTGGAGCGACTGATCGAGGCGGCCGCCCGGAAGATAGACATGGATCCGGTGGATTTACGTTTGAAGAACGTAATTCAAAAGTTTCCTCATACCAACGCCATGGGTATGGAAATCGACACAGGCGATTTCCGAGGTAATATCGAAAAGGCCGTTCAGCTAGCCGATCGGACCGGGTTCGAAGTTCGGCGCACCGAGGCAGCCAAGAACGGACGCCTACGTGGTATGGGCATTGCATGTTTCATAGAGACTTCCCGAGGGGCTAATGCCGAAGGGGCTGCGGTCAATTTTCGTGATGATAATATCGTGGAACTACGTTTGGGAACAGAATCTAACGGTCAAGGTCACGAAACGGCCTTCAGTCAAATCGCCGCTGATAAATTTGGCCTACCGTTAGAAAGCTTCCACTACGTCCAGGCAAATACGGCAAAAATACAGGCCGGCAATGGCCATGGTGGAGCCAGGTCCATGCATATGGGCGGTAGTGCGCTTTACGCTGCCATGGAAGCAGTCTTGAACAAGGCGCGACCCATCGCCGCTCAAATGCTGCAAAAAGGCGAAGATGCCATTGTATTCACCGAGGGTGAATTTCGAGTTAGGAACACCGGCCAATCCGTGGGGCTGTTGGATGTCGCTGCCGCGGCCAAGGACCCCAAAATATCCGGAAGTGGAGGTCTGGACAGTTACGAACGGCGGGAGGATGCCCCCTTTACCTTCCCGAGCGGCTGCCATGTTGCCGAAGTTGAAATTGACCAGTACACGGGCCAACTGCAACTTGTACGTTATTTGTTGGTCGATGACTACGGCCGGCAAATCAACCCGAAGCTGACCGAGGGACAAGTCCATGGGGGTGTCGTACAGGGCATCGGACAGGCAATTTTGGAAAATGTGATCTATGACCCAAATTCTGGTCAACTCTTGAACGGCACATGGATGGACTACGCCATGCCCCGAGCTGATCAGGTGCCGCCCTTCGAGATATACTTTCGGCAAACTTTGACGTCTGCAAATCCACTCGGAGTAAAAGGCGCAGGACAGGCGGGCTGTATGGCGGCCCCGCAAACCATTATGTCGGCCGTATTAGACGCCTTGAAACCACTTGAAATCATGGATCTGGACATGCCAGTCACGCCGGAACGTCTGTGGCGGGCAATTCGGAAAGCGCTTTAAATTCTGAGGTCATTAAGAATCCACCCAGCTTAATAATTTTTTCTTTACATAATGCTATTTCTTTCACGTCTGGCACACAATAATTGGCACTTCGAGGACCGTGATTTTGTTTGAATAGCTAATTTATTACCAGTTTTCGCGTTTCAAGATAGATCCGGCGGACTTCCGGAAAATTCTCCCGCAACTTTACTTCAATGTCGCTAGTAGCCTCTTCCACTTCGCTCGAGGTGAGGCCGTCCGCAAAATCAATATCCGCTGCCAGCAGAATTTCTCGTGGACCGAGGTGCATAGTGCGTATGTCCCGAACGCGAACCACCCTACGATCCCCGTTAACCAGGGCGCGGCAGCCCTCCACCACTTCCGGTTCCGCGGCCTCACCAATTAGCAGCGCCTTGCATTCATAAGCCAGAAACAGAGCCACGCCCGCCAGTACACAGCCGATGGCAATGGCGGCAGCACCATCCATCCACATTAAGCCCAGTTGTTGGCCTAAAAATATACCTACCATAGCAATAGCTAATCCAAGGAGAGCGGCACCGTCTTCAAACAACACGGTGAACAAGGCCGGATCCTTGCCGCGGCGTACCGCCTCGAAAAAACCCATATCCCCCTTCTCGACCAGGAATTGCCGCAAGGCCATAACACTCGCCGCCCCCTCGAAAACCATCGCAGCAGCCAATACCAGGTAGCTGACAAAGACGTTTTCAACAGGCGTTGGATTTAGAACCCCATGCACTCCTTCGTAGATGGAAAAACCCGCGCCCAGGCCAAAAATCAAAATGGCGACCACGAAGCTCCAAAAATACAGCTCCTTGCCATAACCAAAGGGATGCCGGTCATCCGCCGGCAAGCCGGCGCGATACATACCGTAAAGCAAAAGGACCTGATTTCCCGTGTCCACACAACTATGTATGGCCTCCGACAACATTGCGGACGAGCCTGTATAGATCGCCGCCCCGAATTTTGTTACCGCAATGGCGAAATTCCCTACCAGTGCCGCATAAACCGCTAATTTCGAAGAACCACTAGCCATAACGTCATGCTATACCATGCCTCTAATCTTGGGAAAATATATGCACGAACAACACTTGAGCCAACTTGCTAGCTGCCCTGCCGGAGAGCCCGTTGCAAGGAAAAACCTGCCCTTCTCGATAATCAGGGAATTAGGAATGCCTGCATGGATATGAAATATTTGGCCGCCTTGCGGTATGATAAGCTGGACTTTGTAATGTCGTGCTTTAATTGCCAGGGCGACGCAGCGTAATGGGGAGGACCCAGACGTTCAATTCCGGAAAATACGACGTCGATGAAAATCTCAAACCCCTCAAAGTTCATATGATGGATTTGTACAGCCGACGACCACCGCCACGGACGGCTGGCCGAAAATGCTTCCTGTAAAAGACACACTCGCGGCTGGTTCACTTAGATTTATTCCGGGGTATATGACGACGGCTTTATTCGGCTCAGTTTCGCGTTCACCTTGCGGCGTATTTATAATGCCATGGACCGCATCCAGCCCCATTTCCGTTAAACCTTGGGAGAAAATGCCATGAAGATTGTAATCACCGGCGGTGGCGGCTTTATCGGCCGGCAGCTCGCCAAATATATATTGGCTGAAGGCGAACTGATCGGGCCATCCGGTAAACGGGAACCAGTCACCGAACTCGTGCTGTTTGACGCCATTTCACCTCCTGAGGACGAACTGACCGATAATCGCGTCTCTGTAGCAGTCGGTGATGTAACCGATGCGGACTTGGTATCGGACGTGATTAACCAAGACACCGACAGCGTCTTTCACCTTGCCGCCGTGGTCAGCGCCGGAGCAGAGGCAGATTTTGACCTAGGCTACAAGGTCAATATGGATGGCATTCGCAACGTGTTGGAAGCCGCCCGCAACACCAACCGCACACCACGAGTGGTGTTTGCATCCAGCTTGGCGGCCTATGGCGGCGATGTGCCCGAGACCGTCTTGGACGACACACCCATCACACCAGAAACATCCTATGGTGCACAAAAAGTAATCGGCGAATATCTGATTACTGATTATAGCCGTAAGGGCTATATTGACGGTCGTGCCATGCGTCTGCCGACCATCGTGGTACGCCCCGGTAAACCAAATAAGGCGGCCTCTGGCTTCGCGTCGGGTATCATCCGGGAACCCCTAAATGGCGTAGATATGGTTTGCCCTGTTAAACCGGAAAGCCGCATGGCAATCATGTCGCCGCGTACAGTGGTCAGATGTTTTATACACATGCACGAATTGAATGCTGACAAACTTGGCGCTTCCCGAGCGCTTCTACTTTCGGGCTTTAGCGTATCAATGGCTGATGCGGCTAAAGTGGTCAGGGAAGTACAAACAAACCGCGCCAAGGGTAAAATATCTTTTAAAGTTGACCCGGCAACTCAGGCCATCGTGGACGCCTGGCCCAAGACGACGCTGTCTCAAAAAGCTGCGGGCTTAGGCTTTCCCTCTGACCACAACATAGGAGATGTGATTGCCGCCTATATCGAAGATGAATTGGATTAGGGAGTTTTACCATGAGCGGACGTCTGGTCGGAAAAAGAGCCTTCATCACCGCCGCGGCCCAAGGCATTGGGCGCGCCACGGCAGAAACCTTCTTGCGTGAAGGTGCGGAAGTGATCGCAACAGATATCAATATGGAAATTCTGGGCGAACTGTCCGGCAACGTGATCATAGAAAAATTAGACGCCCGCGACGATATCGCCATCCAGTACGCGGCGGAACGTCATAGCGCCGTGGACATTCTGTTTAACTGCGCCGGCTACGTCCACAACGGCACTTTATTGGAAAGCACAGAGGAAGAATGGGACTTCGCCTTCGACCTGAACGTCAAATCTATGTACAGGGTGACAAAGGCCTTTCTGCCGGCGATGATCGAGAACGGCGGCGGCAGCATCATCAATACTTCATCGGTCGCATCCGCTGTGAAGGGCATTGTCAGCCGTTGTATCTACAGTGCGACCAAGGCCGCTGTCACAGGCCTGACCAAATCCATAGCAGCTGACTATGTCAGCCAGGGCATTCGCTGCAATGCAATTGCGCCAGGCACCATCGACACACCTTCCTTGGGCGACCGCATCAACGCCGCCCCCGACCCGGCACAGCAGCGCAAGGACTTTATCGCCAGACAGCCCATGAGTCGCCTGGGCACGGCGCAGGAAGTCGCCAATCTGGTGCTGTTCCTGGCCTCGGATGAAAGTGCCTTTTGTACCGGTCAATTATACGCCGTGGACGGTGGCGTGGTGATGTGAGCAGAATTTTGGCGACGCCCTTAGCCGACTGAAACGCCCTCCATCCACACTGAGGTGCCGCCGGTATGTCAGCATGCTTAACGCCAGATTCAGATAAAGCGTCAACTATGGCATTGATCAACAGAGCCAAGACCGACGTAGTGCCGCCCTCCCCATCAGGCTCGCTCTCTAGGTTATGCAAATGCTAAGAGAAAACGTACCAAATCATAATATTTCGGCCGTTCCTAAACTGGATTTTTTGGTGGAACCCTAATTTCACTAGGGCACAACATTTATTCCAAATGGGTAGCTGTTGTCGATAACCCATCCCGGATTGTTCGCTTCATAACCTTACCGGCGGGATTACGTGGTAATTCCTCGACGAAGCGCACGGACCGGGGCACCTTATAACCACCCAGAAATTCGCGGCAATGCGCTACGATATCATCTTCCCGGAGGGCAGTTCTGGGTTCGAGAACGATGACGGCCGTCAAACGTTCGCCCCATTTTGGATCCGGCACACCCACCACTGCCGCCTCCGCTACACAATCATGGCGCAACAGGACCTCTTCGACTTCCCTGGGATAGATATTGACGCCACCAGATATCACCATGTCCTTGCGCCGGTCCATGATGGAAAGATAACTCTCCGCGTCCATCGCGCCCATGTCCCCGGTTAATAGCCACGAGCCGTCCAGCGCCTCAGCCGTGGCCGCCTGATTTCGGCAATATCCGTTGAACAACGTGGGCGACCTAACCCAAATGTCACCAATTTCTCCGGGGTCTGTAAGACCACCATCCGGCCGGCGCACCTCTATCTGGGTGCCCTGGATGGCGGGTCCTACCGAACTAGGTTTTTCGTCAATCTCTTCCGGTGGCAACGAGGTAGCGATCCCGACTTCGGTGCAGCCATAACACTCATGAATAATGCCTTCGCCAAAAAATTCGACGGCGCGAGCCTTCAGGGGCCGGGAGAAGGGCGCTGCATTAACCACAATGCCGTTTAAACGGAAGCTCTTCCGTTGCTCCAATTCATTGTCCGGCAGGGACAGTATCTGATGTATATGGGTGGGCACCATGAAGGAAGATGTGACCTCGCCGCTTGCCAGACGTGCCAGGACTTTGGACGGATCGAAGGCCGCCATTAATTCCAATGTGCCGCCGTTAAAGATACTGGACATGGCGAACCCATAACCCCCGCCGTGAGCCAGGGGAGCAAAACATAGGTGCCGATCATCCGGCCCAAGGCAGCGGAAATGATGGGCCATGGCTCCAAATAGATGCACTCTCGCATGATGTGAAAGCATAACGCCCTTGGGCGCCCCGGTGGTGCCGGAGGTGTAGGGTATACAGAATGTTGCCTTCTTATCAGCCGGCGGCACCGGATCAGTGAGGGATTGGCCCGCTAGAGTTTCTTCATATCCCTCATCTAAGGAGTACACGGCGTGCCCTTCAATATTTTGTCTTAGGTCGTCCGTGCAAAAGACTACTTTCGCCCGACAATTGGCAAGAATTTGGCTCAGTTCACTGGGCGCTGATCGATGGGTCGGTGTCGCCACCATGACACCTGCTCGCGACAGGCCGGCGACCAACTCAATATAGGGCAGGCAGTTTGGAGCGTAGATCGCTGCGCAATCTCCCGGACGCAGCCCCAGATCGCGCCGAGCTAACGCGGCCACCTGCTGGATACGCTTAGTCAGTTGAGCAAACGTCAAATTTTGCTCCTCGAAAGACAAAGCCGTCTTGTCAGGATGGATCAAAGCACCCGCAACGACGCCCGAGGCAATATCGGCTCCTACAAGTTCGTGTGTGATATCAAGGGAGGTCATTTTTTGCGCTTCCTGAGAACTCCCGGTAAAAAGAACAGTTGCAAGGCATTCACCATCAATGTTTTGGAATTAAATTCAGGACGCTGATCTATAGAATTGACAATCGATCGTGCGCATTCCGCATCCTCTTTTCCCAGTTTGCCGTTATCATTAGAGTTTGCCGTTATAATTATGGCGCCGTCATGCGGCAAGTGCGCATCAAATTGATAAAGCTGGGATAGGAAACTGCAACGTGACGGGACCGGCACTGAAGCAATTGCTAAAAGATATCCTGACCGGGGATGAATTGATTTTGGACGCCAGTTCGAGGGCATTGCTGTCCCATGACATTGCGAGCGGCGAGGCGGTTGCCGAAATTGTCGTCCGCCCGACCAGTATCGAATCACTATCCAACGCAGTTGCCCTTGCAGCCAAAGCGAATTTCTCTCTCATACCGCGGGGAAGCGGCCACTCATATAGCGGCGGGATTGTTCCCGATCGGACACAATCCATGGTGGTCGATACATCGGCCCTAAACCAGGTCATCGAGATCAACCAAAAGAACCGTTTCGTGCGAGTTCAGGCCGGGTGCACTTGGGCCGCCTTACTGGCGGCGGTAGAGCCACTGGGATACCGAACACCATTCTTCGGCCCTTTGTCTGGTTATGCCAGCACCATCGGCGGTGCGTTGTCCCAGCGCGCGACATTTTTCGGGTCGGCAATGCACGGCTTTTCAGACAAAAGCGTCATCGGACAAACAATTGTACTAGCAGACGGGCGTATCCTGCGAATAGGCATCGGTCACGACGGGCAGCCCCATCCCCAGCCCAGCGGCCCTGACGTCGGACCACTGTTTTTGGGTGATTGCGGCGCCATGGGTATCAAGGTCGAAGCGACTCTGCGCTTAACCGATCGACCTGGAGCTGAGGTTTTTGCGTCGTTTGCCTATCCGGACATGGCGGCTTTGCTGCGAGCCCAGAACGATCTATGTGGCATC
Source organism: uncultured Rhodospirillaceae bacterium (assembly GCA_964507245.1). Taxonomy (GTDB): domain Bacteria; phylum Pseudomonadota; class Alphaproteobacteria. Next base: position 12,916 of record CAZDQC010000026.1, read on the forward strand.
GACGGCATCGCGGAATGTTTCGGTTTTGACCGCCAAGCCAATATCAACCTAGCCAAGGGCGGTTTTGATTTTTTTGAGGGTGCGGAGATCGTTACGGATGTCCTACGGCAATCTGGCTCCAAACGTCAGCGCCTTGGCCGAGTGGCCCAACTGTTCCGAGACGGGCGCCGTACCGTCGCCCAGCTACACGGCTCTCTTCATATTTGCCTGGAAGGTGAAACCGAGACCCATGCCTATGAACGTCTTGCCAAGGCCAGCTTGATCGCCCTGCGCCACGGTGGCGAAGCGATCCCAGACACCATCCCACGTGTAACACGCTCCCGGCCCTTCCGGCCCATAAAGGCCTTGCTGGGTCCGGAAGGTGAACGCTGGTTACCCTTGCACGGCATCTTCCGGCTTAGCGACGTCCCCGAGGCTTATACGGCCCTTGCGGCCGCCCTAGCAGACCGGCGGGAAGAGCTAGCCTCGCACCAGATCACGGTCAGTTTATTGACGGTCACAAGTGGCGATGCCATCGTGATCGAACCGCACTTATTTTGGCCGGACGGGCTGCACCAGTTCCACCGCCACCATGTAACAGACGATCAGCTACGCCGTTACGGTGATCTCCCAGACAAGCCGGAACTTCGCGCCATAGCTCATGCGCTGCGCAGGGATTTGGGTAATATCCTTTACGAAGCTGGGGCCGAGCATTTGCAGATTGGTCGACATTACCACTATCAGCAGGATATGGATCCCGTACGCTTAGAGCTTCTATTAGCGCTCAAACGCCACGTAGATCCAGATGGCATCATGGCGCCCGGAGTTCTGTTCACTGAAAATAATTCAGAATAAGGAAATTTTGGAAGGAGCCCAATTGTGAATTTGATGGAGACCTTGCTGGTTGACCGCCCCGAGCAAACATTTTTTGACGACCCCGCCTTGGACCGTACCTTTGGCGTTGTCATGGCACTGGCTACAGAAGTCTATGTGCAGCGCGACCGGCTGCGCGCCTTGGAACGGCAGTTGCAGGAAGCCAGTATCTTAAATATTGACAATCTGAATGGAGAGCCCAGTGATGCCGAACGACAGGCCAACGCCATAGACCGGGAACAATTTGTCGAAGGCTTGTTGATCAATTTACTGGGCAAGCAGCAAGCCAAAGGTGCCATTTAGGGAGGCGAAAATGGATGATCGTAGCTTTGCCGCAGCCCAGGATTTTCTATTGGCTAGCAAGACATTTTGGACCAAAGAAATATTCCCCGAATTAAGACGTACGTACGCGGACGCAGCTCGGAATAGTGCCAAACCACCAACCAATCCGGAGGAAGTTGAGAATCTATTGCAGGACAATACCTTGTATCAATATTTTTCCTGGCTGGAGCGCCATTTACAACGTTTTAAATATTCTGGCCGCTATGGCCTGATACCCTATCATGATGAGCGCCGCGAGGAACTCTCACCGCAATTACGGAACACTGGCGCGGAACTTTCGTCAGATTTAGAAATGCCCGTCTATTACCGACGCTTTGATATTCACCAGCACCCGGGTGGTGTGTGGAGCGACGAGCTGGATGGTTTCGTCTACAAACGAGGTGCGCGCTCCACCACACCCTTAATGGGTGCGAGCCATGCTGACCTTCATCAACGGTTCACGAATTTGGTCGCCGCGCAAGAGAATGCGGAACATATCTCGGACATCTTGGATATGGGCTGCGGGTTCGGCAAGAGCACCCATCCTTTCGCACAAGGCTTCCCCTCCGCCAGGATTGAAGCCATAGATTTGTCGGCTCCCTGTGTCACTCTTGGCGCCCGAGATGCACAGGACAGAGGCGAAGACAATATTAAATTCCGTCAAATGAATGCTTACGAGACGGTCTATGACGATGACAGTTTTGATTTGGTGACCTCGACCATGCTGATCCATGAAATGCCGCCCAGTGAAATCGGGCGCTTGTTTGATGAATCGGTACGCGTTTTAAGGCCCGGCGGACGCATTGCCCACCTGGACTTCTATGCCATTGACGGCCCTTTTGCCCGCTTCATCCACTATGGCCACGGACGCCGTAATAATGAGCCTTTCATGCAGCCTTGGGCGGAATTGGATGTGGTGGAGGCTCTTAGTAATCGTGGGTTTGCTAACATCGAGATTATTCCTTTTCAGGAAGCTGAAGGAGTCAATCCAGGCGATCATCAGGCATGGCGCTTTCCCTGGACAGTGATCCACGCCGAGAAGCCAGCAGCTGTATAAACCGTGGAGACCTTAAACCAAACGCTCGAATAGAGGATTGCCTGTCGCGAGCAACAGCGGTCTAGGTATGTTCAATCGACTACGGAATTTCGCATTTGGCTGGATTTAAGGGAGGTAGAATGAACCAACACTATGAATTGGACGCATCGGTAGTCCACAAGACCTGGGACAACAAAATTGAATCACGCCTGACGATCGAGTCGGGCGACACAGTAAGTTTCGACACCCGGGATGCTGCCGATCTCTACTACAGTCCCAACTCGGTATCGGAAGATATCGAGAAACGTGGTCCGTTCGTTGGCCATCCCCTGACCGGCCCAGTCTACATCCGCGACGCCGAACCCGGGGACGTCCTGGCCATCGAAGTCAAGGCTATAGAATTTACATCCAATTTCGGCTGGACCGCCGTGCGAAAAGGCCGCGGCTTGCTGCCCGATCACGACATACCCAGGACTTTTTTACAAATTTGGGATATCACCGACGGCAGCCATGCTCGTATGCGGCAAAGGGACGACATCGCCGTGCCCGTCGCGCCATTTGCCGGCATAATGGGCAATGCCTTAGCCCTCGACGGCGCTCATTCTACGATGCCGCCACGAGAAGTGGGGGGCAATATGGACAATAAGCATCTTACCGTAGGCACAACCTTGTATTTACCCATCCAAGTGCCGGGGGCGTTGTTCTCTACTGGCGATGCGCACGCAGCCCAGGGCGACGGCGAATGTTGTGTTACGGCGGTGGAGACTTGCGCAAAAATCACTTTAAAATTCAACTTACTGCCAGACAAGAATTTCGCTGAACCGCAACTACGCACCCATGGCCCCTTGTGCGTGTCAACCAACATTGGGTCCTATTATGCCACCACGGCCCAGGGGCCGGACCTTTATGCTAATTCTCAGCAGGCAATCCGGTACATGATCGAGCACCTGATTACAGAGAGAGGCCTGAGCTGGGGGGAAGCCTACGTTTTGTGTTCCGTCGCCGTCGATCTAAAAATTTCGGAATTGGTGGACGCGCCAAATTGGTTGGTTTCGGCCTTTTTGCCCGAGTGTGTTTTTGTGACATAATTGGGGCGCAAGTTAGAAAAGAGAAGATAGGCTGATGATCCCGCTTAATCCACTTGCCAACCTGGCCACCCATGAAGTCACGAACATGCCGCCCCACCTGGGTGACCAGGATTTGTGGAGTGGCGATCTAGCCTTGCGGGAGGGTATTAAACGCGAAGGAGGCGGCTGGGCCGAAGATAAATTGGCCGTGTTTGGCAGGATCGCCGGATCAGCTGAGATTTTTGAAAAAGCGGACCAAGCAAATAAACATACTCCAGAGATAAAGACGTTTGACCGCTACGGCATGCTGGTCAATCAGGTGGAATTCCATCCTGCCTACCATGATTTGATGGCGGTGGCGATCGAGAATGAAGTTCCTAGTTTTGCATGGAACCACCCGCAACCCGGCGCCCAGGTAGCGCACGCAGCTCTGACTTATATGTTCAATCAGCCTGAGGGTGGCGTGCTGTGCCCCATGGCCATGACATATTCAGCCATCCCGCCTTTGCGGATGGCAGGAGCTGTGGGTGATGAGTGGATCCCGCGTCTTCTGTCCACCTCCTATGATCCCCGAGATATCCCAGTGGAGCAGAAGAGCGGCGCCACCATGGGAATGTTCATGACAGAGAAACAGGGCGGCTCCGATGTACGAACGAATACCACCCGTGCTGTTTCCGACGAAGATGGTTACCGATTGACGGGCCATAAGTATTTTTGCTCCGCACCCATGTGTGACGCGTTTCTGACCCTGGCATACTCGGAAGGGGGATTGTCCTGTTTCCTGGTGCCACGCTGGACCCCCAATGAAGAGCGCAATAGTCTAAATATCCAGCGGCTGAAGGACAAACTTGGTAACCGCTCGAACGCCTCTTCGGAAATGGAGTTCCATGATACCTGGGGCGTCATGGTAGGCGAAGAAGGTCGGGGGATCCGCACCATTATCGACATGGTCCAGGGCAACCGATATTACTGCTGTTTCTCCTCTGCCGCCCTGATGCGCCAGGGCTTAGTACAGGCACTGCATCACACCGCTCACCGCACAGCATTTCAGAAAAAGCTGATTGACCAGCCTTTGATGAAAAATGTATTGGCTGACTTGGCGATCGAGGTGGAGGCCGCCCTGACCCTGACCTTGCGCATTGGCCGTGCCATGGACGAAGCCGAGGGCGACGAAAGCGCTGCCGCCCTGACCCGGATTGGCACAGCCATCGCCAAGTACTGGATATGCAAAAGGGCACCGGGCCATATATACGAAGCCATGGAGTGCCACGGTGGCCCCGGCTATATCGAAGAAAGCATCATGCCCCGCCTCTACCGCGAGGCACCAGTGAACAGCATCTGGGAAGGGTCCGGAAATGTCATGTGCCTAGACGTTCTACGAGCACTAGCGCGGGAGCCTGCCGCCATACCCGCCCTTCTGGCGGAACTGGATGCTGCGCGTGGTGGCCAGGATCTATTGGACACTGCCATTGATGCCTTGAAGACGGAGTTAACAGATTTGGAAAACGTGGAATTGCGAGCGCGAGGGATCACAGAACTGATGGCGACAGTATTACAGGGCGCCTTGCTCGTGCGCCATGCACCGCCGGCGGTGGCAGATGCCTACTGTGTCTCGCGCCTCGGCCCGCGCTGGACCGGGGCCTATGGCACATTACCCCCAGATATGGACTTCGATGCCATCATTTCGCGGGCAGCTGGTTAGATCACACTTTTTTGACGGCAGTACTTCGACGTCCCATGTCCCCTCAACCCCCTATTGGGGCGCGACTGGTAAATCCTAGGTCATCAGCTGCAATTGCGGGTAGTTCTCCAGGATCTTGGTCATAATGGTACGAACCTCGGTGCCATCGCCCTTGCGTTCCGAGTTATCAAGTGCCTCCATGGCCTCAAATACCCGGTGTTTAACGAAGAAACGCCAATGAACGGGTAGGGCCTGAAGCTGTGCTGTCAGGACGGTATAGTTAACGTCTGTCCATATCATCTCGAAGGCTTCACGACCGGCACCGTAGTCGAAAAACGCGTTACCGGCGCGATTGACCCGACTACCGCGCAGATCAACTGTCGCCTGTTTGTTAACGCCACCGTCGTCCAGCACCACACCGTAATCACGCTCCGCCGATTGAGCAGAGACAAAACCTTTTTGCACGTCCAACAAAACAGCTTTGGGGTTCCGCTCTAACGGATCCCCCCAGCCGCCGGCGCCCCCTGACGCCACCAACAACTCATCGCCGGGGCCGATGGTAAGAATGTCGGTATTTCCCAAATTAATTTCGTTCTTCTTGCCAGGATTCAAAAGAAATATCGACGGCGTGCCAGCCCAGCCGCCGCGCACACCCCAAGATGTAAATCGCGTGCGATCCCTGTTACGGGCGGTGACCCGGGTATTTGGTGCCTCGGCCCGAAAGGCCAGGACCGTTGCCAAACCGCCCCGATACTTGCCGGGACCGCCACTGTCAGGCAGGAGCCCATAGCGCAGGATCCGGATCGGCACCTCTGCCTCATTGATTTCCACCGGCGTGTTTTTCATGAAGGATGAATTAGCCCCGGATCCTTCTGCCCCATCCTCCAATGGATTACCCCCTGCTCCCCCCGTAATGGGGTCGATGGAAGCAACCACTCTGCGGCCGGTTTTATTGTCGATAGCATTGACGTTCATTATTGGGCCACCGCTGGCCGGGCTGGCCGGCAGTCGCTCCGGCGCCACCTGCACAAAAGCGCCGAAAATAATCGCCTGCAGCCGCTGCACCGACAGGGTCCGCAGACCTACGGCGGCGGGAAACTCCGGGTTGATGATGGTGCCTGACGGCAGAATACATCGACATACCCGACTGACCCCCGAATTCAGAAAAAGCCGGGTATCCAGGGAATAGAGCACATAGATCAGCCCCACCATGATTAATGCGTGGCGCACCTCACCACCCGTCGGTATATTCACCGACCCCTCAATCTGCGGATCGCTACCCGTGAAATCAAACACCATCTCCTCCCCATCGATGGTAACTTCCAGAGCGATGCGACAGGGATAGCCTTCGGCCACATCCTCATCCATGTAATCGGCAAAAAAATAACGCCCGTCCGGCATATCGTTAACGATGGCGCGCGCCTGTTGTTCGGCGTAATCCAACAACTGGTGGGTGCCTTCTTTGAAGGTTTCAATGCCGAATTTCTCGACCATCTCGTGCACGCGTCGCTCACCAGTATTCATCGCGGCGATTTGCGCCTTCAGATCTCCCCAGTTTTGCTCGGGCATGCGTACGTTCGCCAGCATGATGGACAGCACATCGTCGTTGATCTCTCCTTTCTCGATGATCTTATTCGGAGGGATGCGGATACCTTCCTGGTGTACCTCGGCCAAGGTACGGGACAAACTGGCCGGCACAGCGCCGCCCACGTCCGTGTTGTGGATATGACCCACGACAAAACAGACAATTTCGCCGTCATGGAATACTGGTTTCCAAATATGCATATCGGGGGAATGGGTGCAGACATAACCCGAATAGGGGTCATTGGTCAGGCAGATGTCACCTTCCTCATAATGATCAATCAGATTAATGACATTTTTGTAATTCAAGCCCACGAACCAAGTGGCGCCCAGTTCCGTGGGCGTGGCGAATGTCTCTCCATCGGGCGTGGTGAGACCAGTAGTGAAGTCCTCGGTCTCTTTCACGAAGGTAGAATGGGCGGTACGATAAAGGGTGAAAGCCATGCTCTCCGCCGCTGCCCGGCAGTGGTTCTTGAGAATTTCCAGTGTCACGCTGTCAACGGCCATGTCTCAATCCTCCGTTTCCAGAATGAGGTTCCCATGTTTATCCACAACCGCCGTGAAGCCCTCCAGGATACAGGTAGTGCAATCGTCCTGGGCCACCACCGCGGGACCGGAGAAACGATCCCCCGCCGCCAGGTTCTCTCGGCGATAGACCGCCGCAGATCGCCAGCTACCATCGATGTACACTTCAGTCTCGCGCAATGGCGCAGGCTCACCGCTACCCATTTCTAGGGGCTGAAAAGCCGGTTTCGGTGGCGCGCCCACAACCACTAGGCGCAAATTGATGACCTGTATTGACGCAACTTGATCGGCGTGTTCGTACAAACGCTCGTGCTCCCGGTGAAACGCGGCTGCCACAGCGTCCATATCTCTATTTTCGATGTCGCCCACTGAAAGGGGTGTGTCAATCTCGAAGGATTGGCCGTGATAACGCATATCGGCAGAATAGAGCAGTGTTGCATCCCCAGCGAATTCCTGTTCGTCCCGCAACCAGGTTGTTGCCGCTGACCGCAAGGCGGCGAAACCATTCCGGATGGTATTAGCGTTGCCGGGTGCCAAGTCGAAATAGGCCGTCTGGATAAAGTCGTTCTTGATATCGGCGATCAGTCCACCGAAAGCGCTCAGCACCCCTGGCGCTAACGGCACGACGACGCGTCGCATATTCAATTCTCGAGCAATATTGCAAGCAAGCATAGGCCCCGCGCCGCCAAAAGCGATGAGGGACATCTCGCGCGGATCAATGCCGTAGCGCGAGACCAGTTTACTTACCTCCAGGTACATACCGGACACGGCTACCCTAATCACTGCTTCGGCTGTTTCCTCTAAGCTCATAGACAGAGATTCGGACACCGTAGTCAAAACGCCCTGGGCCAAGTCTTTGCGCATGGTGACCTGGTCATATCCAAGGCCTTCTTCACCAAGAAAACCGCAGACTACCATCGCGTCGGTAATGGTCGGCCGGTCACCGCCCTGGCCATAGCAGGCCGGGCCGGGTTTGGAGCCCGCGCTTTCTGGTCCCACCTTCAATACGCCGTGAGGATCGACCCAAGCGATGGAGCCTCCTCCCTCGCCGACGGAGGTGACAGAAACCGTTGGAATGTAGATGGGAAACTCCCCGACCATCTCGCCAATGCCATATTGTGGCTCACCGGCCCGCACCACGGCTACATCAGCTGAAGTCCCGCCGATGTCCAAGCTCAGGGCTTGTCTCACATCCGCCATTCGGGCCACATGGCAGGCTCCCATCACGCCCGAGGCTGTGCCCGATAACAACATTTGAACGCATCTGGTCTTGCCCTCCTCAGCCGTCATCACCCCGCCGTTGGATTTAGTGATCATGGGCGTTGCCGTCACGCCGGCCTCAACCAAAGCCGTTTGCAGTGAGCCGAGATAATGGCTGACCCGGGATTGAACATAACCCGCCACTGATGCAGTCACCGTCCGTTCATATTCCCGGATGATGGGCCAGACCTGGTGCGAAGCCACCACGAGAAGATCCGGTGCTTCCTTGCGTACAATTTCCACCACGCGCTGCTCGTGGGCGGGATTGCGATAGGCATGCAGCAGTGCGATGACAATGCCCTCTCCACCTGCCGCGCGAACACCGGCGATGGCGGCACGGACAGCATTTTCATCTAGGGGCAAATCCTCACTACCGTCGAACAACATACGTCCGGGAATAGAAAAGACCTTTTCACGGCCCACCAAAGGATCTGGCCTGCGGGAGAATAAATCATAGGGATCCGGCATCTTGAGTCGAGCGACTTCCAGCACATCCTCAAAATGTTCGGTGGCGAACAGGCAAAGATTTATGCCCTTACGCTGGATCACCGTATTGACGCCCACGGTAGTACCGTGGGTGAAATAGCTAACATCACTAGCCGCCAAACCGTATCGTTTCCCGAGTTCGGCGATGCCTCTCAGCACTTCCTCACCCGGACGGTCCGGAGTGGACAGCACCTTCAAGGTGCACAGGGCGCCGCTTTCCTCGTCAAAAACACAGAAATCCGTGAACGTTCCGCCAATATCCACGCCAACACGGCAGCCCATAAGCGTCTCCCTCCATTTTAGCTTCGCAGTTTAGCGCGGTTTCACGTCCTTAGCCTTGGAATAAATGACAAAGGTCAATACCGCCATTGCCGCAAAAAAACCAAAGGCTACTCGATAACTATCCGCCGTAGCCTGTCCGTCAGCGGAAACCATGATGCTGCCGATAATTCCGCCAATGGCCATTTGCATGGCTGCGATGGCAATCATTACACCGGTATTCACCGTCGTCAGGGCCCTGCCAATAAGATAATCGGGTACCAGAGCTCGGCTGTGGGCCAGCATTATTGTGGGAAAGCCACAAGCCATGCCTAAGAACGCCAACAGCGCAGTCACTGTGATCACGCTGGGTGCGGGCAAAAGCGCCAAAGCTCCCATGATTGCCGCGATGGCTGCCGTGCCGCCCAGGACTAATCTCTTGAGAGAACTGATAACGCGGGAGGCTTGACCGTACAGAAGATGCCCGACGATGCTCGAACAAGCCATAAAGATTAGCACAGCCCCACGTTCCGTTTGGTCCAAGTTATGGACGTCATTTAGGTATGGCCCACCCCAAATTCCTAAAATGGTGTTGCCCGCCGACAGCGCTATCCCCCCGGACGTGATAGTCAGAATGCCGGGTGTACGCATTACCGCCCAGGACCCAGCGAGAACATCGCGTACAGATTCCTGCCGCTCTCGCTGGGCCTTGGCGTCGACACCCGCCGGCTGGTCTCGAACCGCCACTACGGCCAGTACTGCAACCAGGGCCATAAAAATGCCGATCCATAAAAAGCTGTCGCGCCATCCGATTATTGTTACCAGATAGGCCAGCGGAACCGTGGCCAGAAACGTCCCCAGCATGGCGAAACTATTCAACGTGGCACCAATGGGCGTAAACCGTGCAGGTGGGTAAAACCGAGCGATGACCAGGAAAGCACCCGGAAAAACACCGGCGCAGCCAATTCCCATAAGGATACGGGCTATCAGCATTGCCGTCCCGGACGGCGACAGGGCAAACAACAAGGTCCCGACCACAGTCAGCAGAAATAGACCGCTCATTATTATACGCGGGCCGAAGCGATCGAGCATCAGACCCGTAGGAATTTGCATCAGCGCATAGCTCAAGAAAAACGCTGAGGCGATGGCGCCAAGCATTTCTGGTGGCAAGGCCAGATCCACAGCCAACTCTGGCGCTAACACGCCCATGGAGGATCGGATAAAAATGTTTGCCAGGCCAAGGCCATAAAGCGCTGCCATCATGGCTAGAAAATTGGGAGATCGCACGGTTTTTCCTCAAGAAGGCTAAAGAGCATACGTCATAAAATGTGTTAGCCTACACAGCAAACCGGAATATGGAGGATGCCATGGCGCCAATCCGCATTCGCTATCAAAGCTATGTCGACTACGAAAACGGCGCGACCTATTGGGACAAACTGCGCGCCCATCTAGCTGATATTGTCGACGACGGAACAAAGGTAGAAGTCATAGGCATCACGCCGTTCGATTCCTATGCCCATCCCTTGGTTGAATTCCGTTGCGCCCGCGAGATGATCGCCAACGCCATTCAGGCAGAACGGGAAGGTTACGATGCCTTCGTCGTCGGCCATTTCCAGGATGCGGGCCTGTACGAGGCTCGGTCTGCGGTGGATATTCCCGTCGTAGCCCTCGGCGAGGCAACTATGCTGTATAGCTGTCAACTGGGCCAACAAAGTGGCATCGTCACCATCAATCCCCGCTTCATCCCTTGGTTTCATCATCAAATCGGGAAGTATGGTTTGCGAGAGCGGGTCACGGGCGTGCATGCTATGACCTTCGAACCAGGGCAGATCCTGGCTGGTTTCGATTCGGAGATAAATTTTAAGGAAGTCATACGCCTGTTCAACGAACAGGCTAAACCCCTGGTGGCTAATGGTTGCGATGTACTAATACCCGGCGGCGGCATCCCTATGCTGCTGTTTGCCAAGGAACACAATCATAATGTCGACGGCGCGCCCATCATCAACGGTATTCCCATCGTGACTAAGATGGCGGAGATAGCTGTAAAGCTCCGTCGCTTGACCGGTCTGCATGTCAGTCGAACATCAGATTACATCCAGCCACCACCAGAAATCATCGAGGAATTCCTAAACCACCCCAAGGGACTGTAGGTGGCCATAGTGCAGAATAGCGAGACAAGAGCCAACTACGACGGCATCGCGGTCTGCGTGCCCGTTACTGTGCCGTACAGCCGCTATTCGCTGCGTAGTGCCCACTGGTTCTGTGGCCGAGCCTTAGCAGATTTGATAAAGGGCGCCGGTATCGGCAAGGACGAAGTAGACGGCTTCTGCGTCTCATCATTTACCCTAGCCCCGGACAGCGCCGTAGGTCTGATGCAGCATTTGGGCGTTTCAGCCCGCTGGCTTGACCACATTCCCATGGGCGGAGCCTCGGGCGCCGTTGCCCTGCGCCGAGCGGCGCGGGCGGTACAGGCGGGGGATGCAGAGATTGTTGCCTGCATTGCCGCGGATACCAACCACGTGGACAGCTTCCGCAATACCATCGCCTCATTTTCACAATTCGCCAACGATGCAGTCTATCCCTATGGCTCCGGTGGGCCCAATGCATCCTTCGCCTTTTTGACCGATCACTACATGCGGGAATATGGCGCCCGCCGTGAGGATTTCGCCAAGCTGTGCATCGCCCAACGAGAAAACGCCCTGGCCACGCCACACGCCATGATGAAGCGCCCTCTGACATTGGACGAATACATGAATGCGCGGCCCATTGCCGATCCTCTGTGCTTGTTTGATTGCGTCATGCCCTGTGCCGGAGCAGAAGCGTTCCTGGTCATGAGTTCGGATCGCGCCAAATCACTGGGGCTGGCCACTGCCTCCATTCTATCCACTATGGAACGTCACAACGCTTTTCCGGATGATCCCATACAGATCCGTGCCGGCTGGGCTATAGACGGGGATGCCTTCTATGATCACGCGGGTGTAGGGCCGGGGGATATAGATTTCCTACAAGCCTACGACGACTATCCAGTCATTTGTTTCATGCAGATCGAAGACCTAGGCTTTTGCGATAAGGGCGAGGCGGCCGGATTTGTCCGCAGCCATGACCTAACCACAGAAGGTGATTTTCCCGTCAATACATCCGGCGGGCAGCTGTCGGTGGGTCAGGCGGGAGCGGCAGGGGGATCCCTCGGCCTAGTGGAGACAATCCGACAATTGACCGACCAGTGCCTCGGTCATGTTGTGAAAAACGCCCGCATCGGTCTGGCTTCGTGTTTCGGAATGATCAACTATGACCGTGGCCTTTGTACCTCAGCTGCCATACTGGCGCGGAGTGCGCTATGACCACTCCACTATCACCACCAAAAAAAAAGGATCCTGTTGCGCGCACGCGGCAGCCCACACAACCACCCGGCAACCGATCCCGCGAGGCCCAGGGATTGACGTCCATAGCCGCCGTAGGCCGATTTGCCCTGCAATCCTGCGCTGATTGTGGCCGGGTACAATATCCACCGCGGCAAATATGTGGTCAATGTTTAGGCGATGAATTGCCCTGGAAGGATGTTAATCCATTGGGAACCTTGCTGGCCGAAACCAAATTACACCACGCCAACGATTTGTTCTTCCGCGACCGTATGCCGTGGCGGCTAGGTGTAGTTCACATGGATGCCGGACCTTCGGTAGTAGCCCATTTGGCAGAGGACTGTAGACAAGGGGACAGGGTGAAATTATCGCTGAACCTGGACCGTAGCGGTCATGCAGCAATGAACGCCCGACCGGAATATCCCGCACCCCAACAAGAGGATGATTTGCAATTGCGCGAATTGAGGATGGACCCCAAGGACCGCCGAGTCCTGATCGTTAATGGCAAGACGCCCTTAGGCCTTGCCTTGGCCAAAAATTTCCGGGCAGCAGGCGCAAGGGAGATTTTCGTTGGATATTGCGAACCATGGAAGGCATCTGGCCCTCTCGAAGCGATAAAGGCGATGGACGGCACCACGCTAATTCCCTTGGATGTCACGGACACAGACAGTGTCGAAGAATTGGCGGCGGTGTTGGGCGGGAAGGTAGAAATATTGGTCAACAATAGCTATCACCTGCGGCCAGGCGGCGTGGTTGACCGCATGGACTTGAACATCAGTCGGGACGAAATGGAAATTCATTATTTTGGCCTGCAACGCCTGGCTGGCACATTCGGGCCCGCCATGCGTGCGCGGGGAGCCGACGGCGATCACGGCGCCTGTGCCTGGGTTAATGTGCTGTCTGCTTATGCCCAGGTGAACAATCCCCATTTCGGCACTTATTCCGCCTCACAGGCGGCAGCGCGTTCCTTGACACAATGTTTGCGGGCAGAGCTCAGATCAGGCGGCATCCGCGTTGTCAACGCCTATGTCGGCCCCTTAGATGACGAATGGCATCAAATGGTGCCGCCGCCCAAACTGGTTGCGGGGACAGTGGCGGAGCGTATCGTCGAGGCTTTGCAGCAGGGCCAAGAGGACCTATCCATCGGTGCCGTGGCCGAAGAAATTGCCGAGCGCCTTGCGGAAAACCCCAAGGAGATCGAGCGTGAGATCAAGCTTTAGCATTCCTTATCTTTCCCGCAATAGATGGGATCCATGGTCTGTGATGGTTGCCGTAGATTCTCGAATTTGCCAGCGTTACGCAATTGGCATGCCGGGGACGGGAGGAAAATCAAATGTCTAACGATGGTCTGTTGAGCCAGCTTCTGGGTAGCATCATAGGTGGCGGTATCCGAGTCGTGGACCTGACCATGACCTTGCAGCCCGATGTGCCTACTATCGTTATGCCTCCGGAATTCGGGCAATCATGGCCCTTCCGCATGGAGGAAATTTCCCGCTACGACCATCGGGGTCCGTTTTGTTATTGGAATAACCTATCATGCGGCGAGCATACCGGTACGCACTTCGATGCCCCGATCCATTGGGTATCAGGCAAGGATTTGCCAGAAAATGCCACAGATACAATTCCCCCGGAAAAATTTCTCGCCCACGCCTGCGTCATCGACTGTTCGGTCCAGGCTGATGATGATCCAGATTTTCTGCTGACCCAGGACTTCATCAAGGGCTGGGAAGACGAAAACGGCAAAATCCCACCTCGGTCCTGGCTTTTGATGCGCACGGACTGGTCCCTGAAGCCAGACCCGGTAGCCTACATGAACATGGGCGAGGACGGTGCCCATACTCCCGGGCCACACGAAAACCTCATCCCCTGGTTAATAGAAGAACGGGACGTGATCGGTTTTGGCTGCGAAGCGGTGGGTACGGATGCGGGCCAGGCGGGCCATTTCAATGTGCCCTACCCCTGTCATTATTTCATGCATGGCAACAACCGCTTCGGCCTGCCAGCTCTGACAAATCTGGACGTTTTGCCGCCCCAAGGTGCACTACTAATCACACCGCCCCTGAAAATTCGCCAGGGTAGCGGCAGCCCTGCACGAGTTCTGGCTCTGGTTGAGAACTAAGATATGGACTTAATTCGACAAGCCAGTGGAAGCAATGTCGGACGTATGTTCGCAACTCAAGCGCAGCTGTATCCGGACGCGATCGCCCTAGACTGCAATGACGAACAACGCACCTATGCCCAGCTGAATGAACGCATAAACCGCCTGGCCCATATTATGTTGAATCAGGGCGTAGGGCGCGGGGATCGAGTTGGTCTGCTAGCCCGTAACTGTATCGAATATGTTGAGGTAAACATGGCGGCAGCGAAAATTGGCGCCATCACCGTGGCTCTGAACTGGCGCCTGTCGCGACACGAATTGCACCATTGTATCGAACTCACTGCGCCGAAAATGCTGATTGTCCAGTCCGGCTATTTGGAAGATCTCTATAAGCTGGAAATCGGCCCGGATTACGAAGCGGCCTTAACCGCCGCGTCGTCAGACGAGCCATCGTCCGACGCCGGCGGTGAGGACGGCCTGATCATCATTTTCACCTCTGGCACCACCGGTCTACCCAAAGGCGCCCTGATCAGCCACCGCGCCATGATCGCCCGCACTAGCATCTTTGGCGCGGAAGCTAGCGCGCCGGCTAAGGATACCTTCGTGGCCTGGACGCCGCTGTTTCATATGGGCGCCAACGATTTCACCTTCGCCACCCTGTTGCGCGGTGGCAAAGTCATCGTGGTAGACGGCTATCAGCCGGACAAGCTAGCCAACATCGTCGAGACTGAGATGGTGCATTATTTCACTGTTATTCCGGGTATGATTCTGGATTTCATCGACGTTTTGAAGGCTCACAAAATCCGCCCAAAAAATATCGGCATGATTGGCGCGATGGCTGACTTGGTGCCGCGCCAGCAGTTGGCGGAAATCACCACTCTTCTGCGCGCTCCGTATCTGAACACCTTTGGCTCCACAGAAACCGGCATGCCTCCGGCCACGGGCAACAGTGTCGAGGTCGGCAAAGCTCCTACATCGCTTTCTAAGCGGCAAAACGATCTGTGCGAAATCCGCCTGGTCGATGCGGACGACAACGATGTCCCCGTTGGCGAACCGGGGGAGCTAGCAATGCGCGGACCATCACTATTCAGCGGTTATTGGAATAACGACGAGGCCAATGAAAAGGCCTTTCGCAACGGCTGGTTCCACATGGGCGATGTCTTCCGCCGCAATCCCGACGGCACTTTGGATTTCGTGGACCGAGTGAAATACATGATCAAATCGGGAGGAGAGAATATTTATCCCGCCGAAATTGAACAGCACATCCTTGCCCACCCGGCCGTCACGGAAGCAGCAGTGGTGCGAAAACCTGATAAAAAATGGGGCGAAGTTCCCGTAGTCTTCGCTGCGCGCAGCGACGAAAACCTGACCGCAGACGACCTTATCGAAACTTGCCGTGACAAACTCGCTAGTTACAAATTACCCAAGGATATCTACTTCATCGACTTTAACGATTTTCCCCGATCATCAACAGGCAAGATCCTAAGAAACGAATTAGAGGATCGGCTCAATCCGTGATGTCGCCCCAAAGCTCCTTGGCTTTTTTGAAAAAACCTTCACTTTCTGGATTAGTGACACCGTCACCAATGGAGGCCTCGAATTGTTCCAGCAATTCTTTTTGTTTTTTGGACAAGTTAACCGGGGTTTCCACCATAGTCTGAACGTACATATCGCCCTGGCCGCGCCCACGCATATGGGGCATGCCCTTGCTGCGCAAGCGGAACTGCCTGCCTGTCTGGGTCCCCTCTGGGAGGGTCACCGCAACGCGACCACCGTCTAGTGTGGGCACATCAATATCGCCGCCCAGCGCGGCCATGGTCATGGCAATGGGTATCTGGCAATAGATGTTCGCTCCGTCCCGCTGGAAGAATTCGTGGGGCTGCAAGGAAATGAAAATATAAAGATCCCCCGGTGGTCCGCCTCGCAGACCGGCCTCGCCCTCACCGCTCAACCGTATTCTAGTGCCGTCTTCTACGCCTTTGGGGATGTTAACGGACAGGGTCTTGTCCTTCTCCATCCGACCGGCTCCACCGCATTTGCCGCACGGGTTAGTAATCACGCGGCCCACACCGCCGCAATTGGGACAAGTACGTTCTACAGTGAAGAAGCCCGATTGCGCCCGTACCTTTCCGTGTCCTTGACAAGTGCCACAGGTGGAAGGTTGCGAGCCCGACTCAGCACCGGAGCCTCCGCAACCATCGCAGGCGGAGGTGGTGGAAATAGTTACCTTGGCGGCCTTACCGGCAAAAGCCTCCTCCAAGGTAACATCCATGTTATAGCGTAGGTCGGCACCTCGATTATTACCGCCTCGACGCTGCCGGCCACCGCCCACAAATTCACCAAATAGATCATCGAATACATCGGCGAAAGAAGAGCCAAAATTACCATCGAACCCAGCACTGGCACCTCCGTTCTGGAAGGCAGCATGGCCAAAACGGTCGTACGCCTCGCGTTTCTCTTCATCCGACAATATGTCGTAGGCTTCAGAAACTTCCTTAAACTTCGCCTCGGCTGCTGCGTCGCCCTGAGTCCGGTCCGGATGGTATTTCATGGCCAGCTTGCGGTAGGCCTTTTTTAGATCCCCCTGGCTGGCCTGGCGGTCCACCCCGAGGACATCATAAAAGTCCTGCTCGGCCACCTCACTCACCCCTCGCGCTTACCGTACACTGAAGAGCATACAACAAAATCCAGCCCAAGCCCTGTGACCGAACTCGTTTACTAGGAATCCACGCAGACACGACGGCCGGCTTAGCTAGGCGGAGGTGCTTTTCTTGTCGTCGTCGTCAACTTCCTCGAAGTCTGCGTCGACAACATCATCCGCGCCATCAGCTTCCGCCGCCGCTGGTCCATCGCCATCGCCTTCAGCATCCTGCTGAGCTTGATAAGCCATTTCACCCAGTTTCATGGATGCCTGCATCAAAGCTTCGGACTTAGCCTTAATATCTTCCAGATCATCACCTTCCAGGGCCGTCTTCAACTCAGAAATCGCACCCTCGATAGCAATTTTTTCTTCGTCCGGCACCTGGTCGCCCAGGTCGGAAAGGCTCTTTTCGGTGGCATGGATCAAGGCGTCGGCATGGTTCTTAGTCTCCGCCTCTTCCCGACGTTTCTGGTCTTCCTCGGCATGGGCCTCGGCGTCCTGCACCATGGATTCAATATCGTCATCGGACAAACCACCACTGGCCTCGATACGGATCTGCTGTTCCTTGCCTGTAGCCTTGTCCTTTGCGGAGACGTTGACAATGCCGTTAGCGTCAATGTCGAAGGCAACCTCGATCTGCGGCACACCGCGCGGTGCAGCCGGAAGCCCCACAAGATCAAACTGCCCCAGCAGCTTATTATCCGCAGCCATTTCGCGTTCGCCTTGGGAAACTCGGATTGTGACTGCTGACTGGCCGTCTTCGGCTGTCGAAAATGTCTGGCTTTTCTTGGTTGGGATGGTGGTGTTACGCTCAATCAGTTTTGAGAACACGCCGCCTAGGGTTTCTATGCCCAAGGACAAGGGCGTAACATCCAGCAATAGCACGTCCTTTACATCGCCCTGCAGCACGCCCGCCTGAATGGCGGCGCCCAAGGCCACCACCTCGTCCGGGTTCACTCCTTTGTGGGGTTCCCGACCGAAAAAATTCTTCACAGATTCTATGACCTTAGGCATGCGGGTCATGCCACCCACCAGTACGACTTCGTCAATCTCGCCGGCGGACATGGAGGCATCCTTCAATGCGGCCTTTAGTGGCGGGATCGTACGTTGGATCAGATTATCCACCAGGGCCTCCAGCTTGGCCCGGGTTAATTTCATGGTCAGATGTTTCGGGCCGCTGGCATCAGCGGTGATGAAGGGTAGGTTGACCTCTGTCTGCACTGCCGAAGACAATTCAATTTTAGATTTCTCGGCTGCCTCTTTCAAACGTTGTAGAGCCAGTTTGTCATTCCGCAGGTCAATGCCGTTCTCTTTCTTGAACTCGTCGGCCAAGTAACCGACGATCACCAAGTCAAAATCCTCGCCGCCGAGGAAGGTATCACCATTGGTAGCCTTTACCTCAAACACGCCATCGCCAATTTCTAGAATGGAGATATCGAAAGTGCCGCCACCCAAGTCATAGACTGCAATAGTCTGACCGTCGGACTGTTTGTCCAGGCCATAAGCCAGAGCCGCCGCCGTAGGCTCGTTTATGATGCGCAAGACCTCAAGGCCAGCAATCTTACCGGCGTCCTTGGTAGCTTGGCGCTGTGAATCATTGAAATACGCCGGAACAGTTATAACCGCCTGGTCGACAGTTCCACCCAAATAAGTTTCAGCGGTTTCCTTCATCTTTTGCAGTACAAAGGCACTAATTTGACTGGGAGCATAATTTTCCCCTCGCACCGCAACCCAGGCATCGCCATTATCAGCCTTGGATATCTCGAACGGCACATGTTTTCGCATTTCCTTGACGGCCTTGCCGTCAAAACTGCGCCCGATCAATCTTTTGATGGCGAACAAAGTACCTTCCGGATTGGTAACTCCCTGGCGTTTCGCCGGCTGGCCGACGAGCATTTCACCATCGTCACCTTCCGTAAAGGCCACCATGGACGGTGTCGTCCGTGCGCCTTCCGCATTCTCGACGACCTTTCCGTCGCTGCCCTCCATCAATGCGACGCAAGAGTTTGTGGTACCAAGATCGATGCCAATTACTTTACCCATTTTCACTACCCTCCGTTGGCAGACCAGAAACAGCCCCTAAAGCACCGTCGTGATCCCCAATTGTCGATGAATTACACGCAAAGTCGATGCGCCATGGCGCATGGCTGGTATATAGGTTCAACATAATAACTGCGCAACCTTGGAAATTGTGTAAATGTCCTTGGAATTGGTACAATTCTTAACAATTGCGGAGCAAAATCATAATATCGCCCAAAATTCATCTCATTTGCACAGATTTTCATGATCGTTTCCGCCTCCTATCGCTCGGACATTCCGGCGTTTTATAACAAATGGTTTGCCCGATGTCTGGCGAATGGCGAGGTTATGGTTGCCAATCCTTATGGTGGCAAACCCTATCGAGTAGCCCTGACCGGTGACGGCGTAGACGGCTATGTCTTCTGGAGCCGCAACATGAGCCCATTTCGGGACAATCTGGAGACCCTAGTCAATCTGGGGTTGCCCTTTATGGTGCAATACACAGCTACAGCATATCCCCGCCTGTTGGAATCCTCTGTAATCCTCGCCGATCAGGCCATTGCTGACATCAGGGACCTAAGCCGAAAATTCCACCCCAGGGCCGTCGTCTGGCGGTATGACCCTATCCTGTTCACCAGTCTGACCGATGAAAATTTCCACAAAACGAATTTCGCCGAATTGGCAGCCAAATTGTCAGGCGCCGTCGACGAAGTCTGCGTTTCTTTCGCGCAGATCTACCGCAAAACCGGCCAAAATCTGGACCGCATCGCTGCCAACCACAACTTCATCTGGCAAGACCCCAATTGGTCAGAAAAGCAGGCCCTGTTGGATGAATTAAGAACTATTGCCGCCGACCACGCCCTGCGGTTGACAATTTGTAGTCAAGCGAAAGCCTTGGGCGATCCGGCCCGGTGTATCGACGCCCATCGTCTCTCCGACATCGCCGGCTACGAAATCGTAGCTCGTCAGAAAGGCAAACGCTCAGACTGTCTTTGCGCCGAAAGCCGAGACATAGGGGCCTACGACACTTGTCCACATGGTTGCGTTTATTGTTATGCGGTGCGGGACCGAAAGAGAGCACTGGCGAAATATCACCAAATTATTCACACGGCGTGACGAAGAATATTACAAATACTCTTAAATATAAATTATCGTGAAAATATTATTCTACTATTGTCAAAAAAAATCACCAGGTTTTGGTGACACGATTTAAGTATATATATCATATATTTTTTAATTTTTATGTATTTATTT
>CAZDQC010000027.1:0-7702 GCA_964507245.1 uncultured Rhodospirillaceae bacterium
TTAATTTCGACAGCGAAATTACCCTTCTCCGTTGGCATTCAAGTGGGACTTTAAAGCTGTTCAGCGGGGAATGACTGGAAGGGGGCTGACCGTGGCCATAAGAGAGATTTTTCACGATGATGAGACGATAAGCGCCCGGCGGGCTTCCGGGGTATGGGCTGATCTGACCCTTGATGATCATCTGAAACGTCATGTGGCCGAGCGCGGCGATAAACTTGTTATGGTGGATCATAAATGGCGCCTGACCTTCAGGGAACTAGATCATTTGGCACACAGAATTGCCTGCGGTCTCTATCAGTACGGATTACGGCCGGGTGATGTCATTTCCATCCAGCTGCCTAATTGGGCAGAATGGCTGATGATGCATTGCGCCGCTTCCAAAATCGGCGCCGTGACCAACTCCATAGGCGCTATGTATCGTTTTGCGGAGGTGAGCTACATCCTGGGCTACGCCGAAACCAAATTGTTGTTGATTCCGGATCGCTACCGCAACTTCGACTACACCGATATGATGGCTGAACTATGGCCGAAGCTGCCGCGGCTGGAGCATGTCTTTGTAGCCGGTGACGAAGTGCCAAAAGGCATGCGACCGTTCGATGAACTATTGTTGAAGACCTGGGAAGACGAAGTGGAAAAAACAACCATCGACGCCCAGCGCCCCGACCCCAACATGGTTGCAACATTGATGTTCACTTCCGGGACAACGGCGGGACCCAAGGGTGTCATGCATACCCACAACACATTTGGCACTGGCACGAAACAATTGTGCGAAAGTTATGGTTTAGCCGATGACGATGTCATCTTCATGGCCTCCCCCATCGGCCACAGCACGGCGCTGATCGCTGGCGCGCGTTTGCCGGTGCAGTTCGGCCTGACCACAGTTTGGCAAGAACATTGGGACCCAGCCGAGGCTGTGGAGCTGATCCATAAGGAAAAATGCACCTACACCCTATCGGCGACCCCTTTCCTGCATGGTCTGATGAACGCACCCAACGCCAACCGTGAGACGCTTTCAAGTCTGAAAACCTTCGCCTGCGGCGGCGCGCCCATTCCACGGGAGATGATCCGCCAGGCGGACGAAGAATACGGACTTTTTGTTTCCGCCCTGTATGGCTCGTCCGAGGCCCTTATCAACAGCGTGGTGCAGCCCTATGCGCCGCCCGAAAGACGTTATGGTACCGACGGCCAGATCATCCCCGGTATAGAAGCCCGATTAATTGACTTGGAAACTGGCGTTCCCGCAGTCGCAGGTGGTGAAGGTGAATTGTTTGTCCGCACCCCGGCCCAGCATGCTGGTTATTTTAGGGATCCTGATCTCACCGCCCAAGTTCTTACAGAAGACGGTTGGTATAACACCGGCGATATTTGCACCCTGGATGATGATGGCTATATCAGCGTCATCGGCCGCAACAAGGATATGATCATTCGCGGTGGCGCAAACATCAGTGCCCGGGAAATTGAGGAATTGCTTTTCTTGCATCCTAAAATCGACAATGTCGCTTGCGTTGCTATGCCTGATCCGGTGTTGTCCGAAAGGGTCTGTGCTTTTGTCATATGTCCGGCTGGTAAGACGCTAGAATTTGATGAAATGGTGGGTTTCCTTAAGGCCAAGCGCGTGAATAATTGGAAATTGCCCGAGCGATTGGAAATCCGGGATGAATTTCCCATGACCCCTAGCGGCAAAATTCAGAAATTCCTGCTACGCAAAGAAATCGCCGAATTGACCGGCCAGGCGCAATTAATCCGATAGGTCGTTGGTTTGAATTCAGGCCAGTTAGTATCCTTCTTTTTCTACGGCACTTTGATTGATCCAGACGTGCGCCGGTTAGTATTAGGTGTTGAATCCCAGAAATTGAACGTCATCTCAGCCTGGCTACCGGGTTTCACGGTACGCTACGTCCTACGGGCTAAATACCCGGCCTTGCGGCCGGAGCCCGGCGCCAGAGCTGCGGGCATCGTAATAACCGGCCTGTCCAGAAAACAGGCCCTCACGCTGGATCGATACGAGGGTGATGGGTATCGCCGAAAAATCCGCATGGTGCGCCTCGCCGATTGTCGACAAATTTCTGCTTTCGTTTACATTCCCCTAGCAAAATTGCGAATTGGCCCTAGGCCGTGGATTTTTGAAACATGGCATGCCAGGGATAAGGCAGAGTTTTTGTGGACCAGTGGTCTGAATAATCCGCGACGATGCTAGGGCGGCGGCATCTTAGAAAGCTAGAAGGGAAGCCATGAAAGAAGAGGGCGGCAAGGTTGCTATCGTTACAGCGGGGGGCAGCGGAATTGGGGCCGGTGCGGCTCGCAAACTGGCTGCTGATGGCTTTCAAATCGCCGTGTTGTCGTCATCTGGCAAAGGCGAGGCTCTGGCCAAGGAGCTTGGCGGAATTGGTGTTACTGGTTCGAACCGATCGAAGAATGATTTGCAGATGCTAGTGGATCAGATCATGGCTCAGTGGGGCCGCATCGATGTGCTGGTCAACAGCGCCGGCCATGGCCCGCGCGGTGCGGTACTAGAGATCACGGACGAAGACTGGCATCTTGGCCTGGAAACGTATTTTCTAAACGTGGTACGGTCCACGCGCCTAGTCACCCCCATCATGAGAAAACAAAGATCAGGATTGATCATCAATATCTCAACATACGCGGTGTTCGAGCCCGACGCGGCCTTTCCCACATCAGGCGTATTCCGGGCGGGACTTGCCGCATTCACCAAACTTTTCGCTGACAAATATGCGCCCGACAATATCCGTATGAATAATGTGCTACCGGGGTTCATTGCCACCTTCGCCGAAAAGGAGGAAATTCGTGAACGCATCCCCTTGGGGCGTTATGGTACGGTGGAAGAAATTTCAGAACTGATTGGTTTCCTAGCATCCGAAGGAGCAAGTTACATAACTGGCCAAAACCTGCGCGTGGATGGTGGTGTCACCCGTTCCGTCTGATCATGCCGTTTCATCATTGGCTGGAAATTTTTCAGGTATGCCAAAAGGTAGAGATTCCACATAAACCGAGGTGGAGGGAAAAGCAAAGCCGCTGCCTGCACCCTCGACGATGGACTTAACCGCAAAGGCCAGCTCCTCCTTGATTCGCATCCATTCTCCCCAATTCGTCGTTGTCGTAAAACAATACAATAAAATATCGATCGAGCTATCGTTGAAGCTATCAACATGAATCAAAGTAGTCACCTTGGCCGGGTCAACCTCGAAATCATCGTTCCCAAAGATATGCTTTTTTATGCCGTTGACGATCTCGCGTAATTGACCTTCTGTGGCACTATACTCGATGCCGATTTTCCAATAAATACGCCGGTTGGACATGCGGGAGAAATTGATCACCGCATCCCCGGCCAGTTTGTTGTTGGGGATAGTAGTCAGGGCCTTGTCGAAACGGCGGATCTTGGTCGTGCGGAAGCCGATTTCCTCCACCGTGCCCTCGACATCCGCGCCCCTGATCCAATCACCTTTCTCAAAAATACCGTCCAGAAAAATGGTCACTCCGGCGAATAGGTTGGCAATCATACTCTGGGCACCAAAGGCAACCGCCATACCGACTAGACCTAGACCCCCCAGCACAGCACCTACATTAAACTGCCATTCCTCCAGAATAGCGACGATGCCTACGCAAGCAATGACAAAGCGAGCCAGTTTGGCGATGAATTGCTTAAGGCTGTCACCCAAGGAAGTTTTACCCAGGACGCCAAAGGCCTTATCTATTAAAAACGAAAGCGGACCAACACATCGGTACAAGGTCCAGAAGATTGTGAAGGCGATCATGGAGCGGATCAATTGCGTCGTCACCCCATCCACTTGGGTCGGCAGACTGACGAACCGCGTCGCCGCGTATAGGCCAATGATGACGAAAACAAACCGCATGGGTTGTTCCAAGGCAGCGATTAATTGATCGTCGAATTTGGTTTTGGTATGGCGGCTAATCCCGCTTAATGCCGCTAGGACAACTCGGGTAAATAAGCGGCGGAGGACCAGGAATCCGATAAATATGACCAAGCCAATAAATATTGGGCCGATGCCGATGCCGAACACAGCTGTGTTCCAAACTGTCACTACCTCGGCCCAAAAGTCGATTGTTGATTGCATTAGACGGCCGCTAGAATGGATGCCGCAGCCGTAGCTAGTACCTGACAACCCAGTACGATATCGTCGTCATGGCTGTCCTCGGCGGAGTCATGGCTGATGCCGTTGATGGAGGGGATGAACAGCATAGCGCTGGGCATCATATTGCTAATCACGCCGGCGTCATGGAAAGCACCGGACGGCATGCTGCGCCAATTTCCCGGGGCATGCTGTTCCGCCGCCTCGGACAAATGCCGCTGAAAGCCGATATCCATGTGAGCCGGTGGTATACGTACCCGAGACGGCCTTGCCGTCGTCGTCGCACCCCCTTTTGCGTTAATTTCGTCAACCAGTCCGTAAGCCACCTCTTCAAACCGATCTAATATCTTTGGGTTCGCGTCGCGGAACTGCAATTCTAACTCTGCAAGGCCCGGCACAATCGATGGTGCGCCAGGATATAAAACTGCCCGGCCCATAGTCCAGACTGAGCGCTTGCCGGCGACTTTCGGAAATTCTTCATTAATGCGATGAGCCAATTCGTAGAGTGCGGTAGCAGCGTCTTTGCGTCCTGCCATCATGGTGGTACCTGCATGGTTCTGCTGGCCGGTGAAGCCAAAAACAATGCCACCCAAACCGACGATGGCTTCCACGATTCCGATGCGGAGCTCATCCTGCTCCAGATGGGGCCCCTGTTCAATATGGGCCTCCAGAAAACCAACATAGTGGTGATCCGCTGCGCGAAGTCGCGGGACGCCAGTCAAACCCGCCTCTGCCAAAGCGCTCGCCAGGGCCACACCATCCTTGTCCGTCAAACCTGCCTCGATCTCAGAAGAAAAATCGCCACAGAATGAGCGGCTGCCCATGCAGCCGTAAAACCGGCTTTCTTCGTCCTGCCAAGAAATGGCGTCTATGGCGCAATGTTTGGTCGCCTCGTTCTCGGCCAGGGCACGGGCCACTTCGAGGCCATAAATCACTCCCAAAGCTCCGTCCAGCCAACCGCCTGTGGGTTGGGTGTCAGAATGGGAACCAATCAGCAGTCTGGGCCCGGAATTCGTCGACTGCCCCAGTACGTTGCCTATCCCGTCAATCTGCGCCAACAATCCAGCTTCGGAATAACGTTCCGCTAGCCAGCGCCGCGCCGACATGTCCACATCAGAAAATGCGGGCCGAACAACACCTGCGCCTTCCGCCCCCATTGCGCGTAGAACGCGCAAATCGCCCAGCAGCCGTTCGCCCTTAATTGTTACCATTGTCAATCCCACCGGTTGGTATGCACCATACTACGATATTGCTGGAAGAACCTCGGGTCTGTCTGCAAGGAACCGCAAATTTGCGTATAAACTTTGTTCCTCGACGCAAGCAAACCTGTAACCCAAATTTGGCTATGTTTTCTTCCTTGAAACCCAATTCCAAGTTTGCATGAAATCCACTCTGCCAGACTAATACTTCGTCTTTCATAGCGACAATTTTTTCAATCAGCAGCATGTTTGTACCTTAATGCAAACGATGGACGGGTAAGGTACTTCATGTCTTACATGGCATTCTGGAATTTGAACAGGGGCTAGGGAACATGGGATATATCTTAGAGCCAGCCCGTAAAATTGAGGTCATTAAAGAAACTGATGTCTTAGTAGTCGGCTCAGGTCCCGGCGGTCTATCCGCTGCCCTGGCGGCCGCACGAGCTGGCGTTTCTGTGATCTTGGTGGAACGGTTTGGCTGCTTCGGCGGCAATATTACCGCCGTAGGTGTGGAAGGGTTCGCTTGGTACCGCCACGAAGGTACCGTTGATTCAGAAGGCATTGGCCGGGAGTTCGAAAATCGCGCCATAGAAATGGGCGCCACCACTCCGGAACCACAATCCGACAGTCACGCCTTGGATGGTGAGGCCTTCAAAGTGGTCGCGGACAATATGGTTCTGGAGGCTGGGATCATACCTATGCTGCATCGCTTCTTCGTGGAGCCAGTGATGGAAGGCCAACGGATTAAAGGCATCATTACGGAAAGCAAGGCTGGTCGGGAAGCGATCCTGGCGAGACAAGTGGTCGATGCCACCGGCGACGGCGATGTGGCACGGCGGGCCGGCGTGCCCATCCACAAAACTCCGAAAGAGGAAATGATGGCGGCCTCGGTGTTGTTCTCCATTTCCGGCGTTGACCGTCAGGAGTTCATCGACGACCTGAAAGCGAATTCGCAAACATACAAAGATTGGGAAAGTGGCGAATGGAGCGTGGAGACCGCGGGCAAGGAAGATGCTATGTTTTCGCCTTTCCTTCGCAAGCCCTTTGAACAAGCCATGACGGCGGGCCTGATCCCAGCCAACCTCAATACGATATCCGGTACCTGGGGCGCTTTGTACGAGACCGGAGAGTTGACCTATTTAAACCTAGTCCATTTGGCGGAATGTGACGGTACCGACCCCAACGACTTGACCCGAAACGAAATCGAAGGCCGTCGTCAGGCTGTGCTAGCCATCGAGGCTCTGCGCCGTTTTCATCCTGGCTGCGCGAGGGCAAAGCTGCGAAATTTCGGTATGACACTAGGCATCCGCGACACCTACAAAATCGATGCGCTTTACAACATGACGGAAGCAGATGTGCGTCATCAGGGCCGGTTCTACGACAGCATCGGCATCTTCCCCGAGTTCGTCGACGGCTACGGCGTTCTTATCCTGCCCACCACGGGGCGATACTTCCAAATGCCCTATAGGGCGCTGGTGCCAAAATCGGTTTCTAATCTCTTGGTAGCGGGCCGGATCACAGGCGGCGACAAAATTAGCCACGCTGCAACGCGTAATATGATGTGCTGCGCGGTCAGCGGCCAGGGGGCGGGCGCAGCGGCGGCAATCTCGGTCAAGCACGGTCTTTCTTTCCAGGACATGGACATCGATCTTTTGCAGAAAGAATTGCAGCGACAAGGCGCGCGTCTTCATTAGTCTGGAAGCCAATACACTTGACGTTCATGTCGTGAACGCTATGTTGTTCACGACATGAACGCCATTTCAATAGAGTGCCCGGATGTCCAGCGATCAGACGGTGGAAAAAGACGAAATTGAAACTAAGGCAACCGATGGTGAAGCCCTTATCACCATGGAAATGCTGCATGCGGTGGATAGAGAAGAAAGCCTATCCCAACGTGGGTTAGCGGCACGGCTGAACATCGCTCTGGGGCTGACTAACGCCTATTTGAAACGCTGTGTGCGCATGGGTCTGGTAAAGGTGCGTAAGACGCCGCCTAATCGCTACGCCTATTACTTGACGCCCAAAGGTTTTGGCGAGAAATCGCGCCTGACTGCAAACTATCTGTTCCGGTCTTTCGATTTCTACCGCCGGGCACGGAATCAATGCGACGAATTGCTGAGCGCGGCCGCCGACAACGGATACCGCAGGGTTGCTCTGGTCGGCTCCGGAGAATTGGCGGAAATCGCTCTTTTATGCGCTTTGCAGCACGATATTGAGGTGGTTGGCGTGGCCGATGAAACGGCCACGGCGAACCGATTTCGCCACGTCAATTTGGTCCGCGATCCGGCCTCTCTGCCTGCCCACGATATAATCATCGTCTGCGACCTGAACAAGCCGCAGGAGACCTTTGAAATACTTTCTGAAAAATTCGACGCTAAATCCATAAGGGTGCCG
>CAZDQC010000027.1:7802-9340 GCA_964507245.1 uncultured Rhodospirillaceae bacterium
TACGTTATTCAGCTATGGCCATGGCGATGTAGTACGGGGGTTCGAAGGTGACTGGCAGGATGGCCGGGACCCTTGGACTATGGTCAAAGACGGCGAACGTTGGTACGGACGAGGCACCGCCGACAACAAAGGCCAGCATTCCATAAATCTTGCTGCTTTGGCTACTGTTCTGGCGGTGCGGGGGCGTTTGGGTTTCAATTGCAAGATTTTGTTGGAAATGTCCGAGGAAGTAGGCTCAGTCGGACTGGCGGAATTCGCCGAAGCGCATAAAGGGGAATTGAAGGCGGATTTGCTACTCGCCTCTGACGGTCCACGTTTGTCGCCGGACAAACCGACCTTGTTCATGGGAACTCGCGGTGCGATGAATTTCGAATTGGCCGTAGATCTGCGTGACGGCGGGCATCATTCCGGTAATTGGGGCGGACTGATTTCCAACGCTGGTACCCGTCTGGCTAATGCGCTGGCCACCATCGTAGGACCCAAGGGCGAAATTCTATTGCCAGAACTGCGGCCCGAGGCGATCCCGGAATCAGTACGACAAGTCCTTTCCCAGATCGAGGTACGAAGTGGCACGACCGGGCCGGCGGTGGAGAAAGATTGGGGTCACCCCGGCCTAAGCCCGGCGGAGCGGGTCTATGCCTGGAATGCGTTCGAAGTTCTAGCGATCAAGTCTGGTAATCCAGACCAGGTCGCTAATGCTATTCCCCCCAACGCCATCGCTTGGTGTCAGATCCGATTTACGGTAGACCGGGACCCGACCACTTTTCTGCCCGCTATCCGCTCCCACCTGGACCAGGAGGGGTATCACGATGTGGCGGTGAGGCAGAAAAACGACAGCTTTATGATGAAGGCAACTCGTTTGCTGCCCGATCATCCTTGGGTGCAATGGGCCCGCGCCTCGGTGCGGCAAACCACGGGGAAGGACCCAGCCATTCTGCCCAACCTGGGTGGTTCCTTACCCAATAATGTATTTTCCGAGATCTTGGGTCTGCCTACGATCTGGGTGCCCCATTCCTATGCCGCCTGTTCCCAACACGCCCCCAACGAACATGTGCTGGAACCCATTCTGCGCGAGGGGCTACAGATTATGACGGGCCTGTTTTGGGATTTGGGCGACGGTGAAGAGGTTAGCAAAATTCCGGAATGGAGAGCCCCATGAGTAGCATTCAAATTGGTACCCGGACCGTGGGCGGCGGCGCACCTGCTTTATTGATCGCTGAAGTTGGCCAGGCCCACGACGGTAGCCTGGGCGCGGCGCACGCCTTTATTGATGCCGCCGCTGATGCCGGAGCGGACGCCATCAAATTCCAAACGCACATCGCGGCAGCGGAATCAACACTGGACGAAGAATTTCGCGTCAAATTCTCAAAACAGGATGCAACCCGTTTCGACTACTGGCACCGTATGGAATTCAGCTGCGACCAATGGGCTGAGCTGGCAGACCATTCGGCCGATAAGGGCTTGATTTTCCTCTCGTCCGCCTTTTCAGTGGCAGCCGTGGAACTATTGGAGAAGCTGGGTCACGCGGCCTGGAAAAT
>CAZDQC010000027.1:9440-32003 GCA_964507245.1 uncultured Rhodospirillaceae bacterium
CTGCCCCGTCGACAAGGATCAGGTGGCGGATGAACTGGAAACCATGCGCAGCTTGTTCACCAAAAGCCTGGCACCAAGTCGGCCCCTGGCCAAAGGCACGACCCTGGCCACTGATATGCTGACCGCTAAGAAGCCAGGCACAGGCATCCCCGCCAAAAGGGTGGACGAATTCGTGGGCCGTGTTCTAGTCAATGACGTCCGACCAGATAGACTGTTGCGGCCGGAGGATGTCGCCTAATGCAGCGCAAGATATGTGTCGTGATAAACAGCCGGGCTAACTATGGCCGCATCAAATCGGTAATGGAGGCAATCCAGGAACATCCTGATTTGGAGCTTAAAACTATCGTCGGCGCTTCGGCGCTGCTGCATCGGTTTGGCCAAGCGGTGGATGTGATCCGCAAGGACGGTTTTGAGCCGGCTGCCAAGGTCTATTCCATCGTGGAGGGGGAAAATCCCACTACCATGGCCAAGTCGACGGGTATGGCTATTATGGATCTCTCGACCCAGTTTGAAAACTTACGTCCGGACGTGGTGCTGACCGTTGCCGACAGGTTCGAGACCATCGCCACCGCCATCGCCGCCAGCTATATGAACATTCCAGTGGCCCATACACAAGGGGGCGAAGTCACCGGATCCATCGATGAAAGTGTACGTCACGCGGTGACTAAACTAGCCCATGTTCATTTCCCTGCGACAAAACAAGCGGCCGATTACCTGTTGCGCATGGGTGAAGAACCAGGGCGTGTGCATCTGACGGGCTGCCCTGCCATCGACCTGATCGCAAACCTAGATCTTTCCCTGCCCGGTGATCTATTCGAAAGCAACCGGGGCGTTGGCGCGAAACTGGACACCAACCAACCCTATTTAGTTGTATTGCAGCACCCCGTCACCACTGAATTTGGCCAAGGCTTTGAACAAATCCAAGAAACCTTGGCCGCCGTGCTGGCACTTGACGTGCAGACTGCATGGCTTTGGCCCAATGTGGACGCCGGCTCGGACGATGTCTCCAAGGGCTTGCGACTGCACCGCGAACGAATTGGTGACGGCAAGCTGCATTTCTATCGAAATTTTAGCCCGGAGGACTACGCTCGGCTGATCGCCAATGCGGCCTGTTTAATAGGCAATTCATCGTCCGGCTTGCGGGAAGGTGCCTTTTTAGGCACCCCCACGGTCAATATCGGCACCCGTCAGGCGGACCGGGAACATGGTCCGAACGTGATACATGCTGACCATAATCGCACTGACATTGAAGCCAAAGCTCGGACTCAGATCGCCCACGGTCTCTATGGCCGGTCGGCTATGTTTGGAGAAGGCGACGCCGGGCAAAAAATTGCCAATATTTTAGCTTGCGCCGAAATCAATGTGCAGAAGCGGCTCACTTACGGCCTAAAATGACTACCCTACACTTGGCGATCGCGATGAGACGGAATTCTTCAAGGATTGGTCAGCATTTGGACCTGAGATATTGCTGATATCAGCTGCTAGCTGATGAGACTAAATTGAAAATGCAAGGTTAAATCTCTGCGCGTCTTCAGGCCGTAGGCACGTTGGCTTTTTTGGCCTGTGATCAACAAGGAGGTGGCGTTGATAAGCTTCAAACATCCCAATATATACCCTGCTAATTGAAGATGTTGCCTCAAATTAGCCCTGCTTCAGACTAACCGGATCACCTATAGATGGGTTGAACTTGCCAACGTGTCCTTTTTGTAACCACGGCCTTCGTCGCAAATTCCACATAAGTGCTGATTCCAGCAACATTGGTCCCCGCCTGTGATGTCACCTTACTTTCGACTGCGGAAAGATTTCCAGTCATGCGCCAATGGCGGGGCTTGTCAACTAGTTCATAGCTAGGCTCTTGCCCCCGGAGCGCAGGTCGGTGATAGCTTCGTCAAGGCGGTCAGCTATACTCTGTTCACCCTTGCGCAGCCATTTACGAGGGTCGTATTTGCTTTTGTACGGCGTATCGTCGTCTGGATCGATCTGGAATTTGAAGGCTTTGGCATTCTCGTCAACATAATCACCCACGGCATGTGCAAAAGCGAATTGAGTGTCCGTATCGATGTTCATTTTGAACACGCCATAACCAATGGCTTCATCGATCTTAGATTTTTCGGAACCAGATCCGCCATGGAACACCAAATCCAGTGGGTTGTTGCGGGTGTTATGGGTACTGGAGACTAGATCTTGGCTACCTTTTAGGATTTCCGGGCGTAACTGCACATTGCCCGGTTTATACACTCCATGCACGTTCCCAAAGGAGGCGGCTATTGAAAAATGACCGATCGGCGAGAGGCAGTCATAAGCCTGTAGAACTTCATCTGGTTGCGTATACAACTTAGCGTTGTCGGTCTCATCGACATCAGAGCCAACGCCATCCTCCTCGCCCCCAGTCACGCCCAGCTCTATCTCGAGGCTCATTTCCAAAGGCATAATCTTATTCAAATAATCCACGCAGATGGACAAGTTATCTTCAAGGGTTTCCTCCGACAAATCCAACATGTGCGACGTATACAAAGGCCTACCATGGGCCTCGTAGTATTTTTTGCCTTCCACGATCAAGCCGTCGATCCAGGGCAGCAACTTACGATTGGCGTGGTCGGTGTGTAGCACCACGCAGACGCCGTAATGTTCCGCCAGTAAATGTACATGCTGGGCCGCTGACACAGCACCTAGGACCTTTGCCGCATCTCCGTCGGCCATGCCCTGACCGGCAAAAAACTGTGCTCCGCCGTTGGATAGTTGAATGATAATATCAGATTTGTTTCGGGCGGCGGCTTCAAGTACTGCATTCACCGAATTAGTACCGACCACGTTCACTGCTGGCAACGCATAGGCACCATCCTTGCAAGCGGTCAACAAGGTTTTATAGTCTTTGCCGTACACTACGCCAGGTTTCATCTGTGCCATAGCTACTTTCGCTCCTCATAATGTCCTGCCGTCTTGGGTACTATTTGAGATACTAATAGTCTGTAACCTTTGCAACAGACTTTACCGGGAAAATGGAGCCATGTCGGCATAGATGTGGCAATTGACCTGACATTAATTCGAACTGTTTTGTTCTAGATTAACCAAATTCTGATCATAGACGGCAGGTCAACAGTAATATCTTAGGGTGCCAGAGACGCCTTGGCACGATTGACGCTCTGTTTGCCGATGATCGGCTTGCAACGATGGTGGGCTGGGTGCACTGTATTCAACCGATTTTATCCACAGTGCGACTAATGAGGAAGCAACGAAATGGTAGAATTCAGTTGTTCTTGAAAATTTAGTATCGAATGTTAGCTTTAACGCCAAATGTCGCGCCGCCATCGCCAAGTAACCCATACTGTGCACAATATGCCAATTGCTGCATATAGCCATACCGTAATAGCAAAACCGTGCCATTCCACCAGAACCCCAGTGCCGAGTAGCCCAAGGGGCATCCCGTAAACAGCCAACATGCGCACACCCATGATGCGGCCCCGGAACCGCTCCGGCGTAATCTGCAACAAGGCCACGGACATGGCGATCATAGCGAAACTCTGCAATCCGCCAATAATTAGTAAAACAATAAGACCGAACCATTTAGCGTCTTGCAGTGCAAAAATGGCCAAGGCGAGATACCAGGCAATTATGCCCAGTATTATGATCTTACCGGGCCGGTAAAGATCGCCGATCTTGATCATAACCATCGAACCTAATAAGGCCCCAAGGGCACAACCCGCCACCAGGTGGCCCAAGCCATTTTGATCAACCCCATAGATTTCCCTGGCCACATACGGCAACAATCCCATTATTACGGGATAGGCGGTCAAATTGACCAAAAAGGCTAGCAGCATCAGCGCCAAGACTTGGGGCGAATGCCAGATAAAGCGCAAACCGGCGGTCAGTTCTTGCCAGGGCGAGTCGATTCCGCGCGGCCTATTCCGCTGCGGTCCGTCGACACCGAATGTCAGGGCTGAACTAAACAGATACAATATGGTCACACCTACGTAGGCGGGCCCGATACCAAGTGTGGCGAATAGTCCGGCTCCGACCAAGGCTCCGGCGATGCGAGCCGAATCCATCGTCGTGCGAGAGAGGCCCATCGCCTTTGCTAACCATGGCCCGGGCACGGTATCACCAATCAAGGAATTGCGCATGACTATATCCGATGGCCGCACCATCCCTGCCAAAAAGGCTACGACTAGCACCCAATAGGGGTCCAATACATCACCCAGGGCAGGTACCATGATCGCAACTGCCATAGCCGTATAGCCGACTCGCATAGTGCACAAGACCAGGCGCCGCCCCACGCGATCCGCCACCACGCCAAACATGGGTGATATCAAAGTGCCAACAAACTGCAATGATCCAAACGCAGTTAAAAGGAAGACTGAATTCGTTTCCACCAGGACATACCAACCTAGAATAAGGGTTTCCATCTCAAAGGCCCAAGAGGTCAGTAGATCGGCCGGCCATTGAAAGCGAAAACTGCGGACAGTAAACGGTGCTAAGACAGACTGGTTTGAAGTGTGAAAAGTTTCCATAACATCGTTAATCGTGACGGCTTGAACGAGCCGATGATGTTAATCGGCGGATTGAAGTGACACCGGCATTTTCGGTTCTGGACCGGTCCAGAACGTCAGAAAAACCGTGCACGGAAACCTGCATGTCAAAGGCATTGGCATGCAAAAAACGCCAATCATCCATAAATAGGCCCACATGACCCGGAAAAAACACAAAATCACCTTCTTTAATTCGGGAATAATCACCACCATCATCCATGGGGACCTCTACCCCAACTGCGGATTCTTGAAGATCGGAATCCCGTGGCACCGAGACACCGGCCATGGCCAGGGTTATCTGCACGAGGGATGAACAATCGACGCCCTCGGCGCTACGCCCACCCCATAAGTACGGCACGCCGATAAACTTTATGGCTGTGCCAACAATGTCTTGGGTGCCGTATTCCAGGCAAATCAAATGGCGGGAATGCACCCAATGGCCTGTTGCAATGCGGCAAAATCCGCCAGAAACATCCACTACCTTGACTCGAGCTGAAATTGAAATCGTCCCTGCCGTGGGGCGTTTTATATCTGGTTCGACATATAAATGGCTCCGCAAGGCAACCACTTGGTGGTCCGGTGCAGGCAGATTGGCCTCCAAGTAAGCTGTCGGGACATAGCCAACGTAGCTATCTGTCAAGTTCTGTCCCCAGCACCAACCGTCCCTGTCTTCATATACCTGGAAAATTTCACCATAAATCAACTGGCTCTCCAGTCCTGCGTTTTGGTCAGGCATGAAATACAGTGGTGCACCATCGCGGATCACCGTGCGCGGGGCTCCGCCGACATATTGCTCTGCCTTGACGTGATCGCGTAGCCAGTCCGCTGCTAGATCGTTTCGGGCTGGTGTGATACGCCGGTCCATGGTGGCTATAGAATTTCCGATCTTACCACCATCCCGGCTGAAAATTCACTGAGGAAGATTGAATCCTTAATTATGGGCAGGATAAAAAAAATTCGTTTGTTGCTCTCGTCAGGCTTTCGCCGCGCAGATTTGGTGTAATTTAGAGTGTCCATTACAAGAACGGCAGCAAGATTGAAAATACGCGGTATATCAGCTGGGCGACGCAACGTTCCAAGGAGCGGGACGATGTAAACCTGTGGGAGATTAGCCATCTGTCGTGTTGACAGATTTTGCCCTTCCACACGCACCAAAGCTGACAACGCTTCATGCCAAAGTTTCCAAGCATGCTGCGACGCCAGACTTGTCTTCATGCATCCTCCCAAGCCGTTCTGACCTAATCGCGCACGAACCGAAGTAAAATCGCAGTCAATAGGATTCACAGCTTGCGATCAACTTCTTTAGTCAAAACGTCCATCAGGCTTGATCGAACCGGTCGGACAACATGGCGAACAGGGCCCGCATGGCCAAGCCATCGCCACCTGCCGGCCTGCCTGGGCGATCTTTGTCATTCCAGCCATATGTATCGATATGCACCCACCGGCTGGAATCTTCGATGAAGGATTGCAAATAAAGGGCAGCAGTGATGGCACCACCAAAAGCGCCGTCTGAGACGTTATTCAAATCCGCCACCTTGCTTTTCAGCAAAGCCCTGTAAGGACGGTATAGGGGCAGCCGCCAGACCGGATCGTCGGTTTTTTCGCCAGCCGAACTCAAGGCCTCTGCGATCTCGTCACTGCCCGTGAAGACTGCTGGCAAGTCGGTGCCAAGGGCAACCCGGGCGGCGCCTGTAAGCGTCGCCATATCGATGATCAGCTCCGGTTTTTCGCTATCTGCTTCGGCCAAAGCATCACATAACACGATGCGTCCTTCTGCATCCGTATTTCCGACTTCCACTGTCAATCCCTTGCGGGTGGAGAGGATATCGCCAGGGCGATAGGCATTACCGGAGACGGCATTTTCCACTGCAGGGATCAGCACCCGCAGGCGAATGTGCCATTCGGCGGACATGATCATGGCCGCTAAGCCTAGGACCGTCGCCGCGCCACCCATGTCCTTCTTCATCTTTGCCATACCGGAGGTGCCTTTCAAATTCAAGCCGCCAGTATCAAAACAGACTCCCTTGCCCACTAGAGTAAGCCGTCGGCCATCTTCTGGTCCCCAGCGCAGATCAATCAGCCGGGGCGCCCGGGTAGACGCCCGGCCAACTGCATGTATGGCTGGATAGTTTGCAGCCAGCAGATCGTCGCTTACGGTCACCTCGCAGGTTCCATCAAATTCCTTGGCCAAATCCATCGTGGCGGCCGCCAATTCTTCCGGTCCCATGTCCGAGGCTGGTGTATTGATCAGATCACGGGCCAGAAATCCGCCCTTGATAGCGCCTTTTACAGCCGCCGAATCAGCAGTGTCGGGCAGACACAATTTAGCAATGCCGTTGCCGACATCCCGCTCATTCAGGTATCGGTCGAATTGATAGGTGCCTTGCGCCCAGGCCAAGGCCGCGTGGTTGGCTAAGACAGTATCTAAATCGGCGTCTATACGATAAGTGCCTGCCGGAAGGTCATTAGCTAGGGTCCCAAAGGACCAAAAATCGCCCACCATTTTGCCGCCCTTGCCAAGGCCGAACAAAATACTCGAGACGGCGCCTTTATCGCCGGGCACCGCCAAATATTTGCCGGGCTGAGCGGCAAAACCATGATGTTGGCACCAGGCTGCGGTAGCGTCCGGTTGCGAAGTTAACCATTGTGCCAGATTGTCAATTGTCAGTGGTAAAATGGGAGTGGCCGCGGGGTCTTGAGCAAGTTCAATATTAGTTATCATAGCGAGCTCTCACATATTGATATTGGGCTATTACGGCAAAAGGAGGTTTGGCGTTATGCCTCCCCATGGAAAAATTATCCAGGATATGAGCCTGTATTCCCGGTTTCTGAGCATTTAGTTTTTGCTGTGACAATTCGATCTACCATTCGAGGCGATTTTGATGAATTTGTGCCGGCCGAATATTTACGCCTGCATATCGACCAATTCGCCAGAAGTGCCTAAATCCACCCTGCAGTCTACCAATTTGGTTGCCAGGGGCCGGCACGCCATCATCTAATGCCTGGCCAATTGGCCGCCTAGCCCGACGATCTGTTCCCGCGATGCAGGTATAGCTGGCACGGGCCATCATGGAATAGCCCCTATCGAGGAAGTGCGCCGATCTCCTGATAAAACCGCTTTGCCCCAGCGTGCAACGGAATGGCCAGTCCCTCTATAGCGGTCTCGAGTTGGATTTGCTGGCCTACGGGATGGCCATTGTCCAACAATAGTCGCGTCGATGGATGCCACAGGGCACGGGTCATCTCGAAGACTTTTTCATTGCTAAGTCGCGTCGATACCAACCATTGCGCTCCCACGCTAAGGGTCTTTGTCTTCTCCACATTGCGGTAAATTCCCCCCTTTAGGGTGGCGGGCATGAAGAACGGAAATTTTTTCCGCAGTTTGTCAATTATAGGGCCATGGATGGGCAACAGTGTGATGTTAATCTGTTCAGCCAGATCTTCTAGGGCAGGAACGGGAGTGCCAGCGATGAAAAAAAATGCGTCTAATTTTCCCAGGCGCAGCCGGTCCGCGGATTCACCCAGATCGAACTGCGAGGCCTTGTAATCACCCAATTTTAAGTTGTGGGCAGCCATGATGACTTTCGCATCTACAGCGGTCCCCGATCCTACAGCACCCAGAGAGACACGCTTGTCCCGCAAATCCTCAAGGGCATAGATGCCGCTATGTTTGCGCACCGCCAAATGCACCAATTCCTGATAAAGGGTGGCTACAACGCGCAAGTTGTCATAAGGCAATTCACCCTGGAAAACACCCAGACGATTATAGGCCATATATGCCACATCCGACTGGCTAAGGCCGGATTCTACCACGCCCCTTGCTATCTTAGTCACATTATCCACCGAACCTTTGCTGGCCAGTCCCACGGCGATCAGACCTGGCACCCCACAAGATCCACCGTCCTCGCATTCTGGCGAACCGGGTGGGTTGGATATAGCCGAGGCTATCAACGAGCCGATGGGGAAATAGGTTCCGGATGTCGTCCCCGTTGCGATGCGGAAATACCCACCTTGGTCAGCACGCACTGGCATTGTCGTGGCCAAGGAGAAAAAGCCATAGAAAAAGGCAAATAACACCGATGCAAGGACCATGGATCCACCGGCTCGAACACAAACTCTGCTGTTCCGCATGGCATGACTTATACGACTGAAACAACGTAACCGCCAGTGGTCGTCGGCACAAATATTTTGCTGGCATTTTTACAGTCCGGAGGCAAACTAGCATTTTTTGTGCGATAGAGTTCGATTTCAAAACAAATGGACAGACATTGATTGGCAAAAATTTCATGTTTACGGTCGCTATGGGGTTGGCGCTATTACACATCAAAAAAATGGGAGCGGTTGAAGAAGTTCCCCTTAGTGAGAAATTCATCGGCGACCCGTATATTGGTATGGTGTATGGCAGGATCGTCACTTCGTTCCTGGATAGTTTAATCACAGGTGTTTTGTGCCCATTGTGGGCGAATTGGGTCGTGCCGCGACCCTCTGTTTCCGCATTGATTATTTGAAAATTGTGACACCATGCGAGGATCAATGTGCCAAGCTAATCACCGTGATCCTGTTTCAGCACACGCTGTTAGGCAATCTCCTATTGCCCGGCATGCATGGAGGCTCCAACGGCACATCGTTAGAGAGCGCCGCGATTATTTCCCTTGTCGGTTCCATTGACCAGTCTAATCCGCCTCGAACCATCAATCATAGTGCAGTATCTGAGGTCGGCCCTGTCCAAAAACCATTAAGCTACTGGGGCCGTGACAAAATATGCCCGGCGGGTGGCTGACATGCATTCCATGAGTTAACAGGGTGGTATAATAATTTTCACGCACCTGCTTTGGCCTATTTCATGATGACATTACAGTACGAGGCCGCTAAATTCTACACTGCGGCCTGCTTTCTGGTATGCTCTGCGAATCGTAATTTGAAGCGCTTGGACCATGAAACTGACCATTGAACGCTCGGCCCTATTGGGAGCATTAAGTCACGCCCAGAACGTCGTCGAACGACGCAATACCATTCCAATTTTATCCAACCTGCAATTGGTGGCCGAGGCTGACAGCCTAAATCTCACGGCGACGGACCTTGATCTGGCCATGGTGGAAACCGTGTCGGCGGAGGTTCAACAGACTGGCGGCACCACAGCACCGGCCCATATTTTGCACGACATCGTGCGCAAGCTGGCCGACGGCGCCCAGGTAGAATTGGACAGCACTGACGGCAGTCGTATGGTCGTGCGAGCCGGTCGCTCAAATTTCGCTCTGTCTTGCCTGCCGCGCGAGGATTTCCCCCTTATGGCGGATGACGACCTGCCACACCAGTTCGTCCTTCCGGCGCTGGATCTCCATCGCCTAATTGAAAAGACGCGGTTTGCAATTTCCACGGAGGAAACTCGATATTACCTCAACGGTATCTTCCTACATGCCCCGGAAGATGCCCCGGTCTTGCGTGGAGTGGCCACAGACGGCCATCGTTTGGCCCATGTGGAGGTCCCCCTTCCGTCGGGAGCGGCAGGTATGCCCGGCGTCATAATACCCCGCAAGGCGGCAATCGAAGTAGACAAATTGATCGAGAGTGGCGATGTGACGGTTGATATCGCGCTCTCGAATAGCAAAATCCGCTTTGCCATAGGTAATACGATTCTGACATCGAAATTGATTGACGGCACATTCCCCGACTATCAACGGGTGATACCAGCGGGGAATGACAAGCAGATGGAAGTGGACTGCAAAAGCTTTAAAGCTGCTGTTGACCGTGTTGCTACAATCAGTTCCGAGAAGTCCCGCGCTGTGAAATTAGCGGTGCAGAAAAATGCCGTCATGTTGTCGGCTAATAACCCAGAACAGGGTAGTGGCAACGATGAAGTGCCCGCAACCTTCAACGGTATTGACGTTATGGAAATAGGGTTCAATGCCCGGTATTTACTTGATATCACCGGTCAGGTG
Organism: uncultured Rhodospirillaceae bacterium; assembly: GCA_964507245.1. Taxonomy (GTDB): domain Bacteria; phylum Pseudomonadota; class Alphaproteobacteria. Next base: position 19,906 of record CAZDQC010000027.1, read on the forward strand.
GAAGGGGAAAACGTAACCTTCGATCTGTCCGACGGTGCCTCACCGACTATCATCCGGGATCCGGCTGATCCAAGTGCTCTTTATGTCTTGATGCCCATGCGGGTTTGACTACTGAAAATCTGATTTTTCCCAATTTTTCAGGCAAATAACGTGCGAATACTGACTTGATCTGCTATGCTCGTCCCTTGGATAGGCTGGTCTTAAATTAGTGCGGCTCCGGTTCTGACGGAACAGTAATTTTGCAGCACATTAGGCGAATTAATTACTTGGATAGTCTAAGCAAAAATAGCATGAAGCGTACCCTTGTACGATCGGTCGTTTTGTGTGCCCTAGGTGATATGCGGAATATTCGTTTCGATCTTTCCGCTAGCCTTGAGCTTGCCATCATCCAGAATACCGCGGACCAGGGCGCGCTCCACATCCCAACGCCCATGCGGGCTTGAGAGGCCTATTTTGCTGTTTGCACAGGAACATGCCCCCCGCCATGGTGACGTGGCCACATCTTGCTTCGTTAGCCGTTTGCGCCTGAATAATTTTCGTAACTATGCTCGGCTTTCTTTAGACCTTTCGGCCTCCGTCGTGGTTTTAAGCGGCTCCAACGGCACCGGCAAGACCAATTTGATGGAGGCCATATCCTTCCTGTCCCCAGGTCGTGGTCTGCGCCGGGCCCGTCTTCGGGAGGTGCAAAAGGCGGATACCGTTGATGACCCGAATGGAGGCTGGACCGTAGCGGCGACGATATCTGGGCCTGGCGGTCCTGTTAAGATTAGTAGCTATCTTAGCAAGACCAATAAGGGAAAGGACTGCCGCCTCGCCCGTCACGACGGCGCCTTGGCACAACCCGCCTGCCTATCGCAATTGGTCGGCGTCCAATGGCTAACACCACAGATGGACCGCCTTTTCCTGGAAGGGCCATCATCCCGACGGCGGTTTTTGGATCGCTTGGTACTGGGTCTGGATCCGAATCATAGCAGCCGCGTCGGCGCTTACGAACGCAACCTTAGGGAGCGGGCGAAATTGCAGCGCGGCGGCAACTGTGACCCGGCCTGGCTGTCAGCCCTGGAGGCGCGTATGGCGGCAGATGGCGTGGCTGTTGCCGCTGCCCGGAAAGAGGCATTGGCTTGCCTGCAACAATTTCTGGTGGAGGCGCCCGGTCGATTTCCCAGGCCAGAATTGGCTGTTGAAGGACGCCTGGAATCGTGGCTAGACGTGCTGCCAGCAGTAGAGGTGGAGAACCGATTTGCTGTCATGTTAGCGGATAACCGGCGCCGCGATTGCGAGGCAAGAAGCACCGGCGAAGGACCGCATCGTTCTGATCTTGTCGTAATCCATGCCGGTAAAAATCAACCGGCTGCACAATGTTCAACCGGTGAACAGAAAGCCCTATTGACATCCATTATCCTAGCTAACGCGCGAGCCGAGTCACGGCGAAGAGGGGCGGCGCCAATCTTGCTATTGGATGAGGTTGCCGCGCACCTAGATAAACAACGCCGGGAGGCCTTGTTTGAAGAAATTCAGGACCTGTGTGGGCAGGCCTGGTTGAGCGGCACTGACCGGGATTTGTTTGCGCCCCTTGTGGATCGGGCGCAATTCGTGGCGGTAAACGGAGGGCAAACGGTTTTGGAAGGGTAGGTTGGGTTGAGCGATCCAGTATTTGAAGATTTAGATTTGGATGAAGATGCTGATTACGATGCGTCCTCAATAAAAGTTTTGCGCGGTCTGGATGCGGTTCGCAAGCGGCCGGGCATGTATATTGGAGACACAGATGACGGCTCCGGCCTGCATCACATGATTTACGAGGCTGTCGACAATGCTATTGACGAGGCTCTGGCGGGCTACGCCGACAAGGTGCAAGTGGTGTTGAACCCGGACGGTTCGGCAACTATTAGCGATAACGGCCGAGGCATCCCTACGGAAATCCATGAAGAAGAAGGTGTTTCCGCCGCGCAGGTGATCATGACCGAGTTGCACTCGGGCGGTAAATTCGATCAGAACTCCTACAAAATCTCAGGCGGTCTTCACGGCGTGGGCATTTCCGTTGTTAATGCTTTATCGTCCAGTCTGGAGTTGCGAATTTGGCGAAGCGGCGAAGAACATTTCATGTGCTTCAAGGATGGTGTGCCCCAGGAGCCTTTGGCCGCGATTGGTCCGGCCAACGATCAGACGGGCACTGAAGTTACCTTTTCGCCATCAGCAAAGACGTTTTCAAATGTGGTATTCGATTATAGCGCTTTGATCCACCGTTTGCGGGAACTTGCATTTTTGAATTCTGGCGTTTTGGTGGTATTGCGGGACGAGCGAGGGATTGAGCCGAAGGAGAATACCTTCCAGTATGAGGGCGGGATCAGTGCCTATGTAGAATATCTCGACCGCAACAAATCCGCAGTGCATGACGCCATAGCTATCAGCGGCGATCGGGGTGCCGCAGACGATGAAGGCAAAATAATTCATGTAGACTGCGCCTTGCAATGGAACGACAGCTACCACGAGAACGTCCTTTGCTACACTAATAATATTCCGCAACGGGACGGCGGTACTCATTTGGCTGGCTTTCGCGCGGCCTTGACACGGACTATGAACAACTATGCCAATTCGTCCGGACTGGCGAAAAAGGAAAAGGTTTCGTTGAGCGGCGATGACGCGCGCGAGGGACTAACAAGCATTCTTTCGATTAAGGCACCGGATCCTAAATTCAGTTCGCAGACCAAGGACAAGCTGGTTTCTTCTGAGGTGCGGCCCATTGTGGAAAGCCTAATTGGGGAAAGACTTGAACAGTGGTTTGAAGAGCATCCAGTTGATGCCAAGAAGATCGTTAACAAGGTCTTGGACGCAGCCATCGCGCGCGAGGCGGCACGCAAGGCCCGGGATTTAACCCGACGCAAGGGGGCACTGGATATTTCGTCTCTGCCGGGCAAGCTGGCGGATTGTCAGGAAAGGGATCCAGTAAAATCGGAACTGTTCCTAGTAGAGGGTGACAGCGCAGGCGGTTCTGCAAAGCAAGGGCGGGCGCGGAAAAACCAGGCGGTGCTGCCTTTGCGCGGCAAAATCCTAAACGTGGAAAGGGCCCGGTTCGATAAAATGCTGTCATCGAACGAGATTGGCACATTGATAACGGCCTTGGGGGCGGGAATTGGGCGGGACGATTTTGATATCCAGAAGCTGCGCTATCACAAAATCATCATCATGACCGACGCAGATGTGGACGGCGCCCATATTAGGACTTTGCTGTTGACCTTTTTTTACCGGCAAATGCCGGAAATCGTGGAACGTGGCCACCTCTATATTGCCCAACCGCCCTTATATAAGGTCTGGCGCGGCAATTCCGGGGCGGGACGGTATTTGAAAGATGATGATGACCTTGGAAATTATTTGATTGAAGAAGGCCTGCGGGATGTGGTCCTGAACCTGCACGACGGCAGACAGCGCGGCAGCGCAGATCTGCGGGAATTGGTTGACCACGCCCGCCACGCCCACGCCTTGTTGGAGGCCGTGGGCCGGCACTACAACCAAAAGGCTGTAGAGCAGGCCGCCGTTTTGGGCGTCCTGCGGCCCGATGTCATCGCAGAAGGGGAGCAAGCTGGAAATATCGCGCAGTATCTAGCTTCACGTATGGACGGGTTGGAAGTAGCGGAGGAGCGAGGCTGGACCGGTGAAGCGGCTTCTGACGGCGGTTATGCGCTTCGCCGTAGTATCCGTGGCGTAATGGAAACCCATGTCATTGATGCGACATTGATCCGCAGCAGCGAGGCCAGGCAGTTAGATGCCATGGCGACGGAACTACAGGAGATTTATGAACGCCCCGCCACTCTAACACGACGGGACGAGGAGGTGCGCATCACCGGTCCACTAGATCTGTTAGCGAATGTATTGCGCCTGGGGAAAAAGGGTCTGTCAGTGCAGCGTTACAAAGGTCTGGGTGAAATGAATCCAGAACAATTATGGGAAACCACCCTTGACCCCAATGTCCGGACCCTGTTGCAGGTGCAAGTCAAGGAACTTGATGACGCCGACGAGGTATTTTCTATCCTCATGGGTGACGTGGTGGAACCCCGCCGGGATTTCATCCAATCCAACGCCCTGAATGTGGTCAACCTGGACATTTAATCAGTGAACAAGGCGCCTGCGCCAAAGTCCGGAGGGAAGGCGAGCCGGAGTTGGCTCGCAACCGCCATCTATTGGTTTGTCGTGCTCATTGTCTGGGGGGTGATTGCAATCTTGGGCGTAATTGTCTGGTACGCCTATGACCTGCCGCCAGTGGATAAGTTGTCGGCTATCCAGCGCAAACCGTCGGTGACGCTGTTGGATCGCAAGAACCGCAAGATTGCTGAATTCGGGGACGTCTACGGTGTTCCCGTACAGTTGAATCAATTACCTAAGTATCTGCCCAACGCCGTTGTGGCGACCGAGGATAGGCGCTTCTATAACCATTACGGGATTGATCCAATCGGTTTGCTCCGAGCCATGGTGAAGAATGTAGTTGCTGGCCGCGTGGTACAGGGCGGCAGCACCATTAGCCAGCAATTAGCCAAAAACGTCTTCCTGACCCACCAGCGTACTTTGAAGCGGAAGGTGCAGGAATTCCTACTCGCTCTGTGGCTGGAAGCTACTTTTTCCAAAGAACATATCCTCACGCTCTATCTGAACCGAGTCTACTTTGGCGCCGGTGCCTATGGGGTTGATGCGGCTGCGCGGCGGTATTTTTCCAAACCTGCTGGCAAAGTCAATCTGGCCGAGGCGGCTATGCTAGCCGGCCTATTGAAGGCACCATCGCGTTTAACGCCTACTCGGAATCTTAAGGCAGCACAGAAACGAGCGGCGCTGGTCCTAACCCTTATGGCCGATGTGGGCTATATCAAACCGGCAGCGGCCCAAGCAGCAAAAGTAAAACCAGCCAGCCTACACTTCGGAAGGCGGCCCACGGGACAGCCAGCGTACTACTTCTCAGATTGGATCATCGACCGCCTGACCGACTATCTTGGACCTACGGAACGCAATTTAGTGATCCGCACGACGCTGGACCGTGAAATGCAGCACCATGCCGAACGGATTTTTGCCAAGCTGTTCACAGGCCCTGCTCGCAAGCGCAAGATTGGCCAAGGCGCACTTTTGGCCATGGCCCCCAACGGCGCCGTTCGGGCAATGGTTGGGGGACGCGACTATCGTAGAAGCCAGTACAACCGGGCTACCCAAGCTCGTCGACAGCCAGGTTCAGCCTTCAAGCCCGTTGTTTTCCTAGCCGGATTGGAAATGGGGTTACGCTCCGACACAACTTTTAATGACAAACCAATCACCGTGGATGGTTGGTCGCCCAAGAATTACGCTAACAAATACCGGGGACAGCTGACCTTTAGTGAAGCTCTTGCCTACTCCTCCAACTCCGTAGCCGTACAGGTGTCCGAACGAGTGGGCCGAGGCCACGTTATAGACGCGGCACGGCGGTTGGGGATGACTTCCCGAATTGCCACTCATCCATCTATTGCTCTAGGTACTGCAGAAGTTGGCCTGCTGGAATTGACCACCATGTACGCCTCACTGGCTAACCAAGGACTTGGTGCACTGCCCCATGGCATTTTAGAAGTTCGGGATGACCGGGATAATGTGCTCTACCGCCGCCATGGCTCGGGCAGAGGGCAGGTGGCTCGGCCCCGACATGTAGCCGAACTAAGCCATATGCTGGCTAACACAATTCAGGCCGGAACTGGCCGCAATGCCAAGATTGGTAGGCCGGCGGCCGGAAAGACTGGCACCAGTCAGGATTATAAAGACGCTTGGTTCGTGGGTTATACTTCGCAGCTTGTAGCTGGAATTTGGTTGGGCAACGACGATGGCAGCCCAATGAACCGGGTTTCGGGTGGCGGGACGCCGGCACGGCTGTGGCGAGATTTCATGATAGCGGTGCACAAGGGACTACCGGCCCACTCATTGAATAAGCCCGCCATCAAGCGACAATCGCCACAGCGCGGCAAGAATTTGTTTGATAGGCTGTGGAAAAGTTTTGGTGGAGGCAGCCCGACACAAACCAACGATACCGACGACTACAACAGCAAGGACGATCCTTAACCATGGAAACATTCGACTACATTATTGTCGGTGCAGGCACGGCTGGCTGCTTGCTGGCAAACCGTTTGTCGACAGATCCCAGAACTACCGTCCTATTGTTGGAAGCTGGCGGCAAGGATAATTATCACTGGATCCATATTCCCGTTGGTTACCTTTACACCTTGGGCAATCCAAGAACGGATTGGTGCTACAAGACCGAGTCGGAGCTAGGCCTGAATGGCCGGACCATCGACTACGCTCGGGGTAAAGTTCTGGGCGGCTGTTCTTCGATCAACGGCATGATCTACATGCGCGGACAGGCTCGGGACTATGATCAATGGCGGCAGATGGGCAACATGGGCTGGGCTTGGGAAGATGTTCTGCCCTATTTCCGCATAACTGAAAACCATTTTGCCGGTAGCAACGACATGCACGGCACTGATGGCGAATGGCGAGTTGAGGAACCGCGTGTCAATTGGGAAATTCTAGCCGCATTTCGCGAGGCTGCAGCCCAGGTGGGCATCCCGAAGTTGGACGACTTCAATCGCGGCGATAATGAAGGTTGCGGCTATTTTCAGGTCAATCAAAAACGTGGCGTGCGCTGGAGCGCTGCCAAAGCATTTCTAAAGCCGGCCATGCAACGACAAAATCTGGAGGTCTTGACCCATGCCCAGGCCACCCGCGTCATAATTGAGGATAGGCGCGCAACGGGTCTGGAGTTTTGCCACAACGGCGTGTTAACCGATGCCAAGGCTAATGGCGCAGTGATCCTCTCGGGCGGCTCGGTCAATTCCCCGCAGCTGCTCGAACTGTCTGGAATCGGACAAGGCCAATTGCTACAGCACCACGGCATTTCAGTGCAGAAGGAACTTTCTGGCGTTGGTGAAAATTTACAGGACCATTTGCAGGTGCGCTTGGTTTACAGGGTTTCTAACACAAGAACTTTGAACCTCCGCTCCAACAACCTGCTGGGCCGCATCGCTATGGGTGTGGAATATGTTTTGTTCAAAACTGGTCCTTTGACCATGGCGCCCAGTCAGTTGGGAGCCTTTGCCAAATCCGACCCCAGCCGGGAAACAGCGAACCTGCAATACCATGTCCAGCCGCTGAGCACGGACAAACTAGGCGAGGATTTGCACCCGTTTGAGGCTTTCACCGCCTCGGTCTGCAATTTACGGCCCGATAGCCGGGGTAGCATTCATATCGATAGCTCTGATGCGATGCGCCAACCTTCCATCCGCCCCAACTACCTTTCCACCGAAAGCGACCGTAGGGTAACTGCAGACGCCATACGGCTGACCCGCAAAATATGCGCTGCGCCGGGCCTGGCGCCCTATAATCCTGTAGAGTTACGACCTGGACTAGAAATTGGCCATGACGATGAAAGTTTAACCAAGGCGGCCGGCAACATAGCAACAACTATATTCCATCCCGTCAGTACATGCCGTATGGGTCAGGATGACCGGGCGGTGGTTGACGATCGTTTGCGTGTCCATGGAATTAACAGCCTGCGCGTGGTCGATGCATCCATCATGCCTACGATCACCTCCGGCAACACTAACTCGCCTGTTGTTATGATTGCAGAAAAAGCGGCTAAGATGATCATCCAAGACGGGCGCCAGAATGGTTGACCTGTTGCGGCTAACAACTAATCTTCACTACCATGCTTAGCCTGCCAAAAATTCTTTTGCTTTTGGCCCTGGTGGCCGGGGTCTTTTTAGTCTCGAAGATCCTGCGGAGCCGATCGAATCCGACTTTGAAGGACACCAAAGAACCGGCTGAAACCGACGCCCTTGACCTAAGCCCCTGTGGGGTCTGCGGCAATTATGTGGCAAACGACGGCAGCAGTTGCGAGCGAGCCGATTGCCCCATTGCCAAGGGTGGATGTGGCGACTAGGTTGCGCCGAATCTCACACCACGGAAAACCGTCACCCATGACCGGCACGCCAACATTTAACTCTAAGACTTTTCAGGGCCTAATTCTGGCACTGCAAAATTATTGGTCCGAGCAGGGTTGCATAATCCTGCAGCCCTACGACATGGAGGTCGGCGCAGGCACCTTTCACTGGGCCACAACCTTGCGGTCCCTTGGGAGCAAAAGCTGGAACGCCGCCTTTGTACAGCCATCGCGGCGGCCCGCTGACGGACGCTATGGAGAGAATCCCAACCGCTTGCAGCATTATTTTCAGTTCCAGGTGATTATGAAGCCGTCGCCCCCCGATTTTCAGGATTTATATCTGGGCAGCCTCGCTGCCATTGGCCTGGATGCTGCTAGTCACGACATCCGCTTTGTTGAGGACGATTGGGAAAGTCCTACTTTGGGCGCTTGGGGCTTAGGCTGGGAAGTTTGGTGCGATGGTATGGAAGTTAGTCAGTTCACCTATTTCCAGCAGGTAGGTGGGTTTGACTGCAATCCTATCTCGGGTGAGTTGACTTATGGCCTGGAGCGCTTGGCAATGTATGTCCAGGGCGTGGATCATTTCCAACAGCTGGTCTGGAACGAACCGGGCACTTCCCGCTCGAAAACCTATGCTGATATCTACTTAGCGGCAGAACAGCAGTTTTCCGCCTACAACTTCTATTATGCGGATACTGACATTTTGCTCAGGCATTTCGCGGATGCCGAAATCGAGTGCGCTGCTCTGGTCGGAGCGGAGTTACCCTTGCCCGCCTACGACCAGTGCATCAAGGCCTCGCACATTTTTAATTTATTGGAAGCCCGCGGCACGATTTCGGTGACGGAACGGGCAGCCTATATAGGCCGGGTGCGAGATCTCGCTAAAGCTTGTGCCAAGGCTTATCTTGTCGCCGAAGGCGAACTCGTCGAGGATATGGCCTGATATGTCGGATCTATTGCTGGAGTTGTTTGGCGAGGAAATTCCCGCCAGCATGCAGGCCCGCGCCGCTAAAGATCTAAAGCGCCTTGTTTGCAACAGTTGCAGGGTGGCAAATTTACCATTTGAAACGGCTAAGGCCTATGTCACACCCCGACGCCTAATTCTCCACATTTCCGGCTTGCCCATGGTGCAAACGGACGCACGAGAAGAAATACGCGGTCCAAAGGTGGACGCGCCGGACAAGGCAATTCAAGGTTTTCTTCAAGGCAACGGCATTAGTCGAGACCAGTGTGAAGAGCGGGAACTGGCAAAAGGCGTATTTCTTTACGCAATCATCCAACACCAGGGACGGCCGACGATGGAATTGTTGGCAGAGATTTTGCCCAAAGCCTTTGCTGATCTACCCTGGCCAAAATCAATGAGATGGGGCAGCGGCGCTACCCGTTGGATTAGGCCCTTGCATTCCATTCTAGCCCTGTTTGACGGCACAGTCTTACCTCTGACATTTGCAGGGATCAACAGCGGAATACAGACGCAAGGGCATCGCTTCCATGCGCCGGCGTCATTCGATGTACGGGGATTCGCTGATTATCGGGACAAACTGGCAGCCGCCAAAGTTATCATCGACCCCGATGAGAGGCGCAAAACAATTTCCGAGGGTGCCAGACGACTGGCCCGGGAAGCCGGCCTGACCCTAGTGGAAGATGATGGTCTGTTGGCCGAGATTTCCGGCCTGGTGGAATGGCCTGTGCCTATGCTGGGAAGTTTTGACAAGCGGTTCCTGGACGTCCCTTCAGAGGTTCTGGTCACCACCATGACGGTGAACCAGAAATACCTCTCTCTGCGGGATGCTGAAGGCGACCTCTCGCCACATTTTATCGCCGTAGCTAATCTGGAAGCACAGGATGGGGGCTATCAAATTATTGCCGGCAACGAATACGTACTAACAGCGCGGCTGACGGACGCCGAATTTTTCTGGAACCAGGACAAGAAAAAAACCCTGGCTAGCCGGGTTCCAGCCTTGAACGAAGTGGTGTTTCACGCCAAGCTAGGTCATCTTGGTGACAAAGTCAGCCGCATGGAAAAACTAGTGGCCGAGCTGGCCGGTTATATCCCCGGTGCCGACGTGGAGAGGGCCCAGCGTGCTGCCCATTTGTGCAAGGCCGATTTGATCAGCGACATGGTCTACGAATTTCCGGAATTGCAGGGCGTTATGGGCCAATACTACGCCCTGAACGATGGCGAACCAGCAGATGTAGCCCTGGCCATCCGGCAGCATTATTCGCCCGCCGGGCCAATGGACGACTGTCCTTCGGAAGCTATCGCCTTGTGTGTCGCTCTGGCCGATAAACTGGATATTATTGTGGGCTTTTGGGCTATCGATGAAAAGCCAACGGGTTCCCGTGATCCATTTGCCCTACGCCGGGCCGCCTTAGGCATAATTCGCATAATTATAGAAAACAATCTGCGCCTGCCATTGAAAAACGCCTTTGCGCTTGCCCAGGATGCATATGTATTTTCTGGGGCGCCGGATAGCAGCTTGCTAGATTTCTTTGCGGATCGCCTGAAGGCCTATCTGCGGGAACAAGGCATGCGCCATGATCTGATTCAGGCGGTCTTTTCCCTTGGCGGAGAGGACGATCTGGTCCGCATGATCAGCCAGGTGCATGCGTTGGAAAAATTTCTCGCCAGCGAAGATGGGGTTAATCTGCTCACGGCCTATCGCCGAGCTGCCAATATCTTGCGTATAGAGGAAAAGAAGGATGGCCTCACTCATAACGGTGCCGTCCACCAGGGGCTTCTGCAACAGAAACAGGAATTTGACCTGGCCCACGCGCTTGGTTTCGCTGCAGATCAAATCGACGACGCTTTAGCGAGCGAAGATTTCGCTCAGGCTATGACGGCTATGGCGGGATTGGGCCCGCCGGTCGACAGTTTTTTCGAATCCGTAACCGTAAACACGGAGGATGACGGACTACGTGGAAATCGTTTGCGGTTGTTGTCAGGAATTCGCCAAACTTTGCATAAAATTGCTGATTTCAGCGAAATTGAAGGCTGAATCACTGATAGGTATACCATGACAAATTGGGTTTACACCTTCGGCAGCGGTGCAGCGGACGGGGGTGCAGATGACAAGAACCTCCTTGGCGGCAAGGGCGCGAATTTGGCGGAAATGTCGTGTCTAGGTCTGCCTGTGCCTCCGGGATTTACGCTGACAACTGAAGTTTGCTCCACTTATTACGATAACCAGGAAAACTACCCCGATGATTTGGCCGGTCAGGTGGCGAGCGCCCTTGCCTCGGTTGAGGCTATCGTAGGCGCAACATTTGGTGACGAGAACAATCCACTGCTAGTCTCAGTCCGTTCAGGGGCCCGTGCCTCCATGCCCGGCATGATGGATACGGTATTGAACCTAGGGCTTAACGACCGAACTGTAGTCGGATTGGCAAAGCGAAGCAGCAATGAGCGTTTTGCCTGGGACAGCTACCGCCGTTTCATCCAGATGTACTCGGACGTGGTGTTAGGCATCGACCATTATCACTTCGAGGAGCTGTTGGAGGTGCACAAGGAGGGCAAGGGCCTCCAGCTTGATACCGAATTGTCGGCCGATGACGTCCGCGAACTGGTGGGTAAGTTTAAGGAAAAAGTGTTGCAGGAAGGCAATGACGATTTTCCACAAGATGTAAATGATCAGCTATGGGGCGCTATCAGTGCGGTATTGGGCTCTTGGCAGAATGCTCGCGCCGTAACCTACCGGCGCCTGCATGACATTCCCGTCAGCTGGGGCACAGCCGTCAATATCCAGGCAATGGTGTTTGGCAACATGGGGAACGATTCCGCTACCGGAGTAGCCTTTACCCGCGACCCGTCCACGGGTGAAAAACGGTTCTTCGGAGAATATTTGATCAACGCCCAGGGTGAAGACGTGGTTGCCGGCATCCGAACGCCGCAGCATTTGACCCAGGCAGCGCGCGAGGCTGCAAACGATGACAAGCCGTCGTTGGAGGAAGTTATGCCGGAGATTTTTGTAGAGCTTGAAGCCATCTACCAGCACCTTGAAGCCCATTATCGGGACATGCAGGACATCGAGTTCACGGTACAAAACGGCTCCTTGTATATTCTTCAAACTCGCTCCGGCAAACGTACAGCGGAGGCTGCCATAAAGATCGCTGTTGAAATGACCAATGAAGGCCTATTAAGCCGGGAGGAAGCCATTCGGCG
>CAZDQC010000028.1:0-13842 GCA_964507245.1 uncultured Rhodospirillaceae bacterium
GCCCGATCCTGGCGCTCGTTGCGTTTAGTTTCGCCATATTGAGCGGCCTCTTATCGCTTTATGGCAAAATGAGAGAGCGCGAAATGGGCAAGGATATTGGCCAGGCTGAAGGTGATCGGACGCGGACAATGCGGGAAAGCATTACTGGCATTGAAACCGTTAAGACATTTTCGCTTGAAAGCATTCAACGCAGAGATTGGCGACAGATTTCCTCACTATCAATCAACCGAAATGTAAAAAGGTCCGTCGTAAATAATTTAATTGGAAGTATCAGCTCAACGTTGCAGCAGTCTATGACCATTTGTGTGGTATTCGTCGGCGTAATTTTGGTTATGGGAGGCAACCTCTCCGCCGGCGCAATAATATCCTGTAACATGCTTGGGGGACGGATCACTGCACCCATACGACAATTGATCACCTTTTTTGCTGACCTTGACGGCTTTCGCCGTAATTTGGAACTCGTTGCCAAAACTTGGAATGGCTCATCAGAACGGGGAACGGCGGGCGCCCAGCACGTAATTAAAGGTGAGTTCGAATTTCGAGATGTTACCGTTAATTTTAATGATCATAAGGCCCTTGATACCTTATCATTAACCGTTCCCGCACGAGGCAAGGTTGCCGTTGTCGGCCCATCCGCCGCTGGGAAAACCACAATACTTCGTATGATCCAGGGATTGCTGTACCCTAATTCAGGGGTCATGGAAGTCGATGGACACAATTTTAGAAGTCTGGATATCAATCATTATCGCAATCAAGTGGCCACAGTTGATGCCAACCCCGTCTTTTTTACCTGTTCCATTGAAGAAAACTTGCGTTGGGTGAGGCCGAATGTAAGCGATCGAGAACTAGAGGAGGCATTGCACCTTTCCGGCCTAGCCCAAATGATGAAGGACCTACCAGACGGCCTAAGTACCGTAATCAGTCAAAACGGGGCGCCCCTCTCCCAAGGCACCCGAACTTGCCTTGCCATCGCGAGATGCCTCATTTCGCAACCACGTGTCTTGCTGTTGGATGAGGCGTTGACTACCCTGGATAAATCCTCTCAGATCTGGCTACTCGAAAAACTTGACGAAATTGCCCGCAGCAGAACCCTAATTCTGGCGACCCATGACCTCCGATTTACGGCGGGCTTTGATAGCATAATCGTTTTGGATTCTGGCGTCCTTGCAGGACAAGGAAAGCATAATGAATTGCTTACCAACTGCCCGATTTATAAAAATCTATGGGAGTTGGATTTGTCACTAAGCCGAATTGACAAGGCTGATAAACCCAAAAACAATAGCAAACCGAGGCCCACATAATGGCTGACGTACGCTCCCTAACTGGCGGGGAATTCCTCTTTAGAGAAGGGGAGAGCGCTGAATACGGCTACGTTGTCAAAAGCGGACAAGTTGACATTGTAAAGTCGGGCTTAGAAGGAGAAATGGTTCTCGCTGAATTGGGGCCTGGCAGCCTGTTTGGAGAAATGGCGCTGATTGATGGGAGCCCTCGCAGCGCAGGCGCCCGCGCACGCGTAGACAGTAGCGTTACCGAAATTCGTTCCGATACATTTAATCAGTATATCCGCAACAACCCGGACGCAGCGGTACGTCTGATGAAAACATTGGCCGGGCAATTAAGGTCAGCGAACACGGATTTGGCGCACGTTGCCAATGATGCCGGAAATGAGGGGCAGCTCGATGACGTAGGCAATTTGGGTGAATGGCACAGCGATAGCGAAATTGAGGATACTGATGCAATTTATGATCGGCCGCCCTCTCGCTTAGTTATTTATACCGCAGTTTTAGTACTGACATTATTCATTGGATCCCTTTTATTCACCTATTTTACCAACATTGATACGACGATTTCAGCTCGCGGAAAATTCACGACAAAAACACCTAACGTTTTGGTTCAGTCGACCGCAAATTCTGTCGTCAAGACACTTTTTGTAGAGCGCGGTGAAATGATCGAAGAAGGGCAGATTGTCGCCTTATTGGATGATACCATTGCGCGTACAAATCTTAAAAAAAACATAGAAAGATTGAAGGTTGTGGAAGGACGGCTCGCCAGGCTTCGTATTGAAAGCAAAAACATTAATGTTGGTGGGTCTTCTTTGGAAAATACCGATCTTGATGCACTCAACCAAGACATTCTTACAAAAAGACTTCTCGAATATCGATCAAGACTGCGGTCTTTTGCTTCCAAAAAAAATAAACTAATTCAGGAAATCGATTCAGCTCAGAAAACCGTAGAAATTGTTGAACAACAGAAATCGCTCAAAGAGAGACTTGAAGGTGTACAGAAGGGACTTTACGACCGGAAGACCGGCTCCCTCCTTAAATATCTAACAGCTGTAGACGCAACATTAAGCGCGAAACAAAGTTCTCTGTCCGCTGGTAATAATTTGAAAAGGTTGAAGTCGGAATTGAACTCAATCAAGGCGGACGAAAAGGCGTTTGTGGCACAATGGTCCTCGACCCTTGCAGAAAATACGGCCGCTGACGAAGAAGCACGCATGGAACTAATCCAAGAGAATATCACAGTGCGTCAGGAAGTTGACAATATTGAGATACGATCACCTGCCACAGGAATTATTTTGGATTTGCCTCGAGTTGCAGAGGGTTCAATCGTTAAAGAGGGTGACGAAATCCTAACTCTCGTACAAATCAATCAACCGCTGTCTCTAGAAGTGGATATCGACCCGAGAGACATTAGTGATACCAAGGTGGGAATGCCTGTTTCCGTCAAGTTGGATGCCCTGCCCTTCCAAAAATTTGGTGATCTAAAGGGCACTCTTGCATTCCTTTCCCAGGACACCTTTACTGAATCTCTAAGCGGAGAGAAAGGCGCCTTCTATCGCGCCCGGGTCGAGATTCCATCGGATCAATTGCAAAACTTGCCGCCGGAATTCCAACTTACTCAGGGGATGCTCGCAAGCGCGGATATCTTAGCAGGCGAACGTAATCTCATCACTTACTTCACTTTTCCCATCACCCGCGCGTTCGAGGATGCCTTCCGCGAACCTGATTAGGCATTTGACAGAAATACGTCACGGCTCTATTCGCCCCTACAACCTTCAGTCAATTCCATGCAGCAGGCCTGACAACGGCGCGGCCGGTTTCAAGCCGGCGCCGTTGTTGTGGAATCAGCCGCAAAACTCCTGATGCGCACCGGCAATCGTTTGGTGCCCCATGTTCCAGGGGCATTATTGAATACGCCCCCGCATGGCGTGCCGCATTGAGTGCACGCGCCATCTTCGCTCAATCCCCAGTGAAAGAGTGAGTAGCGATTACGGGCTATCAGTGTGGCGTTGCAGTTGTGGCAGTAGGTACTGGAACGGCCACGGTCACTGACATTGCCAACGTAGGCGTAGCGAACGCCATTTTTTAAGGCCGTTCGCCGGGCCAGATTGAGTGTTTCGGGAGGTGTGTTCGATATGTCGTTCATGCGGTAATCGGGATGAAATGCCGTGAAATGCATTGGCACGTCAGGGCCTAGGTTCTCTACAACCCACGCCGTCATATTATCAAATTCGGCTTCTGAATCATTTTCCCCCGGGATCACCAGATTAGTCAGCTCAAACCAGGTGTCAGTCTCCTCCTTGAGGTACTTTAATGTTTGAAGCACGTTCTCAAGGTGTCCCTTAGTAATGCTCCAATAGAAATCCTCGGTAAACGCCTTGAGGTCGACGTTGGCGGCGTCCATATGGCGGAAGAACTCCATTCGAGGCTCCGGCGAGACATACCCCGCCGTCACCGCCACTGTTGCAATACCAATCTCCTTGCAGGCCTGAGCGATATCTATGGCGTATTCCATGAATATCACCGGGTCATTGTAAGTGAAGGCGACACTCCGGCATCCGAGTTTCTGTGCTGCTCGGGCTACTTGTTCCGGTTTGGCGCTATCGGCCAGCGTATCAATTTCGCGGGATTTGCTGATATCCCAATTTTGGCAAAATTTGCAGGCTAAATTGCAGCCCGCCGTACCGAACGATAACGTCGGCGTTCCGGGCAGGAAGTGGTTGAGAGGCTTCTTCTCAATCGGGTCTACACAAAAACCACTTGATCGACCGTAAGTCGTTAGAACCACGGCATCATTCTGCCGCCCGCGGACGAAACACAAACCCCGCTGACCCTCCTGTAATTTGCATTCACGGGGACAGACGTCGCATTGGATACGGCCATCATCGAGGGCATGCCAATATTGGGTTGGCCAGGTTTCTGAACCCTTATCAATTTTTTCCTTACTGCTCACGGCAAATCCAGGTTTGGTGTGTTAAACTGATAGAGAAAAAATACCTATGGGTCGTTTCATGCCTAGTGTGCAACAACCGGCCGTCGTCGGCACCTTTTATTCTGCTGACCCGGAAAAGTTAAGTCACTCTTTGTCGGCTCACCTCAATTCTCCTCTTGCGTGGGACATTGAGGCGAAGGCCCTGGCGGTGCCGCATGCGGGGCATGTCTACTCCGGGCCGATTGCTGGTACGGCGTACGCTTCGGTACGGCATTTATCCGATCGTATCAAGCGCGTGGTCCTTGTCGGTCCGGCCCATCGCGCCAGGTTCAAGGGTATCGCCCTACCGAGTGCGGATAGTTTTGCCACGCCGCTTGGCAATATCCCGGTCGATTGGAAAGTTCTATCAAAGGCGATCTCTCTTCCCCAGGTTAAAATAAGTGATGCCGCATTTGAGGGAGAGCATTCCCTGGAAGTGCACTTACCTTTTCTACAACACGCACTTGATGACTTTAGCTTAGTGCCACTTCTTGTTGGGGATGAAGCACCGGAACATGTGGATCAGGTGCTGCGAAAAGTATGGGGCGGCCCGGAGACACTGATCGTGGTCAGCACCGATCTCAGCCATTTTCATGACTACGACACGGCAATCAAAAAGGACGCCGAGGCCACGCGCGCTATTGAAACATTTAATGTGGGCGGATTGAATGGCGGCCTTGCCTGCGGCTTCCGTCCTCTCAGCGGGCTGCTGCGTGTCGCCAGGCGGCTTGATTTGCGACCGACAGCTCTAGATGTACGCAATTCAGGAGATACGGTGGGAGACAAAAAGCGTGTTGTTGGTTACGGCTCCTATGCCTTTGAATATTCCGGCATCGCCCGAATTCCCGAAAAATTCCGTTCTGGGCTAATTGATATCGCGCAAAGATCAATTCGCCACGGGATTAAGACGGGCCGCTGCCCGAATGTGGACGTAATGAGTTTTCCTCAACCCATGCGCACAATGCGTCGGACGTTTGTCAGTATTCATGCCGACGGCAAATTAAGAGGCTGTGTGGGCTCCATCGGCGCCTCCAATCATCTGGCTGCGGACGTTGCGCAAAATGCCTACCGTGCCGCCTTTCAGGACAAACGTTTCAAGGCACTGACTGACGGCGATCTGGAAGGGATCGATCTGGGTGTCTCAATTTTGAGTACGCCAAGACCGATGGAATTTGACGACGAGGCACACCTGGCAGAGCAAATTCAACCCGATACGGACGGCCTTATCTTGAGTGAAGGAGACAAAAGGGGTGTTTTTCTTCCCGTGGTGTGGGAGCAGATATCCTCTCCCCGAGATTTTGTGCGCCGTCTTAAGAGTAAGGCGGGACTGCCCCTAGACTACTGGTCGGATAGCTTACAGGTATGGCGTTATACGACTGAGACTTTCAGTGCTAAATTCTCGTCCGCCTCTCCGCCGGCGACAACGTCATAGCCCACCCGAGAAACAAAAAACGCTCACAAGATCACAGCTCGTCAGCTCAGATTTGGTCTTCGTCTTGATCCTGGTTCGGATCGTCTAGCAGAGCCTGATCATCTGGCACATCATTACGATTTGCATCGGAGGAAGAGGGAGCAGCACCCTGCTCCGACGTCGCATCCAGGGTGGCGCCAATACTTGAGGTAATGCCCACGTCCACGGCATTTTGAAGGAAAGATTGAAGATTAAATTCGCCAATGCTAGGAACCGGCTCTCCGTTGATCAGGACATTTCCAGCCAAGGCCTCTGGCGTCACGCGATTGATTGTCAAGGTGTTGCCAGGGCCGGCGTCAATCACCGTATTGCCATCGACCTCGTTGACCGAAATCTCCTCCAGTTCGTCCAGCCCTCTGAAATCGACCTTGTCACTAAGGGTATTGAAGTCCTTTTAGTATTGGATATTCCCTTATTTCAGTTGACCAAGCTTAGTTTTTATAGAACGGCTAGCGATGAGCAGCGGACTATGCCAATCTTGGTGCGAGATGTGCCACTCAGGTCGCGCCAGAAGAGAAAGGATCCTCCCATGTCCGGTAATGTGACTGACTTCACCTTCCTGCAGGGCGTGAAGGTAATAGATTTCACGCAATTCGAGGCGGGGCCTTCCTGTACGGAGGCACTCGCCTGGCTTGGTGCTGAAGTAGTGAAAATTGAAAATCCCAACAGGGGCGATCCCGGCCGACGGCTGCAGCCTAACAAACCGGACACTGACCCGTATTATTTTCATATGTTCAACGCGAACAAGAAGTCGGTCGCCATTAATCTCAAATCGTCCGAGGGTCTGGATCTGGCCAAGGAAATGATCCGCCAGGCGGACGTGATGATGGAAAACTTCGCCCCCGGAGCGATCGAGCGGATGGGACTGTCCTACGACGTGGTGAAGGAAATCAATCCGGGCATCATCTATGCTCAGGTTAAGGGTTTTGGGGAAGGCAGCCCCTTCGAGAAGAACCTCTCATTCGACATGATTGCGCAGGCCTGCGGCGGCACCTTCAGCGTAACCGGAGAAACGGACGGGCCTCCCACACGACCAGGCGTCACCATAGGGGATACCGGCACCGGCATGCTGATGGCAATCACCATTCTTGGCGCGCTTTATAAGCGGCGGGAGAGCGGAGAGGGCCACCGGCTTCAGGTGGCCATGCAGGATGCGATGCTGCATTACATGCGCGTCAACTTCGCAACCCAGGGCCGGACCGGTAAGGCGGCTCTGAGGGGCGGCAGCAAGGTACCGGGCATTACCAACGCCCCGATGGGCCTTTACCCCTGCGCACCTGGAGGACTGAACGATTACGTCTACATCATGACCAGTAGGGCGAACCCGGAACATTGGGACCGGCTGCTGACCCTGATTGGACGTGAAGACCTAATCGGCGACGAGAGGTATCTTACTCCTGCTGATCGTGTGAAAAATATGCTGGAAGTGGATGACTTGATCGCCACCTGGACTAGCAACCAAACCAAATACGACGCAATGAGGATAATTGGTGAAGCAGGAATTCCTGCCGGCGCCGTACTGGATACGGACGAATTGAACAACGACGTCACGTTCGAAGAGCGAGGGGTTATGCAGACCATGATCCACCCCGTACATGACCCCTTCAAGATGCCGGGGTGGCCGGTACGGGTGGACGGCAAGGCCTCACGTTTGCAGGCGTCGCCAATGATAGGGGAGCACACGGATCAGGTGATCAGTGACTGGCTGGGAATTAACGGAGAGGCCGTTACCGCCTTGAAGGCGGAGGCTGCGGTCGCCTAGCGCTGCTCCATCCCCCATTCAATGGCGTTCTCCAACAGGTGTGAAAACGCATCCGTTTCCCAGACACCGTGAAATTCCGGAGGGACAGTGCCCTCCGGATGGATACTGCGGTCTACGATTGATTGGCTATTGATACGGCCCGTGTGGCAGTGGCCCAACGCTACGTAAACGATTTCCCCTTGTCCCCTGCTCCGTGCATAACCGAGCACCCGCGTCTTGCCGTCAGCCTGTAACGAAGTGTCCTCGTCGTAGACAAAACCGAACCCCTGAGGGGAAGGATCCTCCTCCAGAGTGGTCGTCAAAAGAATACGGCTGGCATCCGGTTCCTGTAATTCTATGAGGTAGAGTTCATCCTGCACGGTGAATTGTTCTGGAAGACCCCGTGTGACGGGATGGTCATGGCTGACGGAGACCTGAAACTCACTTAGGGGTGGATGATTGAGAAAGAAGCTTCCCAAGGTCTGGTGATGCTCCGCCTTGACCATTTTCTTGACCGGAAGGCCATCTCGTTCGGTTTTGACGGCCTTTCCGCCTGAGGTGCCGTGCAAGGCAAACCAACGGCCGCCATCCTCCAGCCAGTTCATTAATGCTTCATTTTCAGCGCCCACGGGATAGGGACCAGCTACGTAGGTAATTAAAAGATCCGTTTCCGGCAGCCAGCGTTCAACGTCTTGAAAGTCGTTTGCAACGGTAACCGCAAGATTGTCTTTGGCTTGCAGCTTCTGCAAAAGTTGCAATCGGGCGTAATCCATATCATGCCCCGCGGCAGAGCCTGGAGGAAATCCCCCGGTAATGAGATGAGCGCGCTGGTTCATGGTCACAATCGGTCCTCCGAACGGCTGGGATAAAATTTTGAATTACTTCGCAACAAGGATAACACCCGCTTCTAAGTATCACGTAGGTCCAACTACCGTTAAAGATCTGCCGAATTTTATGGTGACGCAAAAAGAAAGTCTAAGTTTGACAGAATATCTTGAACCTCCCTAGAGTTGCAGAGAGCGGCGTGACTTAAAATGCTCACCAAATCGGGGGCCATACGCCAACGTAAAGTGGAGGACTTAATGGATTTTGGTGTTTTTAATCTATTGCAGCATCGTGACCGCAGTAAATCTCCACATCAGGTGATTGAAGAGGCCCTGTCGCACACCAGGCTTGCCGAAGAATTGGGCTTTGGACGTGTCTGGTTCGCCGAGCATCATTTTTCAAACTACAGCCTCTGCCCTTCACCCTTGATTTTCTGCGCGCAGGCGGCGGCCATGACAAAGCGCATCCGCGTTGGCAGCGCGGTCCTAATCCTGCCGCTGCATGAACCCGCCCGTGTGATCGCCGAGATCGCTCTGGTCGATACGCTGTCCGGCGGACGTCTCGACGTCGGTGTCGGCAGCGGCTATCAGACCTACGAGTTTGAGCGTTTAGGGGCTGAAATGTCCCAGAATAAGGTCGTCTTCAACGAAATGCTCGACATGATCGACCTCGGTCTCAGAGAGCCCAACTTCAGCTACAAGGGCAAATTTTACGAGCAACTGCAGACGGCAATAAACGTCCGGCCCATGCAATCGCCCTACCCTCCCATCTGGATCGCGGGTTCCGACCCCAATAGCCACCGCCGTTGCGCTCGGGACGGCTACATTCCCTTCATCTCCGGCGGTCTTGAGAACGCGGACACGATTAAACGCATGCGTGACCAGGTGGCTCAGTGTTACGTCGAAGAGGGACAGGACCCGGCGACAATGACCTTGGGCGTCCTCCGTTTCGTTTGCGTCAGTGACGACCCATCCACCATCGACCGTTACGTCGACGGCGCACGCTTCCAGAAGCGTATCGCAATGTCCCTGCGCCATCGTCGGGAAACCATGGTTGACGATTACATGGTTGACGAGGTGCCATTCCCGGACGAGCCAACCCCTCAGGAAATCGCCGGTAATATCGTCGTTGGCAATGCCGAGGCCGTGGCGGAGCAACTTTGCGGGGAGATCGAGCTGTATGGACCTCAGCATATGAGTATCTACTTCGCCGTCGGCGATCTGCCGAGCTCCGCCGCCGCCAAATCCATGGAGCAATTTGCGACGAAAGTCGTGCCGATGATCGAGGCGCATTTTGGCAGGCCGTTGTCGGAGATCAGTGACGCCCCTATACCGACGCCAATGCCGCGCGCGGCAGCGGAGTAATCACCCTTGGCTACTCTGGAAGACGGCGCCGTCTTTGATTTCATAGTGACCGGCGCCGGCTCCGCAGGGTGCGCCGTCGCTGGGCGTTTAAGCGAGACGGGCCGCTACAGCGTGCTACTGCTCGAGGCCGGACCGAAGGACACAAGTCCCTGGATCCATATTCCCCTTGGTTTCACCAAGGTATTTACTGATGAAAAGGTAAACTGGAAGTTCGAAAGCGAGCCCGTCGAAGCTCTAAACAATAGGGTCCTCTACCAGCCGCGCGGCAAGGTTCTGGGCGGCAGCAGTTCCATTAACGGCACCATCTATATGCGGGGTGCCGCTGCGGACTATGATGAATGGCGTCAGCGCGGCCTGGAGGGGTGGGACTGGGATTCCGTACTGCCTTTTTTCAAGAAGGCGGAAGACAATGAACGCGGTGAGGATGAACTGCATGGTGCCGGTGGCCCCTTAAGGGTTTCCGATATTCCACATCCCTGGGATTTACCGAATGCAATGATCGCCGCCGCCGTCGAAAGCGGCATTCCTGCAAACCCGGATTTCAATGGACCGGAACAGGAAGGCACGGGATTATTCCAATTCACAGCATCAAAACACCGACGTTGGAGTTCCGCTAGGGCATACCTAAAGCCAGCTCGTAACCGGCAAAATCTTCATGTCGAAACCTCAGCCCACGCACGGAGAATTCTGATTGAGGGCGGCCGCGCCGTTGGTGTGGAATTTCAATCTCCTTCAGGTATCCATGAGGTGCGCGCGCGCCACGAAGTCATCGTCTCCGGCGGCGCATTCAGCTCCCCGCCACTATTGCAGCTTTCCGGCATTGGCCCTGGCGACCTCCTACGTGAGATGGATATTCCAGTCCAACGTGACCTGCCGGGCATTGGCGCCAACCTGCGCGATCATTTTAATACCTATATGAGTTTTCGGTGTGCCCAACCGGTTACCATGAATGACCTAGCGAACAGCCTGCCGCGTCGGCTCCTGGCGGGAGCTCAGTACGCCCTATTCCAAAAGGGCCCTCTGACAAACACGGCCATTTGCGCAGGCGCCTTTATCCGGAGTAATCCGCGCCTGGAACGCCCGGATATACAAATCAACATGTTCTCTTGGAGCGCCCTCAGCCGCAACCCTGAGCGCATTAGGCCCCACCCCTTCTCTGCCTTCTCATTCAGCCCGGTACACCTGCGGCCCGATTGTGATGGCTCCGTTCGCATCAAGAGCCCGGACCCTATGGCACCACCAGAGATCAAATACGAATTTCTGCGTACCAGTTATGACGAAGAGGCAATTCTCCACGGCATGCGCGTTTGCCGTGACATTGCAAAGCAGCCGGCTCTTGCTGATTACATGGTCGAAGAAGTCCTGCCTGGTTCGTCCGTCAACAGTGACGAAGATCTTTTGGCGGATGTGCGAGCACGGGGGATCGCCAATTATCACCCGGTCGGCAGTTGCCGCATGGGTTCAGAAGTGGATTCGGCAACGGACGCCCGCTTGCGTGTGCATGGCATTACCGGTCTTCGCATTGCCGATGCTTCGGTTATGCCATCAATCATTGCCGGCAATACGAATGCGCCGACAATCATGATTGGTGAAAAAGCGGCGGCAATGATCTTGGAAGATGCCGCCTAGGCATCCGATTAGTTTGGCTAAGCGGCGAAGGCATCAGTGTATAGCGTACGTTGGTTGACGGCTTCAAAGCCCAAGCTATTGATATCCTCTTCCAGTTGCGCCAGTTCCTCCTTGCGTCCGAGTTGGCGGCAGGAATCAACCAGTATCTGGATAAAAACATCCCTTTGCGCCTGGCTTCCGCCCATGGCTACGAGGTCATGCCGCATGGGCATAAAACCGGCGATCACGGCCTCGTGGTCGCCCTTGCGGTGGGCGATGGCCGCTTTTGCCACGGGAAGGGCAGCCTTGCGCATACAGACGCCGGCAGGGCCGTCATCAGTATCCGCGAAATTGGTCATGGAGCGGATCAATTCATCCGCTTTTTCGAAGCGGCCGCAGGCGGCCAGGATGATAGCGGCGTGTGCACAAGTGAAAGGATTGACATGATTGTCGATACGGCCCTCTGCAGGTTCCGCCACCACCTGCCAGCGATCTCCGACATCAACGCCGCGCAAGTCCAGCCGCAGCAGCAGGGACGCAGCATTCGTGACGTCGATGACGTTATCCGGCATAGCCTTTGTTAGCGGTGATTCCAGATTGTATACCTTGCTGTCATAGAGCTCCAGGATACGCTCGTGCTCGCCCTGCTCCAGCAGAAAGAGACACAAATGCCACCAGTCGTGGTGAACGATCTGGTTTTTTCCAGCCCAGTTGCCGCATAAGCCCTCGAGCCAATCGACACCTTCCTCAACTCGGCCTTGCATGACCAAAACATGCGCCACTGCATGAGCTCCCCATGGATCGCTCGGATTCAGTTCGATTGCTTCGCGGCCATAACGCTCGGCCTCGGCGTAATGCAGCATTTCTTCATTGGCGAAGGCGCGGTTGCCCATGAAGATCGGGTAGTCCCTCATCTCAGGCGACCAGTGCGGAGCTGCCTTCTCCACTAAATCGTACATATCCGTTTTTCGACCGAAATTGAAAAGATCCATCTGGGCCATCCGATGGATGAACATATCGCAAGGATGTTCATCGAGGATGCGCTTGTAGACTTCGAATGCCAGGTCCGAGCGCAGGTCGACCGCATGTTCGAGCGCTTCTATATAGGCGTTTTCGTGTGCGCTTAGTGGCGCGCTCCCGGCCTTCGCCTTTTCAAGACCGCTTCGCATCATCGGGATATACTTTTTATGGCGACCGAAAGTAAGCGCGAGTGCCCTGACGGCATGGGCCATGGCGAAATCGGGATCGGCGTTCAGGGCGGTCTTGATGTCATCCATAAAATCCGCTTCCCAAAGGCACATACCGTGCATGGCCTTTGACAAGGCATCACGCGCCACCGAACTATCGCTGCTCAATTGCATGTCACCATTACTCATTCGCCCCACCTTCCGATTGCTTGTTTCTATGACAAGAGTACTTCAAACATAACTAAACAGTCGAGCTTAACCAACCTTCTGAGCGGATCCCCTGACAACCCTAAGGTCTTGCCGCGTTCTATTAGGTTTCGATATGCCTGAATTGCCTATCAATTAGTAAGAGAACAACACTCTATGTGCTTGGGTAGTTGAATTGCGGATCTCATTTTAAATTGTATGTCGACTACTAGAAGTGCCTTCAAATCAAGGGTGTGGGCCCCAAGGCGCTTCATTCAGAAGCTGCACGGTCTGGGTCATAAGTAGTGGCCGCAGCTTCGCAGCGAAAGCCATGAAGTCATCATCCTGGAACAGTGTACTCCAATGATTACGCCGGTCGGCGTCATCTTCGAATTTCCATAAATGCACAAGTTGGTGCAGGGTCCCTACGTCAGACGTAAAATAGCCTACCAACTTATCGCTGTAGCCGCCCTTCTCTAACGCGGGCCAACCTTCATCCCCGTAATGCTTCACGACCTCCGCCATCCGACCCACATAAACGGTGTAAGTACGCATTTCATATAATGCCATAATCGTCTCCTATTTCATTGCTATTGGTGCGATAAGACCAAACCGATGAGGGGAATTGGAAGTCATTTACGCTTCATATCCGGCATAGCATCGAATTTTGGCAAATCCGGATCCATAATGTCCCAGGGCTGCGCACTCGCGACGTAAATATCGCGCTGGGGCTTATACAAGCTTGGGTCGTCCAGACTTCCGGCATACAGCAACCTAATACCACTTGATGCCTCATTAATTAAAAATAGGGGCGAACCGCATGCGGAACAAAACCCACGTCGCATAATATGACCTCTATCCGCTGAACTTTTGTACCAACTCGGATCACCTTGCAGCAAGGTGAAGTCAGTTTGCTTAAACAACACGCCAGGATAAAACGCACTACCAGTCGCTCGCTGACAATCACGGCAGTGACAATTACCCATGTAGAGAGGCTCTCCCGAGCAGGTGTATCTGATCTTTTGACAGGCACAGCCACCTGAAAATGAGGCGGACATAGTCAACTCCTTCTAGTTCAATCCAAGTTCATTACGAATTTTGGTCCGACTTAGGACCGGTTATTTAGGTCCGCAGCCGTCCATTGCCCGACAGGAACACCACCATCTTAGAAGAGTATGGAAGCTGGGCAACGGATTATCAATTCTC
>CAZDQC010000028.1:13942-17293 GCA_964507245.1 uncultured Rhodospirillaceae bacterium
ACAAGAATTAACCGCTGGCTTTGACTGGGCCGTGATAAAGCCAAGTCTGCATTCCTGATTCAGCAGCTACCTGCTGGCGAATTGGGCCCATAATTTTTAAGTATTTATTCATATTCGCCTTATTTGCGAAATCCATAAGCATCATTCCAGAACGCTCGCCGGTCTGTATCACTGTCCAACCTTTCAAGATTTTGGCTTTTTTCAACTTTTTCAAACCCGGCACTGCTTCTCGCCGATATGTCTTCATGTTGTCCGCCCATGAAACCGACTTTGGCAGTTCCATGACCATTACACGCGTATAACTCATTGGCTCGCCCCTTATTATCTAATGTGAAAAGACGGATACGTGGTAATGTTGTCACGACCTTGACAGGTCTGTCTACAACTGGCTGCTAGATGTGCGCACCAGGCCTCATAACATTCCTCTATTTTCACTAATCACCCATTATAGCTTGTCTACCGGGCGCCGGTTGCAGAGGTCTGTCAACTCCCCTGAGACTACCATAGACCTATCATCACTGCGTTCTAGCTATCGGTCATAGTCACCGGAATTGCCGCCTATATCAGGCAAAAGGTGACAATTTTTTTCACAAGGCCACATTTAATTATGGCCAGTAGGTCGCCCAAATTATTCCCTAGTGTATTGTCAAATGAAGTTGTTATAGAACTCTGGGATGGCCGTTCATGCGGGGCGTTCCGCCCGTCGTGGGCCAGACAAATTCTTAACGTGGTTAAGTGATTGAGAAATGAGGACCAACTGTGGATTTCCAAACCCTGGTACTAACATCTTGGAAACGGAACCAATATCTGGTCAGCCCAGATGATTATTGTAGCGCAAAAGCGCATATGATCAGCCCTACATTCGACTTGTCAGTCGAAGAACTCCGGGAACGCTGGATGACCATGATCGCCTCCCAACCCCGCGTAGAAACGAGGAAGGCAGATGATGAGGCCATGCAATATGAGTTTATCCAACGTACAAAATTTATGCGATTTCCGGATATTATTACTGTGCGTTTTATTCCGCTGGAGCAACGACGCTCCACACTGGCGGTGTACAGCCGCTCTCGGTACGGCCGCCGTGATTTTGGTGTCAACAAACACCGCGTCCGTGCTTGGCTGGAAGCATTAACCTTGGACTAGGACTGACGCGGCGGCCCCCTGCTACGTCCAAAACCTCATAGAGTTCCTTGTATATTTATCGCGCAAAAAGTTGTGCTTCATATTCCATTTGTCACCAATTCCCTGATGGCCTGCATTAAACGCTCCTGGGACGGGATCACTTCACGTTCCAGCACATCATTATACGGGATTGGCACATCCAGACCGCCAACCCTAACGATGGGGGCGTCCAGATCATCGAAGCCTTTTTCCACTACCAGAGCAGACACTTCAGCGCCGAAGCCACCGTTCTTGCAGGCCTCGTGGGCAATGAGAAGACGATTGGTCTTCGCAACCGATGAGAGAATCAATTCCTCATCCAACGGGCGTAATGTCCGGGGATCCAAGACCTCAATGGAAATTCCCTCGCGTTCCAATACACGAGCGGCCGCAAGAGCACGCGGCACCATGGCCATGGTGGCCACAACAGTGACATCTGTACCCTCCCTCTTAATATCTCCCTTGCCAATGGGGATGGCATAATCCTGTTCCGGCACGACGCCCTTGCTTTCCATGTACAGCATCTTGTGTTCCAGAAAGATCACCGGATTGTCGTCCCGTATGGCTGCCGTCAACATCCCCTTGGCGTCGTAGGGCGTGGAAGGTGCCATAACGACAAGGCCTGGCACATGGGTGAACCATGCTTCTAGACTTTGACTGTGCTGAGCTGCCATGCGGATACCACCGCCCTGAGGTCCCCGCAGGACCATTGGCACCGTTGGCTTTCCGCCTAGCATATAGCGAAACTTAGCGGCCTGATTAACCAGCATATCCATGGTTAGAGCTACAAAATCGAAAATCTGGAGTTCCACAATTGGGCGCATACCTGCAACGGCAGCTCCAACCGCAGCTCCCGTGAAGCCTACTTCGGTGATCGGCGTATCACGAACCCTGTCGTTACCGAAACGCTCCCATAGCCCCTTTGTAACACCAAAAATGCCGCCAGTTTGGCCTACATCTTCTCCCATGATAAAGACACTGTCGTCTCGCGCCATTTCCGAGGACATGGCCTCACCCAAGGCGTCTACATAGGTAATTTCGCGAACACCCGTAGGTCCCGGTTCATCGTAATGCGCATGCTCTGCATAAACCGCTGCCAACATTTGCTCCACCGTTGGCTCTGCTCCTTCAGCTCCGAAGGCCACGGCTTTTTCTAGATCCTGGATTACTTCTTTGCCTATTTCATTGATCCGTTTCCGCGGCACGGTTTTTTCCGCCCGCATACGTTCTTCCAATAACTTGATGGGATCACGTGCGATCCAGGCGTCGTATTCTTCCTTGGGACGAGGGTCTCGCAAATTAGCACGCATAGAATGTTGGCCCCAGCGGTAGGTCATGCATTCGATTAGGCTTGGCCCCTCACCCTGCCTGGCGCGTTCTACTGCCTCGCCGACAACCGCATAGACTTCACCCGCATCGTTCCCATCAATGGTCACCCCCGGCATGGCATAGCCACCAGCTCGATCAGAAATTTGTGCTGCCGAGGTCGTGTCCCTGTAGGACGTCGTCAGAGCGTATTGATTGTTCTCGCAAACAAACAGGATCGGCAATTTCCAAATACTGGCCAAATTGCAACATTCATGGAAGGTGCCCTGGTTTGAAGCGCCATCACCAAAAAATGCGACCACAACCTGATCGCCACCACGCAACTTGATGGCAAGGGCAGCCCCAGTTGCGAGAGGCATCGTAGCTCCGACGATGCCATTAGCGCCCAAGATGCCCAGGCTCAAATCGGCTATGTGCATGGAACCCCCCAGGCCCCCGCAATAGCCGTTTTCACGGCCCATCAATTCCGCCATCATCAGGCTCTGATCTGCACCCTTGGCGATACAGTGGCCGTGGCCCCGGTGATTGGAGGCCATATAGTCATCATCACGTAGGTTAGCGGAAACGGCAGCTGCAACGGCCTCTTCTCCGATGTAGCTATGCGCCGTACCTTTCACGGCACCCTGTTCAAACAGCGTCTTAGTCTTTTCTTCAAAGGCTCGAATACGGCGCATGGTGGTATAGATGGTTTCCGCTGTCTCGGCCGATAATTTTACATTGGACGTTGTCATATTCGTTGTTGCCATGTCGCTCAGACCGCTTCGCGGTCCCTCCCAAAGCCTGAATAATCCTGAGCAGGAGCTTACCAGTCAAATGCGTACATTGTCACACCTGCATATTCCAACTGGATACCTGTCGGCTCAT
>CAZDQC010000028.1:17393-31998 GCA_964507245.1 uncultured Rhodospirillaceae bacterium
ACTAATAGCCTCGCTCCCAATCAATGACGTTGGCGAGCGATTTGCCGGTCACATAGGCCACAAGATTTTCACAAAATATTTCGATGGCACGATGAAGATTTTGATCGCTTGCGCCTGAGATGTGCGGCGTAACCAGGACCCTTGGATCGGACCAAAGTTCCGACTTTGGCAACCTTTCAAATTCTCCATCATAGACGTCAAGAACAACGCCGCGCAGTCGATCCTCTCGCAGCGCGCCGATCAAGGCGGTTTCATCAATAATTTCTCCGCGAGCGACGTTAACCAGTACGCTGCCCGGTTTCATCAAGGCAAATCGTTCGGCGTCAAAAAGATGGTTCGTCTCTGGTGTCCATTGACAGCAAATTGCCACGAAATCGGCTTCGGGCAGTAAACGATCAAGTTCAGTGGACGCACCGACAAAATCAAATCCTTGGGGCAGTGGTCTATCGTCCAGGGACCCCCGGGTGCCCACTACGCGCATACCTATAGCAGCGCAAAGGCGGCCAACATCCTGACCAATTCCACCCGCACCGACGACGCATACAGTCTTGTCATGGAGGAGAAGCGGATTGTAGGCGCGGTGCGAGAAATAACCTGCCGCATAATCGACGGCGGCTCGGGGCAGGCCTTTAGCAAAATGCAATATCCCGGCCAACGTGTATTCGGCCATCGCCAGTGTATTGCCCGAGCCACGAGATGTGGTCACGATAACCTCACCGCCCCACAAATCACCCCGCAGCAGATTGGAGGCACCGGCGGGACGCTGATGAAACCATTTCAGCTTCGGCGACCGGGCGCGCAGGTCAAGAGGAAAGGGCCAGCCGCCGAGTATGACGTCAGCATCCGCCAGCAAGCGATCCCGCTCTTCTGTGCTGCCTACGCCATGGGCATCTGGATGGAGATAGCGTTCGGAGGTAAAGGCCGGCCACGTCTCACGAATTTCGCCATCGAACCAGCCCCCTGCATCCGTTAACCGGACCGACGGATCAACAGCTTCGATCATCGCCCGTTCTCCATCCGTCGTCCGTATGATGCTTAAGACATTCAGAGTGTCCATATCCTACCTCTCCCTGGACTAGCTGCTATTTACCCCATCGCAGGGCCAAGACATCAAGAGCCTCGGCCTGTTGCAACAATTGCCGCCGGGTTTCAGGATCTAACGGCTCCAAAGGATGGCGGACTGTATCACTTTTGATGACACCACCTTCTTTCAAAACAGTCTTGGCCGCTCTAAGACCGCATTGCCGATTTTCAAAGTTGATCAGAGGCAGGATCCGGGCATAGGTCTTGGCAGCCTGTATGGATTTGCCAGCTTGATAGTCCATAACCACTGCCCGAATGAGTTCCGGTAGCAGGGCACTCGGCATGGTGCCGGTCGCACCAGCTTCCAGATCGGCCATTAATGTGATCGCCTCCTCCCCATCAAAGGGACCCTTGATCGCGGCACCGCCCACGGAGATTAGGTCCCGCAGCTTTGCCGCCGCTCCTGGCACCTCGATCTTGAAATAACCAATTTGCGGCACCCGACAAGCCAGATCAGCCAAGAAGGGTACGGACAAACTCACCCCACTCAACGGCGCATCCTGAAGCATAATTGGGATGGAGATGGCATCAGCCAGTTCTTGAAAGAAGGCGAGATTGCCCTTCTCTGACGCCCTTAATGCGGTGCCATGATACGGCGGCATTACCATGATCATGTCCGCGCCTGCAGCTTCCGCCTGTCCTGCCCGGGCAACAGAGATCCTGGTGCTGAA
Source organism: uncultured Rhodospirillaceae bacterium (assembly GCA_964507245.1). Taxonomy (GTDB): domain Bacteria; phylum Pseudomonadota; class Alphaproteobacteria. The sequence goes on from CAZDQC010000028.1 coordinate 19,148, forward strand.
ATGGCTGCATGTCACGATGACCGGCACACGACCCGAAATATGCTCTAGGCAAATTTTGAGCAATTGGTCGCGCTCTGCGTCATTCAGCAGGAATTGCTCCGAGTAATTGGCCAGAATGCAAATGCCGTCCACATCCTGATCAATCATGCAGTCCAGCACCCGTGTTTGCCCCTCCATATCGAGGCTCTCATCCTCTTCGAACGGCGTTGGGGCGATCGGAAAAACTCCGCGATAAGGCATCAATTTTGAGCGGGATATCATCATTCTACCTGATCAAAATTCGATGACGAGGCGTCCGCGGGTCCCGCCTGCCTCAAGCCGCCTATGCGCCTCACCCGCGCGCTCGGGTGTGTAGGTATCGGCCACACGGAGGGTAATTGAGCCGGATTCAACTAATTGGCGGAGCCTGTCGAGTTTCTCGAATTCGCCGTCATAAGTCCGTACCATGGTGGCGGTGAAGGATATATCGCGCAATGGCTCGCCGATAAAACCGCGCACCGACGTAAATGCGCCGCCATCGCGGACTGCCGGGATTACCAATTCGTTTTGCACGGCACCATCGGCGAGACCGTCAACGCCATCTGAGAAATGTTCGCGAATTCGGGTCGCTACCTCATCGCCGCGACGAACAACAATATCCGCCCCAAGATTGGCGACGAGTTCGCGATCGGCCTCAGAAGCATCCGCAATAACCGTCAAGCCTTCGGTTTTAGCGAGCTGTATTACGTAGCCGCCGTAGGCTCCCGCGGCACCAGTCACGGCCAGGGTTTGCCCCGGCGACAGGCCTAGCAGGTCCAGAGATTGCTGGGCCGTGAGCCCGTTCATTGGAAGTGTACACGCCTCAACGTGGCTGGTGCCGGCTGGCGCCGGCACAACAGACCGAGCGTTGAGGACGATTTGTTCTCGGTAGGCACCATGGCTTGCCTTTGGCACAACCATGGCCATGACCGCATCACCAACCGCGACATTGGTTGAAATATCGTCATCCACTTCGTCAACGACACCCGCTACATCCATACCCGGAACGTAGGGCGGCGGATCGATTTTTTGCTGTTCCGCACGCGAACCGTTACGCGCCATCGTATCAGTGGGGTTGACCGCAACGGCATGCACCCTAATACGCATCTGGCCAGATCCAGCGTGGACCTCGGGCAAATCCACCACTTCCAGAACTTCGGGACCACCATGAACATAAAGGCCTACTGCGCGCATATTGCCTTACCTCTTCTTTCTAATTCTTGTCATGTGCCAAGCGGGTTTGAGACGTATCACTTAGGAAGTTCTATTGAAGCAATAAAAACATCAACGACAAAACAAATAAAGATTCGGGAGTTAGTCGCATTTTCCCTCATGAGACGGGCTTCATCTCTCCGGTGGATGGTTCGGTCCGTTGGCGCAAGCGGATAACAGCGATAATTGGATAACACGGCACGTATGTCGCCTAGTCTTCAAGGCTTCCATCATGCACAATTGATGTCTTCGGGGGAGAGACGATACGAAAGGGCCACGGCCATGAAATTTGGTATGTCAATAATTGTCCGGGGCGATGCCGCAGGTCCGGCAACATTTGATGCCATGGCGGAAAAAGCCGAGGCTCTGGAATTCGATACGCTTTGGGCCAGTGATCATCTGATCATGCCGCCCCTGACCCTATCGAGTTACCCGGGCCGCGTGGACGGTCAGTTGCCTGAAGATTGGAAGCGCACTTACTACCAGCCATTTAGCGTGCTTGGCTATTTGGCTGGATGCACTACAAGAATCCGGCTCGGCACCTCCGTCTTGATCCTGCCCATGCGCAACCCCATCGAGGTGGCGGCACAGCTGGCTGAGTTAGATCAACTGAGCCGTGGCCGCATCAGTTTTGGCGTTGGGGTCGGTTGGTGCCAAGAGGAAATCACCGCACTTGGCCATAACTTTCACGATCGCGGCAAACGAACCAACGAAGGCCTTACCATCATCCGTGAACTCTGGACTACGAAGAAGGCAACTCACAATGGCCCGACCTACACCTTTGAAGATGTGGAAATGGGCCCAAAAGCCGCACAAAAACCTCATCCGCCGATCTACGTGGGAGGCAATTCTCCAGCGGCAATCCGGCGCGCAGCAAAATTCGGAGATGTCTGGCATCCCTTCAAGATAACACCGGAAGTATTGGCGGAACTTCGCCCAAAACTAGAAATGGCACTAGAGGCCGAGGGCCGTAAAGTAGACGGCTTTCCTATCGCACCCAAAGTAGCACTGACCTTTCAGGATGGACCGGCGAACGAAGGCCAGGCGCCAACAGAGGGACGGCCGAGCGATATCGTCGATGCCTTGTGCCAGTTCCGGGATGCTGGAGCTACCGAGATTTGCTTTGATATCATGACAGAAACGCTCCCTGTGGCGTTGGACACAATGGAACGATTTGCTCAGGAAATCAGAATTAAGGTCTGATATTAAAGCTGGATACAGTAGGGAGATAACGAATGCGCATCGGTATGTTCACGGCAATGCAATGGTCGCCGGAAGAAAATCCCGCCGAGGTTTTAGTTGACTTGCGGGAGCAGGTTCGGGCGGCTCGTGAAAGCGGATTTTCATCTTTGATTATAGGACAACATTTATTAATTGGGCCTATGGGCATGTTCCAAACTAATCCGCTGCTTGGCCACTTAGTAAATGAAGCAGAAGGAATGCAAATTGGTCCGGGTGTTCTTCTGCTCTCCATGATGAACCCCGTGTTGGCGGCTGAGGAAGCTGCCACCATAGATTGGCTTTCTAATGGTAACTACGTGCTTTGTGCTGGCCTCGGCTACCGGCCTGAGGAATTCCAAGCTATGGGCGTCGAAATGCGCCAACGTGTCGGTCGTATGACCGAAGGCTTAGATGTGATTAAACGACTTTGGGCTGAAGACGACGTAACCCACCATGGCACTTTCTTTCATCTTGACAACGCTAATGCCGCTGTGAAGCCCATGCAAAAACCACGACCCCCGATTTGGCTCGGAGGAGACGTAGAACCCGCGGTTCGTCGGGCGGCACGAATAGCGGACGCTTGGTGCATCGCGCCGACATTGTCTACAAAGTCAATGTTGACCTATCTTGAAATTTTCCGAGAAGAGCGTAACGCGACAGGACAGTCAGTAGACGTCAATTGCCCCCTAATAAGGGAGTGTTTTGTGGGCCGCGACGCCGACCACGCGCGGGAGGTGAGCCGAGAACCGCTGCTATTCAAATATCGTGCATATGCTTCATGGGGGCAGGGTGAAACAACCCAAGGCGATTTCGATGCCGCCTATGACGAATTCGCCCAAGGCCGGTTCCTGATTGGTGATGAAGCCCAGGTCAAAGATGAAATATTGCAATATGCAGAAATTGCCCGCACTGATCAGATATTATTACGTGTCCAGTGGCCTGGGCTCGCCCATCATGAAACACTTGGTAATATTGAACGATTGGGCAAAATAATCTCGGATATATCCTAGATAAATTAATATGGTATGAAAAATTTAGGATTAAGGACGACAACAGGAAAAGCTAAATTTGCAGGTACTCATTGTCCGCACGATTGTATATTCGAATATAGTTCTGAGCTTGAGGAGAGAGGCTGACACCAGATCTAGCATTCAGGCTAAGCGTGCTTTGCAAGCCATATTTCTCTACACATAATCAAGTTAGGTAAAATTTCGTGTAACCTTAGATTCGTTTTAATTCTTACTTACCCAAACTAAGAAATGCCTGTAAACCATCATTAACCCTCTGCCTGTGTTCATCATCAGCGAAAAGGATATTTTCCCCATCCAAGACACTGGGAATGAAGTCCGGTGCAAAATTATTCAAAGCCAAAAAATGTTGTTGGGCTAATTCCTTATCATTTTCTTCCATCGCATAGGCTATCATTAAAGCCCTACGAATAGGTGCATGGGGTGCCGCCTGTATAGCCTTTTCTGCCCATTCCAAAAAATTGTTATTGTCATATTCAATAAAGTAACACATTGCCATTGAGAGATAAAAAAAACGCCCCAAGAATGGGTCTTTTGGGCTCAAACGTTTAGCAATGAGGGAGAGCTCCCTAGATTTTACAGAATTTCCGACAGATGCCAGGGCAAAAGCAAGGCCAAAAAAAGTTTCACTATCATTAGGATTTAGATCACTTGCTTTTTGTAGGTCAGATATTGCACCTGTAAAATCACCCAATCGAACCTTAGATAGCCCTCTGATCCTGTAACCAGTAATCGAATTTTGTACGTGACTTAATAATGTATTCGCTAAGGCTAAATGGCGTTCCGCTGCCAAATTTGGGGCATCCCCCCACCGAAATAAACTCTGTACAAAATAGCAAAACCCAGCAACGTTATAAGCTACTTCGCACTGATTATTTTTGGATATCGACTCTAAGGATAATTCTAAGGCTCGGTCAATATGTTCGGGAATGTTTCCCTGGGTTCCCTCTATAAGAAGCGCTGATGCTTTCCATGCCTTATCGTAGGCTTCATCGAAAATACGAGTTGAATTTGAACTTTTTAGCGCTTGTTTAGTTAAAATCTCTGGCACCAAACTCATAACTACTTGTTGTGTAACTTGTTCCTGAAGATCAAAAACGTCCTCAAGCAGTCCATCATAACGTTCAGCCCACAAGTGGGTGTCATCTAATCCGTCAATAAGTTGGGTTGTAATTCTAACTTTCTGGCCAGATTTTCTGACACTTCCCTCCAATAAATATTGGACAGATAGCTCTTTTGCAATCGTTCTTAAATCTACATTTTTATTTTTATAGGTAAACGAGGTATTTCGAGAAATTACGAAAATATTATCAAAACGAGATAACTCGGTAATTACATCCTCTGTTATACCATCACAAAAATATTCCTGCTCTTCATCATTTGACATATTTGAAAATGGTAAAATTGCAATTGATGGCTTTGATGGAAGATTGTCATCTAGATTATCTTCATTTTTAAATTTGGAAGTTTCATTTTCCAAATTATACGAAAATATTTCGACTTCATCTTCAATATTTTTTAATTTCTTTTTTCCTAATGATAAAAATTCAGCCGAAATTTTTCCCTTTATTTCTTCATATACCCGCTGAGTTATGGTAACACAATTTGGTTCACAAATTGCCTCTAACCTAGCCGCAATATTTACACCTTCACCATAAATATCATCCGAATCTACTATTACATCCCCTAAATTAACACCTATCCGAAGTCTCAAAATGTCATCATCATTTCCAGATGGGTCCCGCTCGCTAATTAAATTTTGGATAGATACAGCACAGTTGGTTGCCCCTACGATACTTGGAAATTCAGCAAGGTAGCCATCGCCCATGGTTTTAAAAATTCGACCATTGTGGCTACTGATTTCTGGAGATATTATTTCTTCAACTAGTGTTTTTACTAACCGTAGAGTTTTTTCTTCATTTGTTGACATGAATTTTGAGTAGGCGACGACGTCGGCCGCGAGGATTGCCGCTAATTTTCTTTCCACACCTCTCATTACGAACCTATCCTGACACCATAATTACTTTTTAGTCGGCAGCCGGCTGTATGGAAATTTCTACCCTAATCAGAAGGGATTATATATAGAAACATTAGAAATTTAGTTCTGTTTGAATATCGTTTAGACAATTCCAACGTCGGAGACCAACTTGCACCATACTGTAATGAGACACGGACAGGAACCGTAACGCTATACTCGAGTGAAATTATCTAAAACTTGTAATTTAACCTAGTTCTAATATTTACTTTTTAAATGCTACACATGTCTCAATTTCGTCATGCAGCATAACAATTCTAAATCAGCGGGTATACGACAGCTCTAGATTTGGAAATTATTTATCCCTTTTTTGCCTTATTTCTAATCTTGCTAACCCCGAGTGATTTCTGACAATCCCGGCAAACGGCCCAAATAGTTACCTGTAACGCCCCCATCGACTACAAGATCGTGGCCATTGATATAGCGTGCGTCGGAGCTCAGTAGAAAGGCTACGACGTCTGCCATATCTTCTGGCAAAGCAACTCTACCAATCGGCACCAACCCGTCTCGTGCATTTGCAATTTCATTATTCGAATACACCATTTCTGTCATTCCGGTACGTACCATGCCAGGAGAAACAGTGTTTACCCTCACGCCATCAGGACCTAACTCCTGGCCAAGAACCTGAGCCAACATAATGACGGCAGCCTTACTTGGACCGTAGGCACCTAGATTTGCATGCGAATTGCTACCCGACATAGACGCGATAGCTACAATTGAGCCACCTGATATTTTTAATTCATCATGTGATGCTTTCGCCAACAACCACAATGCCCTTGTATTCACCGCGAAAAGACGGTCCCAGTCAGCTACCGCATATTCCAATAATTGCCCAGGGCAATTAACACCGGCATTGCTAACCAGCGCGTCTAAACCGCCAAATGCTGTTATTGCAGATGCGACCGCCTGTTCTGGCTGGTCGGTTGTCGCTAGATCAGCTGCAAGTGGCAGCGCTTCCGCTCCAAGTTCATTGACCTCATCCGCCACAGCGCTTAGAGCAGTCGAAATTTCGATATCAACCAAGGCAATTTTGGCAGGTTCACCAGCGTTTTTACCATCACGTGCCAAACGCAAACTAATTGCCCGCCCTATTCCGCTCGCAGCTCCAGTAACCACAGCACGCATCAAATTTCCTCCAATAACGACGAGTAACAATATAAGCCGCCCACAGATCCATGGACGATTAAGGCGCCAACCAACTCTCACTTCATGCTCATCGAAAAGCCCTGTGACAAGAAGTCTGCCGGCTTTCCCCCTTTCTTCCATGTGTGCAAGTGCCAAACCACGGAAATCAACCAGTTCGCGGGGATGTCAGCCCGACAGACTTGAATGAATTATTGCAAAACTACAGCGACTTCTAGGTACGGCTAAAATATCTTGCTGCTTGTTCCGCTAGCGGCAATCAAATGTTTGAACATCAACTTTTAGGAGTCCGAAGGTAACGAAAGATACTGTTGTCCTAGTGCTTTTCTCTTTCGGGTACGGCCTTTTATTGAACTTATTGCAATGTTCTTTTGCCGCTTTCATCATCTTTTCATAGCCGCCAAGAAAGCTGTCATACTCATATGTAACACCCATCTCGCTAGCTAGGACTGCATCATGGCCGCCAAAAACAACAGGTAAAGCGCAGCCATTAAATCCAAGTAGGATTATGATGAACAATTTGGAAAAAATTAGTTTTGAAGTTTTCATGGGTGCTACTTTAGGCCATGGGCACTGCCGGGGCAATATTCCTCGAACTGGCCATGACGGAGCTTAGAACTATGCCAATAAACTGAGTAAAAGAGTTGGCTCGCTGAAACGGTCAAAAAACTATAACAACGGACTATTAATTAATGGAAATAACGTACGAGGACGGGAAAATCGTCGATAAACCTGTTTCGGCGAAGTAACCTGGCCATTACATTCAATAGACTCCCAGAAGACAGACTAATTAATTGGGGCTGGTAAACTTCATTCTGAAGGACAAATAGAATATGGCGGAAATTCTCGCAGACACTCTTCATCAAAACAGTATCGTCATTGACGGCCTCATCATTTCAAAATGGTCCCGCAGCATATTTGAGCAGATGCATCAGGGTGGCCTGACTGCTGCGAACTGCACCTGCTCAGTCTGGGATGGTTTTAACGACACGATGGCCAATATCGCGCGTTGGAAAAAGGACCTTGCCGAGAACGCAGATATTTTAATGCAGGTTCATTCCGCCGCTGATATTCGAACGGCAAAACAGGAGAAGAAGGTCGGCATCATACTCGGTTGGCAGAATGCTTACGCTATCGAGCAGAACCTGGACCATTTGCGTTTATTTCGCGACCTTGGCGTACGAGTCATCCAATTAACCTATAACACGCAGAATCTAGTTGGTTCCGGGTGCTGGGAAAGCCATGACAGCGGCCTGTCGGACTTTGGCCGAGATGTGATTGATATGATGAACCAATTGGGAATTCTAGTTGACCTCTCTCATGTAGGCGACACCACCAGCAGTGAAGCAATTGCCCATTCTAAAAAGCCGGTCTCCTACACCCACTGCTTCCCAAATGCCCTGCACGACCACACGCGCAACAAATCCGACGAAATGCTGAAAATGCTTGCTGACAAAGGTGGATTTGTAGGTGTTGTTGCCTACACACCGTTTATGCCAAAAGGAGATGACTCTACCGTTAATGACGTAATTGACGGATTTGAGCATATGATTAACGTAGTTGGTGAAGATCAAGTTGGAATAGGTACCGATTTTACCCAGGATCAGGACACTTCGTTCTTCCACTATTTGAGATCTGACAAAGGTATTGGAAGAGCTCTGTCGAAACCAATGGCAAAGCGTCCTGATAATCCAATAGGCTTCGACGGTCCCGCCGAATACGTAAATCTAACTGCCGCGATGATAAAGCGCGGATGGAATGAAAAACTTATTCAAAAACTTCTTGGAAAAAACTGGCTGACATTCCTGGAAGAAGTCTGGGGTGGTTAATTGACTATCAACAGTTTGGAGTGGATGGCCCAAGTTCGGAACCTTTACCGGAATTTAGGTAGATGCAGAGATTGAAATAATTGTCTTCAAACTCTTTGGGACATCCTACTAGCCTACTCAATAAGGCGAAATTTAGCTGAATTTTGTTGATGTTAGGTCGTTCGACCTCGACGACAAATTTTGGTAAACTTGGTTCATGTATCTAGAAATGCCATAAAATGTATAGATTGCCCGTCCACCGGATATGATTTTGGGGTTGCTATCTGTCCCAAGGGTAGTTTTCATTGTTCAGGAAGAAATAATCGAGCAACAATGGAGAGCATCTAATGGCGGTCCAAGTTCCTACATCCGATCAACTTTGGGAAGTCGCTGAGGAAATCGGTTTAAATCTCACTGAGGATGACATCAAATCCTACATTGAACTAATGCGCCCGAATGTCGATGCCTACAACCTCATCGACGCCATGCCAGACAATCTACCGAAAACCAATTATGCACGGTCGCCCGGCTACCGGCCGAGTGGAGAAGAGAACAAATACAATGCCTGGTATGTGAAGACGACTGTCGAAGGCGCCTCACGCGGCAAACTGAAGGGCAAAACAGTCGTCCTCAAGGACAATATCATGCTAGCCGGCGTCCCAATGATGAACGGCGCTGCCACATTGGAAGGTTACACACCTGAAATAGATGCCACGGTCGCGACCCGCATTTTGGATGCAGGGGGCACCATCGTAGGCAAGGCACATTGCGAATCTTTTTGCCTGTCCGGCGGTAGCCACACAAATTCCACCGGGCCGGTGCATAATCCCCACAAGATGGGTTATTCGGCAGGTGGCTCTTCTTCAGGCAGCGCGGCCTTGGTCGCAGCTGGCGAGGTAGATATGGCTATGGGTGGCGACCAGGGCGGATCGATCCGCATGCCAGCATCCTTCTGCGGCATCTATGGAATGAAAGCGACCCATGGGCTAGTGCCATATACCGGAATTATGCCAATCGAAATCTATGTCGACCACACGGGTCCAATGACCAATTCGGTCGAGGACAACGCCTTGCTGCTAGAGGTAATCGCCGGTGAGGATGGCTACGACCCTCGCCAATACAACGTCAGGACACAGCGTTACACGAAGGCCCTTGATGGCAAGAAGGGTATTAAGGGAATGAAGATTGCTGTGGTTAAGGAAGGCTACCAGCAGGAAAATTCTGAAAAAGATGTCAACGCCAAGGTTCGAGCAGCCGCCAAGAAACTGCAGACATTAGGTGCGAAGGTGAAGGAAGTTTCTATACCTATGCACCTATTAGGTGGAGCCCTTTGGCTACCTATTGGTGTAGAAGGCCTGACACAGACCATGATGCACGGGGATGGATATGGCATTTCCCGACCGGATCTTTATGTCACTTCGTTAATGGACAAACATCGTGGCTGGCGGCAGAGGGCCGACGAAATGTCCGAAACTACCAAATTAATGACAATGTTAGGCACCTATATCAACAAGCAACACGGCAGTCGATATTACGGTAAGGCGATGAACCTGACACGTCTACTGACGGCCGCCTATGATGCGGTACTAGCGGATTATGATCTGCTCTTGATGCCAACAACACCCGTCAAGGCGACGCCACTGCCGGGCGCGGACGCTTCGCGGGAAGAATATGTGCAACGGGCTCTAGAGATGATTTCTAATACCGCGCCGTTTGATATCACCCATCATCCGGCAATGGCTATTCCCTGCGGCATGTCCAAGGGTCTTCCGATCAGCATGATGCTGGTAGGCAAACACTTCGAAGAGTCAACAATTTACCGCGCCGCCCACGCTTTCGAGCAGGGCGCCAAGTGGAAATCAATGTAACGCGTTCATACCAAAAACCGGGGCGCCGTCATCAAATGATGCGGCGCCCCTTTTTCTTTATGAAGTCTTCCAATCGAAATTAGCTTCAAACGCTGCAGCCGCACGATAGATAGTGCGCTCGTCATAATGGTTGCCTATCAATTGCAGACCGGCGGGCAATCCGTCGGCGTTGCGGCCGCATGGCAATGAAATAGCTGGATTACCCGTATAGTTATAAGGAGAGGTATTACCTAACATGCACCAAGCTTGGCCAATCCGGCTCATGCGGTCATCGTCCGCGGTCGGCAACTTCATAGCTGTCATGGGTAATGTGGGAGTCAGCAACAAATCCCATTCCTGGAACAATTTGGCATAGTACGCCACGGCCTCTCGTTTCAAATTCTGTCCTTTGCCATAGATGCGCCCGCCGTATGTCTTGGCAACCCAGGCACCCAGCATGGTAATCGCCTTGGCAGTATCGGGCCATTCATCCGCCCGGTTGCCCAGTCTGTTGATCTGTTCAATCAAGCTTGGAGGATAGAAACCGGCCGCGCCACTGGCCACGCCGCCACCGAAGGTGAACTGTCGCACCATGCCCTCGGCGATCATGGGCATATAAATATTGCCGATGTTATTGTGCAAAGGTACGGAAATCTGCTCGACTTTTGCCCCCAACGACGCGAGCAGGTCAGCCGCTGCCAAGACGGCTTGGTCCACTACTTGCTCGGATTCCTCGCGGCCAAAGCCTTCCTTGATGATACCAATGCGCAGTCCATCGACCCCCTTATCCAACTCTGCCGTATATGTGTCAGAGGCCACTCCGGACTGCCTATCGTCATAACCGTCCGGACCAGCCAGAACCTCCAGAAACAGAGCGTTGTCTGCAACATTTTTGGTCATAGGCCCGATGTGATCGATGGAGACTTCCATGCTCATAATACCGCTATAGGGCACCAAACCATGCGTAGGTTTCATGCCGACGATGCCGGAAAATGCAGCGGGAATTCGGATGGAGCCTGCCTGATCACCACCAATGGACATATCAACTTCACCGCCGCCTACCAGAGCGGCACTGCCCGATGAAGAGCCACCGGCTGAATAACCAGGCTTGACAGGATTTTGTACCGGCCCTGTTGCGGAAGTATAGCTGCTGCCCGAGACACAAAAATATTCGCAGACAGCTTTGCCGGTGATAGTGGCGCCGGCATCCAGGATGCGTGTCACAATTGTGGCATCTACCTCTGGCACATAGCCTTCCATGACCGAGGCGCCATTCATCAAGGGCACTCCGGCCAGCAGAACCGTATCCTTCAGAGCGACCGTTCGGCCTGCCAGCTTACCTCCCGAAGCACCTTTGATATCGGTCTTGTAGTACCAGGCGTTGAGCGGGTTGTCCTCCGCCTCAGGTCGAACACCCGGATTGCGAGGATACTTGACCTCTGGAAGTGCATCCGGTCCAGTCAAAGCCGTATCTGTCAGATCGAACATTGGTCCAAGGACATCGCTGAAGAACTCCGTGTCCTCGTCCGTCAAGGTAGCGCCGAAGCTGGCGGCTAGTTCGCGGAGTTGTTGGTCGGTGGGTCTCATCTATAGACACTCCCTTGGTTTAGTTCCGAATTCGCTCAAGCCGTGAATGTAGTCCAATCACCAGACTGCTCGAAGGCTTGAGCTGCTTGATACACCGTTGGCTCTTCAAAAAACCGGCCCACCAGCATCATGCCCACGGGCCGACCGTCGCTCATACCGCAAGGCATGGAAAGTGCCGGATGATGGCTGATGTTAAAAGGTGCGGTGTTAGCTATCATTTCGAAGGCTCTATCAATGTAAAAATTCCAGTCATCCTCTGGCGTCGGTAAGGGCGTTGCTTTTACCGGCAAGGTTGGCAATAGCAGGAGGTCGTAGTTTTCTAGTACGGCATCATATGCCGCTCTTAGCCTGTAGGAGAGATTGACTGCCTTCCCGTAATAGCGCTTTCCGGCGGTATTGTCTGCGTGAGCACCAAACATCATGGTTAGTTTCAAGGATTCAGAAAGACTATCCGCCTTATTTCTCCAATTGTGGTGGGTATCCATCAACGAGGTCGAGTAGAGATCCTGACGAGATACGCCGTAGCCATCGCCTAGCATCATGGTCTGGGTCAATCCTTCCAGGGCGATTGGCGTCCAGATGGCGGGGCCCATCGCATGCATGGGGATTGAGACTTCCTCCACCGTCGCGCCAAGTTCGGCAAAGCGGGCGGCACCAGCACGGACAAAAGCATCCACATCCGCCTCAGAATTCTCGTGGCCAAAGCCCTCTTTTAATACGGCGATTTTCATATTTTTGACGCCGCCTTCCAGAAGTTCTGAGTAGGGCTGTGTGGTTACGCTTTGTTGTCGTATGTCGTAACCGTCAGATCCAGCGATCGCTTCCAGCATCAGGGCATTATCAGGCACATTCGCCGTCATGGGTCCAGTATGATCTATATAGGGTTCGATAGGCATGATGCCCGTATAGGGAACCAAGCCGTGCGTCGCCTTCATAGCGACAATGCCGCAAT
>CAZDQC010000029.1:0-31081 GCA_964507245.1 uncultured Rhodospirillaceae bacterium
TCGCCGGGCGCACCAGCGCAGCGCAGCTAACATCCGTGGATGACGCAATTGCGCGATCACAGGCTTATGTGAAGGCTGGCGTCGACGCCATATTTTTGGTCGGGGTGCCATCTCGAGCTGCGTTGGAGGAAATTGCAGGAGAAGTTGATGTGCCCTTGCTATTGGGGGGAGGAGCGAAGGAGATGCACGACCCCAAATGGCTCGCTGGTCAAGGAGTACGTTTTCTCTTGCGCGGACATCAAACATTTTCGGCTTCTGTGCAGGCGATATATGAGACTATGAAGGCGTTGCGGGACGGCGTGGAACCAGAGGTGGTGCAAGGCACAGCTTCTCCAGAATTGATGAAGGCGGTAACGAGGGCCGGGGACTATGCCCACCAGCGCAAGGATTGGCTCTAGCCGTTATTCATATAAGTGATCAGCATCGGACCGTTCGGTTAGGCTGCTTTGCAGGGGCAATAAAACTCAGGTCAAAATTCGGATTCGATATAAATCTGCAGCAGAGACTGGTGATGAACCTTGGATCAGTGTTCGAGTTCCATGCTACATTGCTTTCTTCAAACACCATGAGGAACCAGTGGAATTGAACGCAGTGGATGTAAAGGCCAAAGCCCTGGAGCTAGGAGCCGATTTGGTTGGAATCGCCTCGGCCAAGGTGTTGAACGCCTTCCCCCCTGACCCCCGATATCCACAGACGCCCGAACGCATCTCACCGCGAGTAAAAAGCGTTATCGTGATTGTTCAGCACATACCTGCTGCAGGCTTCCGCTGTAAACAAATGGTGCCCGTGCAGTATTTGGATATGATTGTTCTGCGCCGAATGGACAAAATCGCGGGCCGCATCGCCTATTGGCTGGAGGAACAGGGGTATCCTGCTTTTGTAACTGCCGCCCAGGAGACCGACTGGAACATGAAGCGGGCCAGCTATGGTTACCTTTCCACTCGTCATCTTGGCATCGAGGCTGGCTTGGGAAATTTTGGTCTTGAAGTCAATATCCTGACACCGGAGTACGGCCCGCGCGTCTATCTGACGGGCATTTTGACGGAACTGGAGTTGGAGGCGGATGTGCCGATGAGCGAGCAGGTTTGCGTGGGTGAGGGTTGTTCCCGCTGTCTTTATTCCTGCCCCGGCGATGCCGTAGGTCATTTCGATATCAACAAACCTGCTTGCGCTCAATATGCTCAGGAGTTTGGCTACATGACCGTTACGGCTATGATGCAGAAATTTGCCAAAGCGGACCAAATAGAAAAGCAAGAAATGTTGAGATCCCGAGATTTATTTGGGTTTTGGCAGGGTATCCTGCGCGTGGTTGGGTCGTTCGGCGACTGCCCGAGATGCCTAGCGGTTTGTCCGGTAGGCGTCGACTATCATGCCTTCCTGGCGGATGACCAAAAACATATACCCGAACAGACGCCGGAGAAGGTGGCGTTAGGCGAGCGTTTCAAACAAGCCCGCAAAGACAGCGAGGATATTCCGGGTCTAAATGAATGGAATATCCGGTGGGTCGGCCCAGGGGGCTATACCGGTCAAGCGGCCAAGAAAGTGCGACAGGCTTTTAGGGACGAGCAAAAACGCCTAATGACTGGGACAGAGCAGGGAGATTGATGTGGATTCGGTATTCCGCATCCCATTGACAGCCGAAGATTTGAAGGCCCAAGCCAAGGCTTTTGGCGCTGATATCGTGGGCATCGCCGATGGTGAGGTGATGGATAAGTTTCCGCCTGACCCGGCCCAACCGCGTCGCCCGTCGGATGTGACGGATTACGATGGTGGACGGGCCATTGTTCTCGGCAAGCGCCTATTATCGGGTCCCACCCGACTGCCCCGTTGGGACGAGCGACACAAATATTATAACGACGAATTAACCCTCACTATGTTAGAGGAGGCAGCTCTAGAAACCGTGCTGTGGCTGGAAAAACAGGGCTATCCGGCGTTGATTATCCCGCCTACACATGTAGATCCATGGCTGTATTTTGGAGAGCCGGCCCAGCATCTATCGCCCCTATTGTCCGCAAACCATGCGGCGGTGGAGGCCGGTTTAGGGACCCTTGGCCTGAATGGTCAGCTATTAACGCCAGAATTTGGCCCGCGCCTGATGGTCACCATTATCTTGTGTTCTCTGGACGTGGCACCAGATAAACGAATGATTAAACCCCTTTGCAAAGGCCCGGAGTGTGGCCGTTGTCTCAAGGCTTGCCCCGGCGATGTGGTGGGTCATTGGGATCGGGACTGGCAAGGTTGTGACCGCTACCGGTCACCCCATGGATTCAAAGCGGTGTCGGATTTTCTACAAAAGGTCCTTGAGGCTGCCGATAGCGATAGCCAGATGGAGCTCGTTCGCTCGGAAGAAAGCTTCAATATATGGCAAAGCACCTTGCGCGGTGCCGGTGTAATAACGGGCTGTCGCCGTTGTCAGGATGTCTGTCCTGTAGGTGCTGATTATAGCGACATGCTGCAAGGCGCCCTTGAGGATATCGCCGAGGAGACACCGGAAAAACAGGCGCGCCTTGCTGAGATGGTCGGGGCGGAAACCAACAATGAAATGCCTGATGCCTATCGCCGGCAATTGCGCTGGATCGGAGAACGTTAAGTCGGTTACCGATCTCGCCCAAATCTCACAAGAACGGGAAGTTTCAATTAGGGCGCCTAGTAACACCTCACAGCGTGTTTTACCGAATAGATTGCATTCTCACAGTTGCTCACCCTCTTTCCACAACATGGCTAACAGTCTAAGGGGGTTGATTGGTTCTAGTGATGCTGTCTGCGAAGTTTGTCCGATGCAATCTCGGCTTATGTGGCCTGATTAAGGGTGTTTGACAAGTCGCGTGCGCGGGCAGACTGTTCTTCAGCCAACCAGCTGCAAAGGCCGGTATAACGCGTGGGATCAAGTAAACCGTCAACCTGCTCTCGGGAGAGGTGCGCGCTCACGCGATCGTCTGCCGAAAGCAAATCGCTGAATCCACTATCGCCGACTGCCGCCGCCTGAGCGGCGTCATAAACGATGTCATGGGCTTCCTGACGCCCCACATATTCACCAAGCGCCAGCATTACCGGTTCGGCCATAATTAGACCCTCGGTCAGGTCCAAGTTGGCGCGCATGCGGTCTGGGTTCAGCACCAGACCTTCGGCCAATATACGCACACGTTCCAGAGTATCGCCCAACAGAATGCAGGCCTGTGTCTGAGCATGCCGCATCATTAGCGAGGTTTGCCGGTTTGCCTCGTGTTCGGTCATGACGCATTCCAGGGCCAGGGGGACCAGGGCCCTAATTTGTGCTGCGTAGGCCATAATATCCTGAGACAAATGGGGGTTACGTTTTTGCGGCATAGTGGAACTGCCGACTGTGCCGGAAGAAATAGGCTCTTCTACCTCGCCGAATTCCTGTTTCATGCCAGTATAGATTTCATTGGCGAACTTACCACAGCTGGCGGCCAGTAAGGCCAACAGCATAATGTGTTCAGCAAGGTGATCCATAATACTACGCGCTGGCACCGCCATGGGCGGCATATTCAAAACTGCTGCCATGCGAGCCTGTACCTCTAGACCTTGATCCCCGAACGAGGCTACGGTACCGGCCGCCCCGCCCAGTTGCGCTACGAAGACACGCGATTCACAGTCCTGCATCCGTTCAACATGACGAGCAAATTCATCTATCCATATGGCGACTTTTAAGCCATAGGCCGCTGGAACCGCGTGCTGGCCATGGGTGCGTCCTGGCAGCGCCATGTCCTTGGAGCGTTCTGCCAAATCGGCTAATGCAGCCAGTATGGCGCTCAATTGCTGTAGGTAAATGCGGTGCGCTTTGCGCAACTGTAGGAGATCCCCGGTTTGAGTGATGTTCTGGGTTGTCGCCCCCCAATGGACATAGTTACCCGCTTCACCCTCACACAGGCGAGATAGTTCCCAAATCAGAGGCACCAGGCTATGCGCAGTGCGGCGGAACCCTTCCTCCAGGCGCAAGCGGTCAAACAGTGACAGTTTGCATTTGCTAATGATTTCCTCAGCCGCCGCTGCCGGGATCATGCAAAGTTCTGCCTCTGCTTTTGCTAACGCAGCCTCTACGCAAAGCCAAGCTTGCCAGCGTGCATCCTGTTCGAACAGCGCGGATATTCCTGGGTCTGGGACGCGCAATGATGTCGGGTTGCTGTTCTGCATAGCGAATACTCCTTGTTGTCGCACCAATTGTGCACCGGCCAAGGACGAAGCGGAAGTTGGGTTTTGTCCTACGGTATGGTGAAGTGGCTAGGCCAAAAATATCAATTCAACGTTGAACAAAATAGCCAGCCATGTCTACAAACGTCTTAATAGCCAACCTGTTTTATGCAGGCCCAAAATTTGCTCTTCTGACCGTTCAAAGGCAACGGCGAAATTTTGTGCAATGGCGATACGGTGGTGCATGCATTTACTGTGTGCACACAACTTGCTAGCATCGAGCGATAGGCGCGAGAATTGAAATTCTGGGCAACGGAGGGTCTGGCGATGAAAGACGGTATGCGGTTCGTTGATTGTGACATGCACATTATGGAACCAGTGGATCTATTTGATCGATATCTGGACCGAGAATTCCGCGACCGAGTGACGCTACCGGTAGGAACTGATGGCGAGCCAAAGCGCGGCATGATCATCATTGACGACCAACCAACGACCTACGATCTTGAACTCCAGCAACACCGCAAACCACACCGTGGCATCGTGAAAGCCGACACTTCACAGCCGTTGTCAGGCTCTCGGATCGCTGATAGTGGGCGGTTAGACTTTGCAATCGAGCGCGGTTACGACGGCGAAGCTCAGATTATGGGTATGGAGCTTGAGGGGATCGACATAGCGGTGTTGTTCCCGACTATGGGGCTCAGCCTGTTAGCACGCGATGGCATGGACCCACGGCTGTCACTGGCTCTAAGCCAAGCATACAACAATTGGATCTATGAATTCTGTCAGCACAGTCCCGACCAGTTGAAATTTGCGGCTATGCTGCCACCGCATGATGTGAACCTGGCTTGTGCCGAACTGGTGCGTTGCGTTACGGAGCTTGGTGCTGTCGGCTCTTTCGTGCGTCCTAATTGCGTGAATGGACACTTCTGGCACTCTAATTATTGGAACCCGCTGTTTGCGCTGCATGAGGAACTGGATGTTACGCTCGGTTTCCATGAGGGGACTGGCGCAGCTTATTCATACATGAACGTTCTCTACGGCGAAAATCGGTTCTATCGACATGTTGCAAGCCATTGGATTGAGATGCAGCAGGCTTTAATTGCGATGCTGATCGGCGGTGTCTTTGAATTCTATCCGAAACTAAGGGTAGGCTTTCTCGAAGCACAAAATTCGTGGGTACCTGGCATCCTGACCCGCATCGAGTGGGACTATCCGCAATACCGAGATTCTCATGCGCCATATCTCTCACTCACACCAAGGGAATACTTCCAGCGGAACTGCTGGGCGGCCGTGGAGGGTAGCGAGCCGGAGATTGAGGCAACCGCGAGCCTAATCGGTGCTGAACGGATGTGTATATCAACCGACTACCCGCATTTTGATTCAAACTTTCCAAATGTGTCTAACAACTTGCTGGCGAACGTAACGAGAGAAACCGCTGCTACGATCTTCATGGGTGGTGCCCATTTGTACAATTTCGATGAGGATCATTTTGCCAAGGCGGCGCAAGCAGCTGAGAAGTACCGGCCCGCTGCTGCAGAATAGCTTTGGTGATGGCGTCAGCTTGACAAAACCCCGTTCATAAGAGTTTTTGGCTCTGGACCCCGGAGGTTATTTGTTGGTATTAGATTGGTTCGTATATTGCAAATTCAACAACAGTTTAAATCCGTTGGGATAAAATTCTCATAATTTACTTTAATTGTTATTGGCAATGTATTCTATTTGTGATTCGTGTTTTTCTTCAAACATAGAAGACTTATCATTCAGTCTAATTGGCCAGGTTGTTACTTGGGTCCCATCTAAATTCTGGCAAGAAAATTGACCGCGGGTCATACTCTCATATTCCAAAAATTTCTATGGCTGGTTATAGGATCAGGATGATATGGCGTTTGAATTGTTTGTGAATGGGACATTGATGAGAGGTTTGAAACTTCACAATAATCTCGATGGAGCGGAATTTCTTGGTGAATTCACAACCAAGCCGCTTTACCGTCTTTATTCCATTGACGATGTCCACCCAGGTATGTTCGAAGTCGCTCATGGTGGCGTTGCTGTAAAAGGTGAAATGTATCGCATGAGCGAGGAGATCTGGCGCAGTGTGGAAGCGGGCGAACCACCACACCTTTATTGCGGGTCGGTGAAGTTGGACAATGGTCTGACCGTCAACGGTATTCTGTTTCCACAGGACATCGCCGAAGCCAAGCACAAGGACATCTCGAAATTCGGCGACTGGCGAGCCTATGTCTCCTCTAATGCAGACTAACACCGCGATTGTGCAGCCTTCAGGATCGGAATTTTGCCGTGTGCTCGAAAAAACTAATTGAAGCGGATCCTTACCCGGTCGAGCTCGAATTGGCTGGTACGGCATTGTTGGTGATCGACATGCAGAGAGATTTTCTTGAACCCGGTGGGTTTGGCGAAATGCTAGGAAACGATGTTTCATTACTGCGAAGGGCCGTTGAACCGTGCCAGTCGGTTCTTAAGGCTGCCCGGTTCGCCGGATTACGGGTAATTCATACCCGTGAGGGCCACCGGGCAGACCTCACGGATGCGCCGCTAAGCAAGCTTCAACGTGGCAACTTGGAAACAGGAATTGGCGATGAAGGTCCCATGGGACGAATACTAATTCGCGGCGAACGGGGCCACGATATCATTCCCGAACTGGCTCCCAACCAGGATGAGCCGGTAATCGACAAACCTGGCAAGGGTGCCTTTTATGAAACCGACCTGGAACTGATTCTGACAAATGGGATGATACGTACGTTGATCATCTGCGGTGTAACCACTGAAGTTTGCGTCCATACGACGATTCGCGAAGCTAACGACCGAGGCTATGAATGTGTCGTTCTGGAAGATTGCGTCGGATCCTACTTCCCTGAATTCCAAAGGATTGGAATTGAAATGATCAAGGCCCAGGGCGGTATCTTTGGCTGGGTCTCCGATTCAAAAAAGTTTCTCAACACGCTCGGCAACTAATGGCATAATCCGAATCGAGGGATGGAGTGCCATCTACGTATGCGATGGCTATTTGATGTAGGGAGAATATTGTGGGTAGCAAAACACCGTTATGGGTGTCAGGTGATCTGAACGCGTTCTTCGGTCTTGGCACCAATGTTCTTGTCAACCTATTGGTTCTGACAGGGCTTTTGAAATACGTTATCAAGATACCGGACGCAATTCTGTTCGGTCAGATCCTGCCGGCCGTCGGCCTGATGCTCTTTCTCGGCAATATTTATTACGCCTGGATGGCGAAGAGGCTGGCCGAAAAGACCGGGCGGGACGATGTCACGGCCCTGCCGTCGGGGCCAAGTGTGCCACATATGTTCATCGTCGTCTTTGTCATCATGCTGCCGATCACTTTGCAAACGAAGGATCCGATCAAGGGTTGGGAGGCGGGCCTTGCCTGGGTTTTCATTGAAGGCATCGTATTGTTTGCGGGTGCTTTCATCGCGCCGACGATCAGGCGGTTGACCCCGCGCGCAGCTTTGTTGGGCACCTTAGCGGGGATTTCCATTACTTTTATATCGCTCAGACCGGCAATGGAGATTTTCGAAACGCCGATAATTGGCATGGTTTCGCTAGTGATCATTTTAGGTGCCTGGTTCGGCGGAGTGAAATTTCCCGGCAATCTGCCCGGCGGCCTTGTTGCAATCGTAGTAGGCACTATCCTTGCTTGGCTTAGCTTCGCGTTTGGCTGGGGCTTCGGCGGCATGGATCCGACCTCGGTGCAAAGCTCGCTCGGCAATGTCGGCTTTTCAGTGCCGCTACCGGCCTTTGGGCACGTATTCTCGGGCTTTGAGTTCCTAGCTTTCATTATAGTGACCGCCATACCGTTTGGCGTTTACGATTTCATTGAGGCAATGGACAATGTTGAAAGCGCCGCCGCTGCGGGTGATGAATACAGCACCAAGGAGACCCTGATTGCTGAAGGTGGCATCAGCCTGGTCGGCACATTGTTAGGAAGCCCATTTGCCAACGCTGTTTATATCGGTCATCCCGGTTGGAAATCGATCGGCGGAAAGATAGGCTACTCGATTGCCACTGGTGTCATGGTGCTGGTACTGACTTGGCTCAGCATTGTGTCGTTGCTTCTTGATGTCATTCCTGTTGTCGCGATTATTCCGATCTTGCTCTATATCGGCGCACTGATAGGGGCTCAGGCTTTCCAAGCGACGCCGAAAAGCCATGCACCGGCGATCATTTTTGCCGTTGTGCCGCACTTGGCGGCCTGGGCGAAAGTCCTGATCGACGGGGCTTTGGGCGCGGCGGGTACCAACGCGGCTGCGGTCGGCTTGGGCAAGCTCGCTCAGAATGGTGTGCTTTACAAAGGCCTTGAAACCTTGGGCGGTGGAGCCATCATTACCGGCTTAATATTTGGCGGTATTGTTGTCATGTTGATCGACCGTAATCAAAAAGGCGCCGCAATATTCTGTGTAATTGGAGCGATTTTGGCTTTCTTCGGCTTCATTCATGGGCCGGCGGTCGGAATGGCGGTATCGCCGATGATCGCATTGAGCTATCTGGTAATGGCTGTGATTTGCATGGGCTTTACCAAAATGGAGGTTGAGCCGCAAAAATCCTGATCGAGTATTGTAATAGACTGAGTAGTCCGGACCGGCCGTGTTGGCTCGGTCCGGGCCGTCTATTGGATGATTGGGTGGTATTATGACTGCTTTAGCCGCGATCACCCTTGGGTCTGAATTGCCATTGGCGGACTTCGACGCGGTGGTTGCCGGGGTTTTTGATCGTGCCTGCAATATTCGATTGGCGAATGGGCATCTAGCCACCTGCACGACAGCAGATTATTTTGATATGCCACGTGGCATCCGTATCGATACGCCGGCTGACTTTCGTTTTCAATCAGCTGTTCGCCGAGGCACCTCAACCTATTGCAGGGGTGGCATTGTGCGATTTTCAGCGAGTAGCCTTAAAATTGATTGTCGTGGCGCTGTTGTATGGCGTGGGAAGTTCAAGCCACGGTCTCGCCCGCCAGCACGTTTGGTGAGGGAGCTTTGGAATATGGTTCGATCCGATGTGAGAGAAATCCCACCTAATTTTTGGCCGCAAACCCTGATTGGGCGAGGCGAGGGTCTTACCCCTGCCGGGGATGATGTGCTTGCCGGACTGCTTGCGGCGCCAATGCTGGTGGCTCCAACGCGGCGTTCACATCAAGAGCTAGCGTCGAAGATTCGTCTACGGTTATATGCTACCAATGAGATCAGCGGGGAAATGCTGAATGACGCCACGGAAGGGCTGTTCATAGAGCCGGTGGTATCGCTCCTATCCGCGATTTACGGCAACGGCGACTTGCAGGAAGCCCTACACAATCTTTGTGCCGTCGGCGCAACTTCCGGCACAGCGATGCTTATGGGCGTCTTGGCCGGCGTTGCTGACGTGGAGAATATTAGAATTCAGCTGGCTCCGGACGCCACCAATTTATTGCGTTTGGCCTGATATTCATAGAGATGCTGAGCGGACATAAAATCCTCCAAGGCGTATACCGAGATTCAGTTACGCTTATGCGCATTTCCGCCGAATTGTGTGAGCTGCCAGGTGTCCTAGAAGCTTCCATGATCATGGCGACGGACGCCAACCTGGAATTAATCCGGGAGGCTGGCCTGTTAGACCAAAATTTAGCCGCTGCGCCGAATGACCTTCTGATAGTGGTCCAGGCGCGGGACCGAAAATCGTTGGATGCTGCTTTGGACCAAGCCGAAGCCGCACTAACCGAGACGGAGGCATTAACTTTAAAAGCTAGTACAACGGATATTACCCCGCGCAGCATAGAGATGGCACTAGACGGATTTCCTGAGGCAAATCTCGCCCTGATCTCTTGTCCCGGGGATTATGCCGGGGCTGAAGCCTGCAAGGCATTGCGTCTTGGCCTCGATGTCATGATCTTCTCTGACAATGTTCCGCTTGAGGAGGAAGTGGCTCTGAAACAGCTAGCTAATGCGGCCGGAAGGCTGCTGATGGGACCCGATTGTGGTACCGCCATTGTTAACGGCGTTCCTTTAGGCTTCGCCAACGTTGTAGCGCGGGGCGACATTGGTATCATAGCTGCCTCAGGAACCGGCATGCAGCAGGTTACTTGCTTGGTCGATAAACTTGGCTGTGGCATCTCTCAGGCCTTCGGTACCGGCGGGCGTGACCTAAGTGCCGCCGTCGGTGGCTTGTCGATGCTAAAGGGCCTTAAAATCCTCGCTGGTGAGGAAAACACCAGGGTAATCACGCTAATTTCCAAACCGCCGGCGTCCAGGGTTGCCAAGAAAATTTTGTCGGTTGCAGCAAAATGCGGCAAGCCGGTAGTGGTTAATTTTCTTGGCGCCAGAGCAAAAGTGCCGCAGCAGGGTAATATCTTCCAAGTCGACACATTGGAGCAGGCTGCCCATATGGCTGTGGCTCTCTCGACCGGTAGGGAAACATCCACCGAGGCCTTGCCTCGCCACTGCCTGGAGGGGCCTGAAATTGCCCGGATTGTAGCCAGTCTCTCGCCAACGCAAAAATATGTGCGTGGCCTCTATAGTGGCGGCACCTTCAGTTACGAAGCCATGTTGCTCCTAGACCACGAAATCGGCCCGGTTAATTCACTCTCACCGCTGAAAAGAAAACAAAAACTCAAAGATATCTGGTCAAGTACTGGCAACACGGTATTGGATTTGGGTGACGATCTGTTCACCCGTGGAAGGCCCCATCCGATGATTGACCATCGGCTAAGGCATGACAGAATTCTGCAGGAAGCTCGTGATGGAGAAACGGCAGTAATATTGCTCGATGTTGTCATTGGTTACGGATCGCATGGCAATCCAGCGGATGAAGTCGCGGTTTCGATTGCTGCTGCCCGGGAGGCCGAGAAACGGGGAGGGGTAGCACCGATCTTCATAACATTCGTCTGTGGGGCTAAGAGGGACCCTCAGAACTTAGCACGGCAGGAAGAGATATTGCGCAATGCTGGCGCGATTGTCGTAGAGAGCAATGCTCAGGCCGTTAGATTGGCCAGCGACATTCTTTCACGAAGGTAGGAAAGTGAAATCTTGAGCAAACCACCACAATCCCTAAACGTTATCAATGTAGGAATTGCTTCCTTCTCCGAGGTAATTAACGGCGCTGGCGGCCGGGCTTTAAACGTTGATTGGCGGCCGCCTGCCGAAGGTGACGCCGCGGTTGCTACAGCGCTCGCGAAGCTTGTTAATGACCTTGAAGTAGAGCATGCCAACCGTACTGCATTTGAAAGATATTTAAACGCCCAACCAGTGCTCGGAGGCATTGGCCGCGCCGGAGAAGTTATCCCGGAAATGGGCGAACGTATGATACTGCATTCAGGACCCCCGATCGATTGGAGAGATGTTTGTGGCCCGGTTCATGGCGCGCTTGTCGGAGCGATCATCTACGAAGGTTGGGCCAAAAATCAAGAATCGGCGGAGAAGCTACTTGCATCCGGCGAAGTTACTTTAGAACCCTGCCATCATCATTCCTGCGTCGGACCAATGGCCGGTATTACCAGCCCCTCTATGCCTGTTTGGATAGTGACTGATGCTAACAATGGCAAAAAGGCATTCGCAAACCTTAACGAAGGCCTTGGCAAGGTTTTGAGATTTGGCGCCAACAGCGAAGAAGTGATTGTGCGCCTGCGATGGATGCAGAAGGTCCTGGCCAAGGTATTATCTGCGGGTCTTGCCGCTGGAGAAGGTATTGATATTAAGACCATAATGGCACAGGCCCTTTACATGGGCGATGAAGTCCATAACCGAAATGCGGCGGCCACCGGGCTACTGTTCAAGCAGTTAGCGCCTCGTTTCTTGCAAGCTGGCCTGCCAGCGGCTGATATCGCCGAAGCGATGAATTTTATAACCGAAAACGACCACTTCTTTCTTAACGTCTCGATGGCGGCGTGCAAGTTGATGCTCGATGCAGCACATGGTGTGGTCAATAGTTCCATGGTCACTGCGATGGCAAGGAATGGGGTTGATTTTGGCATCCGAGTCAGCGGTTGCGGGGATCAATGGTTCACAACGCCCGCACCGGTGGTAGATGGACTGTTTTTTCCCTCCTATTCGATTGCTGACGCGGCTCCAGATTTGGGTGATAGCGCCATCACCGAAACTGCCGGGCTGGGTGGTTTTGCTATGGCCGCCTCTCCGGCAATTGTGCAATTTGTGGGAGGTACTCCGAACGATGCGATTGCTCGCAGTCGGGAGATGCAGCCGATAACGATCGGACGTAATAACGCACTGACCATACCGTCACTAAGTTTTTCTGGTACCGCAGCGGGCATTGATGTCCGCAAGGTTGTCGACACTGGCATTCTGCCGATCATTAATACCGGCATAGCCCACAAGGAAGCAGGCATTGGGCAAATTGGAGCGGGTATCACCCGGGCTCCATTGGCTTGTTTTGGTAAAGCGGTAACATGGTTGAGTGAATATCGTGACAAGTAGAAACCGAACGGCGGTGGTCGCCGTTGGCGGCAATGCGTTGATTGTGGATGAGTTTCACCAGGCAATTCCCGATCAGTATGAGGCCGCTGTAGGCACAGTCAAACGTATTGTCGATGTCATGGAAGCAGGCTGGAATATTGTCATGACCCATGGCAGCGGTCCGCAGGTCGGCTATATCCTACGCAGATCGGAACTGGCGATCGAGGAAGTCGCCCCAGTTCCCATGGATTACGCCGATGCTGATATCCAGGGCGCCGTTGGTTACATGTTTCAACGCGCTTTTCGTAACGAATTTCAAAAGCGCGGCATTGATCGAAAGGCCATTGCCGTTGTCAGCCAGGTTTTAGTCGACGAGGCGGATCCTGCCTTTAGGACGCCAACAAAACCGATTGGCCCACAATTAGAGGAGGTAACTGCTAAGGCGCGAAGGGATCAACTTGGCTGGGCAATAAAGGAGGATGCCGGGCGTGGATGGCGGAGAGTTGTGCCTTCACCTATTCCGAAGAAAATACTCGAACTAGAACAAATAAAGCTGTTGGTAGAGAATGGTTTTATCGTAATTGCGTGCGGCGGCGGGGGCATTCCGGTTATCGAAAACGATAAAAATTACTTGGTTGGTGTTGAGGCAGTGATCGACAAAGACATAGCTAGTAGTCTTTTAGCTATTGAGCTTAAGGCGGAACTATTCGTCATCACAACCGGGGTTGACCGGGTCGCAGTCAACTTCGGTAAGCCAGGGGAGGAGTGGTTAGATACCGTCGGATTAGACTATGCTCGTAAGCTTTGCAAAGCTAATCATTTTGACGCCGGAAGTATGAAGCCAAAAATAACAGCTATGATCAACTACCTGGAATGCGGCGGATCAACCGGTGTCATCACAAATTCTGAAAACCTAGAAAAGGCGATCCAAGGAAAAGCTGGTACGAGATTTATCAAAAATTGACTTTTCGGACTTCCAGAACATCAAAATAGTCCATGACGGAACTGTCAAATCAGGATAAGGCTGTTCGATTTTTGATTATTATTGCGATAGGCCATAGATAGGGCTCGATTAGAATAAGTTCTGGGGAGACCTATTTTTTCAGTTGCCGTTGGTCTTCTATATATTAGGGAACCACACAAATCGTTTGAAAATATATTACTGCACAGGTAACCAAAGCTATGATTTACGAATTACGCACTTACACCATGAAGCCCGGCATGGCGGCAAAAGCTGCCGCACATTCAGGCGAGGTGGGCCGAGACGTTCGGGGTGATAACTATGGCAAGCTAGAGGGTTATTGGATGACCGAGGTCGGTCCACTAAATCAGGTCATGCATCTGTGGAGCTATTCCGACCTCATTGAACGCGCCCGCCTTCGAGCAGCATTAACAACCAATGAACGGTGGCAAAATGAATACTTGCCTGAGCTTCGACCCATCTTGGTTCGCCAAGATGTCCGTCTCTTGAATGGTATCGTTGGACCCCATGTACCGGAGACTGACGGTAACCTTTATGAATTCAGGAACTATCGCCTCCGGCCTGGAGGATTGAAGGATTGGGTAGAACACTACACTAATGTCCTACCGACGCGAGAAAAGTATTCTCGGATCGTTGGCCTTTGGGCAACCGAAGCCGGACAACCTAACGAAGTTTGCCACATCTGGGCCTATTCAAGTTTTGAGGAGCGTATCAAAGTCCGTGGAGAAGTGGCGGAAGACCCGGCTTGGCAGGAATTCATCAGTAAGAGTGCTGGATTAATTGAGAAGATGCACTCCACCTTGATGCTCCCCGCAAAGCATTCTCCACTTCAATAATAGGTCGGTCACGCCGTCAAATTAGGCAATCAGTACAGGTAAAAATTAGCCTATTTCCCAAGGATAAAGAAGATGCCCCTTGTCAGGAATGTATAGTCAGCCTCGAATACCATCAGGAAAACAAACACGAGCACTAACGCCGGCGGCAACAGGATGGCATAAATCAGAGCTAGCCGTTCCCATTGCATGTGCATGAACACGGCAACGATGAAGCCAGCCTTCAGCATCATGAATATTAGTACCAACGACCACCTAAGATAACTTTCCACATGAAAGTAGTCGACTGCATATGACGCCGCGCTAAGTACGAAAAGCAGCCCCCAGACCTTGAAATATAAGCTTATGGGGTGTTGTTGGCCTTCTACGTGGGCCGTACCGTCACCATGTGCCATGTTGACCTCTTACCAAAGATAAAAGAAAGCGAAGATGAATACCCAAACCAGATCAACGAAATGCCAATACAGGCCCATAGTTTCGACAATCTCGTAATTGCCTTTTCGCGAAGTGTAAAAGCCCGGCGTCTGTTTATCGAAATCTCCTCGCCATACTTTTCGGGCAATAGCGAAAAGAAATATTACTCCAACAGAAACATGAAAGCCGTGGAAGCCCGTAATCATAAAGAATACTGCACCGAACTGGGGCGCGCCCATTGGATTGCCCCAGGGACGGACGCCTTCATCGACGATCAGTTTAGTCCACTCGAAGGCTTGCATGCCAACGAAAGAGGCACCAAACAGCGCCGTCACAATCATTAATATCGCCGTCGTGCGGCGGTCTTTTTTGTAACCAAACATCACGGCCATCGCCATGGTACCGCTGCTTGAGATCAGGATGAAGGTCATGATAGCAATCAGAAGGAGCGGAACAGGGTCGCCGCCCATACTCAGGGCGAACACCTCGGAGGGGTTTGGCCACTCCACGGTGGTGGACATGCGTACCGTCATATAGGAGAGCAGAAAACAGCTAAAGATGAAGGTGTCACTGAGCAGGAATATCCACATCATCGCCTTGCCCCAGGGGACGCCCTTGAACGATCGTTGATCCGATGACCAGTCGTTGACGAATCCCTGGAGGCCTTCTGGCCGGGCTAGGGATTGCCCTGTTTCTGTCACTGTGGATTCCGTCATTTTGATTTTTTTCCCATCAGGTAAACAACATCAATACCAATAAAATCAACCAAATCAGTAAGAGGAAGTGCCAGTAAATTGTGCACAATTCTACGCTTGATCGGATTTTTGTCGCCGTATAGCCACGCCTAACTTTGGTTGTGGTCCGGCCCCACGCAACCAGGCCACCAATGAGGTGGATGCCGTGTGCAGCGGTCAGCATGAAGAAAAAAGCATTGGCGGGATTCGTGGTCGCGTAATATCCCGCCGATACCAATTCTTGCCATGCAAAGAGTTGACCAACTAGAAAAGCAAGGGCAAATATTCCCCCTGCATATAAACCTAGCCGGACACCGTCGATCTGACCTCGGCTAGCGCTATTCCAGGCGCGATGCATGGCAACGCTACTCAAGATCAGGATAAGGGTGTTTAGCCACAGCAGCCAGGGGATAGGTACAGAAATCCAGTCAGAAAATATCCTTCGTTCCGTGTAGGCGGCGATCATAATTGAGAACAAGACCATAACCACGGCAAGAAAAACCCTGAGCCCAAGTTTCTCCATGGATAGGGAAAAAGTGCTGCCGTCGCGAAGAGCAACCACAGACCCCTGTTCGTCAAGCCAGGGTTTCTCAGTCAGCTGCCGGAAAAGACTCACATCTATGCCTACTCTGCTGGCTGGGCAGCTGTTTGGGAAAGTGACGAATTATCATAGTCCGATTCTAACTGATCGGGCGGCAGGTTCTGTGGCACGTAATCCTCTTTGGCTCCCGGTATTCCATAGCCGTAGGCCCAGCGATAGACCACGGGCAGGGCATCAAAATTTCCGTGTCCTGGAGGCGTTTGTGGCGTTTGCCATTCCAGCGAAGCGGCACGCCACGGGTTGGGGCCGGATTTCTTGCCCTTGACGATGCTCCAACCGACGTTGAAAAAGAACAATATTTGAGCAACCCCAACAATCAATACGAGAACCGTAACAAAGGCGTTCAGGTCCTGGGCCGAGGCCGGAATGAAGCTGGTATCGTCCATTTCGTAATAGCGTCGCGGCACGCCGAGAAGGCCCAAATAATGAATCGGCAAGAATATGGCATAAGAGCCGAGGAAGGTGATCCAAAAATGAATCTGTCCCATGGGGACATTCATCATTCGACCCGTCATTTTGGGGAACCAGTGGTATATGGCGCCGAAGACCACAAGGACGGGCGCTACGCCCATTACCATATGGAAATGAGCCACCACAAACATGGTGTCAGATAGGGGTACGTCTACGACGACATTTCCGAGGAAAAGTCCAGTAATGCCGCCATTCACAAACGTAACGATGAAACCCAGGGCGAACAGCATGGGAACCGTGAGTTGAATGTTGGCGCGCCAAAGTGTGAGCACCCAATTGTAGACTTTTAGAGCGGTTGGCACGGCTATGATCAGCGTCGTGGTGGCAAAGAAAAACCCGAACCAGGGGTTCATACCACTGACATACATGTGGTGAGCCCAGACGATAAAGCTCAGGGCGCCAATGATCACGATAGCCCAAACCATCATACGGTAGCCGAAGATGTGCCTCCGAGCATGAACGCTGATGAGGTCGGAGACGATACCGAAAGCCGGTAAGGCCACGATGTAAACTTCAGGGTGGCCGAAAAACCAGAATAGATGTTGAAAGAGGATCGGGCTGCCGCCGCCATATGAGAGATGCTCCCCCAATTCGACAATGGCAGGCATGAAGAACGAGGTTCCCAGCAGGCTATCTAGGGTCATCATAATGGCACCGACAAACAATGCGGGAAAAGCTAATAACGCAAGCACAGTGGCGATGAAAATGCCCCATATGGTCAAAGGCATACGCATTAGGGTCATGCCACGGGTACGTGCTTGTAAAACCGTTACTACATAGTTCAAGCCACCCATGGTAAACCCGACGATGAAAAGCGACAGGGAGACGAGCATCAAGAGGATGCCTCCGTCCGATCCCGGCGTGCCGGACAAAATGGCCTGGGGCGGATATAATGTCCAACCCGCACCGGTAGGCCCTCCCGGTACGAAGAATGAGGCCACAAGGACCAGAACGGCTCCTAGCTAGACCCAGTAGCTCAGCATATTCACATACGGAAACACCATATCGCGGGCGCCGACCATCAAGGGTATGAGATAGTTACCAAACCCGCCCAGAAACAATGCAGTGAGCAGGTAAATCACCATAATCATGCCGTGCATTGTTATGAACTGATAGTAGTCCTCGGCTTCGATAAAGGAGAAGGTCTCGGGAAATCCTAGTTGCAGCCGCATCATCCACGATAACACCAACGCCACTAAGCCAATGGCAATTGCGGTAAACGAGTACTGGATGGCAATGACTTTGGCGTCCTGGCAGAAGACATACTTTGTAATCCAGCTCTTCGGGTGAAAAAGCTCTACGTCTTCAACTTCTGCGGGGGGAACAAAATCGACCTGATCATGTACGGCTTCGACCATCACGAATTCCTCTTCGCGTAAATTTTTTCATGGCTGTCGCTTGGAGCCATTGCATTGGAGTTCATTGCGCCGACCGCTCTTTCGGGTCGCCCTTAATACCCTTCAGGGCCAGGCTTGCGGACCGCCCTGGTCTGGTTCCCGCCCTCGCCAAGGATTGAGCGAAGGTCTCTTGCTCTTCGAGCCAGTCCTCGAAACTATCCTGTGTTTCCACCACCACGTTGCCGCGCATGGCATGATGACCGACGCCGCATAGCTCAAAGCAAAGGATATCGAAGGTGCCAGGCCGGGTTGGGGTCAGCCAAAAATAGGTAATCATTCCGGGCACCATATCCATCTTGGCACGGAATTCGGGGACATAAAAATCGTGCAAGACATCGATCGAGCGGAGCAATACTTTGACATCTTTTCCGAGAGGTAGATGCAAATCGTCGCCCGCCACCAAAATATCGTCCCGGCCGTTGGGATCCTTAGGATTTAGGCCAAACGGATTATCATCACTGATCAATTTTACGTTGGACGTACCGAGGATGCCATCTTTGCCTGGGTAGCGGAAACTCCAATCCCATTGCTGGCCAACAACTTCAATTTCTGATGCGCCTTCTGGGACAGTGACGTATTGGTTCCAAACAAACAAGCCGGGAATGAGCATACCGGCAACGCCTATGCTGGTAAGTCCGGTAAGCCACCATTCCAGCTTCTTATTTTCTGGCTCATACTCTGCCCGGTTTCCCTCTTTGTAGCGAAATTTGATTATGCAATAGGCCATGAAAAGAATGACCGCTATGAAAACGACACCGGTGATCCAAAAGGTGAGAGTTATGGTATCGTCGATGTAACCCCAATTTGACGCTATAGGCGTCCACCACCAGGGGCTAACAATGTGAAAAATGACAGTTCCAGCTGCCACTAAAATCATTAAAATTGCGACAAGCATGCCTTTTTAGCTCCAGGTGGAAGATTAACAGACGAACTTGAGGGAGGCCGCATTTACAAATAACGAATAACTCAATTTAAACATAGTTAAGTACTTCGTACCAAAAGTGTTTTGCATGGGCCTGTCGCACAAAGTTTACGGCTTGGTGCCAATCACCATCCGCCGCCGTGACCCAATACTAGGAAGACTATGCATGCCCATCGACATTTGAACCGATACTCGTACTAGAACTCTGAACACCGTACTGCCCCCTCATACACAAAACAACGCAAACCAACAGGTACAATTCATAACCAGGCTCTCTCTGGCTGGGCACCGAGCCCTTGCGATTCAGGCAATAATGTCATACTGCCAGAAATGCCCAAGCGCATCAATTACATATCCGCGGACAAAATATTTATCAAGTCCATTAACCTAAATTTCACCCAAAAACATTCGCTTTTTTTGTTGGTATGATTGCGATAGACGCAGGTTTTCTGAAAAAGTCCTTTCCATCATAGCTGCGAGGGATCCTGGTGGATAAATCCGTTTGGGAAAGCCAATTTTGAGGTGGCAGGAAATAGAACGGAGCAAATTATATTGCCCCTGGCTAAATTCGTTGGATATCATACCTAGGATTGTCGCCTGGTAGACGCTAATATTTTGGGGATTTCTAGTTGCGTTCAGAGGTGAGGTTGGGGGTAAGCTCGCTACCATTGGCAGGCGATTATCTGGCGCTACTCAAGCCGAGAGTCATGTTATTGGTTGTATTCACGGGCTTTGCTGGGTTGGTTCTGGCGCCTGGCGAGTTGCATCCTTTACTCTCAATGGTTGCGGTTTCTTGTATTGCGGTTGCTGCAGGGGGAGCAGGCGCTATTAATATGTGGTACGACCGCGATATCGATGCCTTGATGCCGCGGACCCACAACCGGCCAATCCCAGCTGGGCGGATGGCGCCGCAAAAAGCACTTGCGTGTGGATTTTTTATAAGTGTGATTGCCGAGCGCCTTTGGGAACTGGCATTTCTCCCAATTAAATAGTCGAAGAGATAAACTTCGCGCTGTCGATTAGAATGCCATCCAAATTCCCAGTAATCCTAGGACCAGAACGCTGGCCCCAATTATTGTCGCAACTAGGAGTACATTTTTGTTTTGATAATCTTCTGCCATTTGATGGGTCCTCTAATTTGTTTAGATGTGGCGGAGGAGCGTAACCGATAAGGCACAACGGCAAAAACCTCAATACTGAATGTGCCTCAGCTAATTTACGATGGGCTGTGACAATATCCACAAACTGATCATGGTGTAACCAATCATAAGAACCAACATCGGAATTTGACTGCGAAGTGCCGCGTGCCGGTCTTCGAAAACCCATAGGGCTGTAATGTGCGACAGATAAACCGCAATGACATGGCCAATGACAATCGCGATCACCGCAACATACCAAACAATTTTCGCATTCAAGATCCCAATGTCCAGTTTGTAATCAGCTGTACCAAGCAGGTCCCATCCGCGACCGAATGGATCGGAGGCGAGAGGAATGATCTGTTGACCGGTAATTAACAGATAAGAAAGGTAGTGAGATAAATGATAGGCAATGGCGATGGGCACCAGGGAAAGCACAAAATATCCAGCTATATCCCGGGTGGGAACCCGACCGCTGCTGCCAAACATTGCGACGGCATGGCAAAACACTCCATACACGGTGAAGAAAATGCACGGTATCGCTACAAGCGCAAAAGTTTTAATCAGGGTAATGGGACTGATGCCGCTATTCCAGTTCGCGATCATTGATCCAGACTGAGATTGGCTGTCGACGGCCTTATCCAATAGTCCAGCCCACAACGGCGTCTGTAGGACGCCGTCATACGTAACCGTTGTCAACAAAAGCAACACGAAACAGACTGCTGAAAGGCTGGATGGCCTGTAGTCGATTAGCCCTGCCGCTGGTGGTCGTAAATGCCATTGGCCTTCTCTACCGACAGTCGGTGCGAACCGTGAAAGTAAGACAAAGACGGCGGTGAAAATTTCGCAATGTTTGAGCCAGGTGTCGCGACCGAACATGCCCATGCCTACCCATGTGAGCACCGAGTAAACGACAATCAACGTGGCCAAGACGGGAGGATGCTCAGCATTTTCAAAAACCAACTCAATCCAGGCGAATATGAATAGCAAGCCAACAGCGGGCCAATGCCCAAGCCGTGACGGATATCTGAACATTGGTTGGGGGTTGTCGGTTAGCTTCGAAAACCAAATGAACAGAATTGACCATGGATTGACCAGTGACCAAAAATTACCGAACAGTGCCGAGATGTACGCCATGCCGACCCACCACACTATCCACACGAAGGTTGGTGTGAAGTTCTTTAATGGATCGGCATTACCAAAAAAACCAGTGGCTAACACCAGGCTGAATATGGCGATCGATAACGATCCTAGAACATTGCGAAAGAGAGCCGAGCCGAGCCATCCCGTCCCTGGCAAACTCAACATGTCAAATTGAAACACGCCCTGTAATTCGCCTCGGTGCTTTAAAAATCGGGCCATTACCATGAACGATAAAAAAACCGCTGCACCTGCTCCGGTAAGATAAATGCCAAGTGGTATTGGTAGATCGTAGCGGGTCCCGAAGGCATGGGCCGACGCCGATGACGAGACAATAGCCATCGGAACCGCGGTTCCAGTAAGAATTGTAAACTTGCTGAGCCCTAAGGCCATATATCCTTCCTATCGGGGATGGACTTCGACATGAAGGACGGCACTTCCGTGATGACCACCTTTTTTATGATCGGTGCTGCGGTGGATGGCTACTGGATAGCGGCCGGCGGCATGGGCGGTGAAGCCCATCGTACCTGGCTCGTCCGCCATTAATTCTAGGGTTATGTCGTAGCCATGCAGGTGTAGCGTCAATTTTTCGTCGGCGATCCATCGGAGCTTAACCAAATCTCCTTCCAGGACTTTAATCGTTCGACTGTTTTCTGCAACTTGGCCCTGAGATACGATGAGGGAAAAGATTCGCGGTTGTGCTCGTTGTGCTCCCGCCGTTTGAGGGCTAAAGAGGGCAATCACGGCAGTAATCACTAAAACGCCTTTAAAGCGGAGGTAATTGCGGCGCGATAACTCCTTTTCAACTAGGCAGCGGCGGCGCCGGCGTTCACTTAACATGAATCTTGATCTCTCATTGTCGCTGCAGGATCATTAGCGCAGGATCATTAACGCAGGGCATGGGCGAACGCAATGTTATTGCCTGATAGCGTATGGCGACCGCTCGATCGTAGCGAATTTGTTTGCGATTATGGAATGTAGGCAATGACTACAAAAAAAACGTACAGAATGAATCGTGCAAACTTGGTGCTCATATTGTGCCTAGCGATCAGCGTGACCGTCGCTTTGACAATACCACCATCCCTGGCCCATGGCACGAGTTCTGGCTCAGAAGGTGGTGGCTTGGCACTGCTGATTTTTCCGGTTGCGGCCGTGTTGTTCGTCTTATTCCTTGTATTTACCCATCGGAAGAAAGGTTGGACGGTTCTCGTCACTGGAGGTGCAGGCTATATCGGTAGCGTTCTAGTTCCAAAGCTTTTACAGCATGGACACAGGGTCGTCGTGCTCGACCTCTTTCCATGCGGTGACGATATATTTGAGACGTATCAACACCACGAGAATTTGCGCCAGATAAGTGGAGACTTCACGGATCCAGCTACCTTGGCAAATGCACTGCGTGGTTGCGATGCGGTCATTCATTTAGCCTGCGTGACGGGTCGCACAGGGTACGAGCCCGACTCAGCCCTTGAGAAAGCAACCAATATGGTGGCTTTTGGGCCTTTGGTTGAGATGTCTAAGACGGCTGGTGTCAAACGTTTTATTTTTGCTTCGTCACTCCGTGGCAAAAACTTCGGGAGTATGACGGCCCCGACAAGCCGACAGCCACTGGATGAGACTGATGAATTCCTTATTCACAAGGAGCGATGCGAGCACTTGCTTGAAGAGGCAAGGTCGCCTGGATTTGTTGTCTGTACTATTCGCGCCGCCGTCGTCTATGGCGTGGCGCCTAGTCAACGTCTTGATTCCGGTTTTAACGCCCTTGCATGGGAGGGGTGCAATAGCGGAGGGATACGTATTTTGGACGGGGACCGGCAGATGATCCCAAACATCCATGTAGAAGATCTCGCCTCATTTTATTTGATTGTACTTAATCAACCGGATGCCAGAATTGATGGAAAATGCTGCGAAGCTAATTCCGAAAATCTGACACGTTTAGAAATGGCGACGGTCGTTGCGACCGCACTAGATAATGATGTCTTGCTCGATGTTGAGGCCGGAGTTGACCTCGTTGACCCTGAAATTCCGTGCGGCAATATAAATCCTGGGTTTGGTTTTGAAGCGAAACACTCCGTTGAGGATGCGGTGCGTGAGCTTGTGGCTTCGTTGCAAGACGGCATTATCGAGCCGTTGCCCAAAAAATTGAAGAAATTCACCGATCTGAAACAATGTGACTAATAAGCTAAGATTAGAGGTGCCGTACATCAGTTAATGTGGAGCCATGACAAAAGAAGATAGTGTAACGGCAGGGCCGCTTGGAGGGATCGATGGTCGGACATTCGATGTTGTCGTAATTGGCGGCGGGATTAGTGGAGCAAGTTCGTCCCAACATTTGGCGGCTGCAGGTTTCGATGTCCTCCTCGTTGAAAAGAATGATTTCGCTTCTGCTGCGACATCGCGGTCAAGCCGGCTGCTCCATAGCGGCCTTCGTTATCTCGCTCCACCAAAATCGTTCTGGGATTTTGTCAAGAAGCCGGCCACCTTCCTCGCCGGCATTGATACCGCGCGAAAATCGGCAATAGTTGGAGATGAGTTGTTACGCAACCTGCCAAACAGGGTGCGTCAAACACGCCTTCTCCTGCCCATCGTCGAGACCGCGGCATTCCGCGGCTGGCAAATCGATCTTGGTGCCCGGTTCCTGAAGCTGATCAGCCGCCGCAAGACGCCCCTCAATTATGTACGGACGCCGCACCACTTAGCGCGAAATCTTCCTTTCGTCTCTTGGCTGCGGGAAGGCAACCGCCTCGAAAGCGTCGTTGGAATTGACGACCATCAGTTCCACTGGCCTGAACGGATTTGTATCGACAGCATCTTGGATGCGGAACGGATGGGTGCAGTTGTTTTGAATTACACCACGGCGGAGAACATCACCCGCAAGGACGACCTCTGGCAGGTTGAGGTTCATGGAAAGGATGGTGCCCGTGCGACTGTCTCCGGCAATGTACTACTGAACTTCACAGGGGTCTGGATCGATCGCACGAATGCCATGGCCCCTGCCGCCAAGGTGCCTAAGCGACAGATCGTCGGCGTCAAGGGTGTCTCCATCGCTGTTCAACTACCTGAAAGTTACGAAGGTGTTGGCATTGCCGGGCTGAATTCTGAAGGCGATGCCATTATGTGCGTTCCTTGGGGTAAACTGCACTATATCGGTCCGACGGAAACCGTCTATGAGGGCGATATAGAAGACGTAAAGCCCGAGGATAAGGACATCAACGAGTTGATCCATGAGATCAACCTTTTCATGCCTGGCTTCAATATGGACCGGTCTAAAATACTACACGCTTGGGCAGGCGTGAGGCCTATCACCTACGATCCAGGCCGCGCCAAGGGACGCCGGATGCCTTTCAGCGTGATTCACGATCTGGGGCCAGAAGGCCATCCCAACATGCTGACGGTCACTTGGAACGCTATCATGTTCCACCAATCCACGGCCCGGCGCATTGTGAAGGAGGTGCGCAAGCGCATTCGACCTGCGGGTCCAACGCAGTTGCTACGATATGAAGGAAGGCAAGACCAGAAAGATGCGTCACCGCCATTCATGGACACATGGCCGGAGGTGACAAGGGCCGATATCGTCCGCTGTGCAGAGAAAGAATACGCCCGCGACCTCGTGGGCATCCTCTACAGACGAACCGGGCTCGGCTGGTATATTCGAATTCCGGACACAAAAGTACGCGAAACTGCTGAACTCGTAGCCCCCATCCTCGGATGGGAGGC
Organism: uncultured Rhodospirillaceae bacterium; assembly: GCA_964507245.1. Classification (GTDB taxonomy): domain Bacteria; phylum Pseudomonadota; class Alphaproteobacteria. Next base: position 24,911 of record CAZDQC010000029.1, read on the forward strand.
AAGTGATATTGACCGGGAGGTGGAGACTTATCGTTCTTATGTCCGCAAGCATCATATGATCGGTGCGACCGACTGGGCGGCTTGATGCAGATGGTGATGTTTCTGCCTTCATTAATAAATAAATGAAATAATAATAGAACGAAAATGACCGAACTGATTCTTCACCACTATGACTTTTCCAACTATTCTGAAAAAATACGTTTGGTATTAGGTTTCAAGAGCTTGACTTGGCGCTCCGTGATCATACCACCGATTGCACCAAAACCTCATCTCACACCTTTGACTGGCGGTTATCGCCGCACCCCGGTATTGCAAGTCGGTGCTGATATATTTTGCGACACCAGTCTGATTGCTCGCGAATTAGAACGACGATTTCCTACTCCGACCCTTTTCCCCAGCGACTTGGCAGCTATCGCTGATGCCGTCACATATTGGGCTGAAAAGAGATTTTTTCGACCTGTTTCTCTATATGTTTCAGGGTCCAACCTGGAACATTTGCCGGAAGGTTTGCAGGCTGACAGATCTGTCATGCGCGGCCTACCCCCACCCAGTCCAGAAGTGATGCGACGGGCAGTCAATCGGAACGCGCCGCTGGCACGTGGGCAACTTGCGCAAATTGAATCCATGCTGTCCGACGGTCGAAAATGGATCGCCGGGCAAACGATTACGGTGGCTGATCTTGCCGTCTATCACGCGCTTTGGTTCTTTACGGCGCGGTCGTCAAAATTGGCATTTGAAATTACGCCTTTTGAGCACATCAATGAGTGGATGAGCCGCATCCGTGCAATTGGCCACGGCAATTCAACGCCGCTCAGCCCGATTGAGGCCTTGCGCATAGCCGCAGATGCAGTCCCTGCAGGGCCAAGAATGCCTCAGAGTTTTGACGAGGACCCTAAATTGGGAACAATGGTGCGGGTCCGCGCTGATGACTACGGACGGGACCCGGTAGAGGGAAGGTTAATTTCTCTCGAAGCCAACGAAGTCGCGATAAGCCGGGAAGACCCACAAATCGGAGAGGTGGTCGTGCATTTTCCTCGCTTGGGTTACGATATGCGGCCCTTGTAGGGTGTAATGTCATCTCGAGTGGTTTTGTATGATAGGCGTTACGCCGGGACGTCAACCATATCCTGGGTACATTCTGTTACCAATGTCTTCGGTCCGGGTTTATTGAAGTTGCTTTCAAATTTGAGGTAATTGGTATTTTGCCAATAAACCCCGCTTTTGTGGTTTTGTCTATTTTCCTGCTGTTGGTTTAACTAAATCCGGTGGTTTAGTAGAGGAAATTAGGCCAAGAGGTAGACGAAGACGCTATTATGGAATCCTTTGAAGTCACTCAGTTCTTCATCGGACGCACAACGCTAGCGAGGCTTCTGTCTATTCTTGGTCCGGAAGAGTTCAGTATAATTTTGCCGCGAGACCAAGCAATTCAGCGGCCGTCCCGCCAAGGATTGCAATCTTGTCGGCATCGCTCAAGCCAGGTGTTTCAAGGACAAGGTCGATCGCCGTGTCCGTCCACGGATAAGGATAATCAGTACCTACCATGAGCTGGCTGGAGCCGACTTCGGCAGCCAGATGGCGCAGACCCTCAGGTCGGAAAACCATACTATCATAATACAATTTTTTTAGGTATTCCGACGGTACTTTTTTGATAGGCCCATGGATGCCGCCGGGACAAAGATCGGGGCGTACGGGGCCGCCACGATCAAACCGGCCGGCATATGAGGGTAAAAACCCTCCTGCATGAGCGGCACAGATTTTGAGGCCGGGGTATCTGTCCAGCGTGCCCTCGAATATCAAGTGGGAAAGAGCGATCGTTGTTTCTAGAGGATTGCCGATCACATTGCTAAGATAGCCATTCCCTTCGAACCTAGATGCTAGTTGCGACGGCGCTCCGTCGCCTTGAGGGTGAATGAAAACGAGTACGCCCAGTTGTTCGGCCTTGGACCAAAATCGATCAAATTTCGGATTGGCGATCTCATCTCCAGCAACATTTCCGCCGATGGCTACGCCACGGAGGCCATATTTCTTCACGCCCTCTTCAAGCTGCTGGGTCGCCAAATCAGGAAACTGGAGCGCGACGGATGCGAAAGCCACAAACCGGTCCGAGTTTTTCGCACATTCTTCAGCCAGCGTTTGATTTTGAATTTGTATAATCTGTTTGGCCAGATCTTGGTCGGCGACCCCGTACCAGTTGGGATTTATGCTCAAGGCCTCAATATCGATGCCCTGCTCGTCCATAGTTTTAATGCGCAGGTCCACTTCGGTTGCCATATCGAGATCTATCCGCAAACCGGGGCCCGCAAGTTTTTCACCCATCAAGGCCAAAGCCTCCGGCACTGCGCAATGGGCATGGATATCCACGGTCCGCACCCGCGTGCCATTGATGACAACTTCGCGGCGCTTAGGTTTCTCTTGAGTGGACGGCTCGACCTCTGAACCACATGTGACAAAGACCAGACCGTCCGAACCCCCGACCTTTGTAGCGGTGATATCCGTTCTGGGCATCATTGTACGCCACGCCTCCTGACATCGCACATTAGATTGACCGAATCTGTGTACCCGGTACCTGATGGGGAAAAAAGTCATCGCAGGTGCCTTCTCGAAGTACGTCAGCGGTTGCACAGTGCAGGCCGCCGCCAAAGGCGTAGGCATCACGAAATGCTAGTGGCAACACCTCAAAGCCTAGTTTATCAAGTTGCTCAAGTTGGTGCACCTCGCTGGCCTCAGCCACTACCGTCTTGGGATCTAGGATCAGCACGTTCATGGAGAGCCACACGCTCGAGTAGCAAAGAGGCGGTGACGTGTTATGTGCCGGCTGAGCGGCGTCGATAATCTCCCAATCATTGGCTTCGAAGATCTTGCGCTGGTTGTCCGGCAGCCGCCGATTTGGATTGTTCATGATAAGGCCGGGACGCAGCGGCACGAAAGTCGCGTCGATGTGGATGGGGTAAGGGTCACCCGGAAAGTTGACGGCATGTACTCGGTGATCCGGGTAATGCCGTTGTAGCCACTCCATCCCTCTCCGATTGGTTGTGAGACCGTGCTGGCAGAAAAGATCTTTTCCTATACGAAGTATGTCGGCAGCATCAAACAGCGGCTCATGCTCGGTGGTCACAAAATCGAGTGCTGCGGTGCGTTTCAGGCGCTCATCAATGGTGATCTCATCGAAGTAACCATCCTGGTATGCGGCATCCGTTAGCCGCGGTCTCGGGGCCTGCTCCCAACGAAAGTTCGGGTCCTCGTCAAAGTAGCGCTGCATTAGTCCATAGTAGGCGAGGTACTCCCAGTAGCGGCAGCGAAATGACATCGGTGCCGACAGGATCTCTTTGCCCACGGTCAACAACACGTCCCGCGGCGGCATGCAACCGAACATGGATCCTGTGCTAAAATCGGGTGTAATAACGGCCTGATTCCACTGGATGGGCTCTGGCCTATCCACCCGGATGCCGCGTTTCTTGAGAAGACCCACTAAAGCGTCGAGGCGATCATTCGCTTGTTCGACCGTATGTTGTGGGCGCGGCCCCCACATACCGCGCATGTCACTGTCTTCTGGCACCTTGGCTTCGGTTGCCGGCTCCAACGGCGGAATGCAGGTGAGATCCGCCCGGCCCACGATCACATGTCGTAACGGAGCAAAATCGTTCCACGAACTGACCACCGTTGGATCCATTTGCTCTTCTCCCTGATGCTCGTAATCCGACATCTTCCGGACACCATCCCAATTTCTGAAAATCGTACCATCGTCCCATCATCAAGGGAACCGTACCCCTTTCGCGACCATCAGATGGACTAATCTTTGAGATCAGCTATATTGCCGAAGCTTTTGCTATCCGGGATGTATTAAGCAGAGCTACGCTGAAGCAGAGCCTTCATATATATTTTCTTATATCCATTTAATCTAAGGGCCCCAAAGTTTCTAAAGACTTGGTAAGTTTTTCTACAGATTTTTTATTTCTTACCGTCCCCATTATCATAGACTTCCGTGCGCCACGCTCTTTGCCTCTCTCGAAATACTCTTTGGCCTTCTTAGTATTTCCATTTTCTAATTCCACTGATGCATAAATCCAAAGCAACATTGGATATATATCCTCATTATTAATTTTATCTCCAAGTATTTTTTTGATTTCTTCCGTTCTGTCCTGGATATACATATTTGCAACTAAGAATGAGGTAATTACATATGTTGTATCAATCGGTTTGAGACGCAAAGCTTCTTTGAGATATTTAATAGCGTTTTTGCTATCCCCACACGCATGATAAATAAATCCCGCCTGAGTAAAAATATTTGGGTTGGTACCAATCTCTAATGCCTTTGAAATATTTTGTGTTGCAATACCACAGTCCTTTGATAAATGCTCTAATTCGACAATAGCCCTTAGGCCGTAGTCTGTTGCATTCCCCCTATTTTTTAAAACAGAATTAGTTAAGTCATCTAATTTTTTAATATCTTCGTCTACTTCTTTAGAGAGTCGCAGCTTTAACCGCAGATGGATAGTCCACGCTTCTAGGGAATCAAGTGCATTTTTATTTGTCTTTAATGATCTTAATTTATCTAAAATCTCTAGAGTGTTTTCGTAGCCTTCTTTATTAAATTTTCCCCACTCTACATGAAAATTTAAAACTAGTAGATATTGCTCAAAAGTATCAAACTCTGACATCCATTTTTTGTGATGCTCTCCTCCTACAGCAGTAACCTGAAGTTGCCCCAGTATTTTATTTCCAATCTCATCTTGTATTTTGAAAATATCATTTAGAGTAAAATTATCAACTTTATCTGCCCACACCACCTTACCTTTTGAGAGATCATTAAGTTCTAGGGTTAATCTCATGTTGTTCCCAAAGGACTGAAAGGTTCCTTGAATGACATAATTTACCCCAAAGTCTTTTGAAATTTTCTTATCAGGTATATTGGTTTGGAGAATATGGAAACTTGTGCTGCTTGATAGAACAGAGATTGCTTTATATCTAGATAAACTAGAGACAAGGCTTTCCGTTAGAGCATTACTGATAGAAGTATCTTCACTACCCAAACTCTTAAAAGGTTTAACTAAAATTACAGGTAAGTTGTCCTTTGCAACCTTCGTTTCTTCTTGAGACTGCTCAGTGGTTGCATTGTTAAAGTAGAAGAAACTGCCAAGACCAATTACGGCGATTACAAGGACAGCGGCTATGACAATAGGTAGTGGTGTCCTAGATTTCGTTCGAGGCTTTCTCCTCTGCGGAGTACCGTCCAGTGATACATCAACCGCGTGGATGATAGTATCCTTGACCTGCTGATCACCGAGATCGGTAAACGCTAAATCTACTTTCTTCTGCACGATATCGTACACATTCTTGGAAAGGCAGATTCCGCCTGTTTGGGCTAGGGCCTCCAGGCGTGCTGCGACGTTCACCCCATCGCCGTAGAGGTTACCCTCCTCAATGACGACATCGCCCATGTTGATGCCGACACGGAACTCCATCTGTTGAGCTTCATCCTCTACAGAAGCATTACGCTCCTTGATGGTCCTTTGGAACTCAGAAGCACATAAAACGGCTTCGACGGCACTTGGAAACTCAGCCAATACTGAGTCCCCCGCCGTGTTGAAGATCCGGCCGTGGTGCTCCCCGATCAATCCCTCGATAATCACCCGGCAGGCTTTTAGTGTCTGGAGGGTTTGAACTTCGTTCTCCTCCATCTTGGTGCTGTAGCCCACCACATCGGTGGCTAGGATTACCGCAATCTTGCGCTCAACGTTATCGGAAGCCATGAATGTTCCTTTTAGAGGCTTTGGCGCGAAAGTATTGTAGATAATCGAAACGAACAACAAACGATGTTTAATCGGCACACGTTGCGGTTGGACCAGCACTCCGAGTTAACACGGGAAACGCGGAAACTAATGGATGTTAGAAAATAGAGGTCTGGCGGAGGGAGAGGGATTCGAACCCTCGATACGGTTGCCCGTATACACGCTTTCCAGGCGTGCGCCTTCAACCACTCGGCCACCCCTCCGCTGATGAGTTTGCTCGCCAGAACATAATTACGATTGGCCTCGGGAGCAATATGGAGTCAATTGACAAATTGACACCACAGGGCATTTTTTTAATGATTACCCTCAATGACGGGGTTGTTTCAGATCGGATCTCGCTTGCTCCATCATGAAATGGGTTAAATCCATAGGACGAATACTC
>CAZDQC010000030.1:0-29896 GCA_964507245.1 uncultured Rhodospirillaceae bacterium
ACCAGGCAGTTTGGTTCGACCGCCCAGCATCAGGTTGACCTCTGCTCCAACGCCAGCCTCGTGAGCAGCGGCGGCAGCCAAGTCATCAGCGACGGCGCCGAACACCACGCCCCGGGCATCTTTCGCCACCAAGGCAGCCAGCATGCCAACTGTATCGCCGCTGCCGCCACAGCCAGGATTATCCTGGGTATCGGCAATGACGACGGGTTTCGCAGCGCTTTCGGCCAGACGCATGGCTTCTACTACCGCTTCGTCCGGCGACAGCAGCGGTTGGGCGAAATCCGCTTCCTTCAGAGCGATCATCTGGGCCAGTTCGTCCACCACCGCATCCGCCACAACCTGATCGTAGGCATGGCAGCTGACCGTCGGCCCGCAATTAGCCAAATCGGAGGGCGGAAAGCCGGCCAAATAGGCCAAGGATAGCATTTCAGCGGTCTGGCGCGAAAACACAGTCTCCACGATACCTTTAGACGGTTCGACCAATGTGCATTGATAATTCAAGGGTAGCAAAAACGGCAGTTGGCGCAGAGCGTGGCCCTGGGGCCGTCCTTCGATCAACAGGCGTTTCATGGCGGCTGCAGCCCGTAGCCCCGTGGCGTGTTGATCCACATGAGGATAAGTGTGATAGGGCAAAATAGCATCCGCCAAGGCCACCATTTGGGGCGTCACATTGGCGTGGTAATCCAGGGTGATGACAACCGCGGCCTCTTCGCCCGCAACGGCTCGCACTCGGCGGAGCAGTTCGCCTTCCGCATCGGCATGATGTTCCGAAACCATGGCGCCGTGTAAGTCCAGATACACCCCTTCCACAGGCAGCACGTCGGACAAGCGGGCTAGTATTTCGCCGGATATGCGTTCATAGGCATGGGCCGTAACCTCTGGGCCCGGCGTCGTGGAGGTCCACAACAGGGGTGAAAGTTTATGATTGCCGTCATTGCCAGCGATGAAGCCAGCGGTGGAAGCGCCCTGTTTAGCGAATTCGGCCATTACTTCATCACCACGCAAAATGCCAGGACGGTCGGCAGGGCGAGCGAAATCTCCATAGTCGGTGACACCGGGCACGAAGCAGTTAGTTTCGTGCATAAAGCCGGCAATCGCAATTCTGGCCATGTTTTTCCGCCAATTCTTGTTTCGAACGGGTATCCTGAACCTATAATACATCGTGACACCGATCCGGCACCAACACGGAAACAAAAGCATGGCGGATATCATCATTATTGGCGGTAGCATCATGGGGTCCTCAATCGCCTATCATCTGGCCATAACGGGCCGCGCTGGCGATGTCTGCGTAATTGAGCCCGACCCTGCCTATGAATGGGCGGCGGCACCTCGGTCATCGGGGGGCGTGCGACTCATGCATGGGTTGGTCGAAAATATCGAAATGTCTCGCTATGGCCGCGAGGTGTATAAGAATTTTGCCCAATTGATGGACGTAGACGGTTTGCCAGGCAGTTTCGATTTCCTGGAACACGGCTATCTTTACCTGGTCGCCGGCCCGGACGGTGTTGCGGCCGCCGAAGAAAGTTGGAAGATCCAGACTGGCCTAGGAGTGCCCAACGACTTACTGGACAGGGATGAATTGAGCGCCCGCTTTCCCTCTTTGTACGTGGGCGATGTGGATGCCGCCATTCATGGGCCACAGGACGGCTTTATCGATCCTCACGCTGCTGTTACTGGTTTCCGCCGCAAGGCCATCAGCTTGGGTGTTTCATATATCAAGGACAAGGTGGTTGATATTCAGGTGTCGGGCGGCCTAGCCCAAGCCGTAGTGCTAGAATCGGGCGAAATAATTTCCAGTGACATCATCGTCAACGTGGCGGGCGCTTGGGGGCCGGAAATTTGTGCCATGGTCGGTATGGAGGTTCCAGTACAACCGCTAAGCCGTAACACTTTTTATTTCGAAATTCAGGGCGAAGTAGAAACCATGCCCTTGACCAAGGACCCCGCCGGCATCGCCTTTCGGCAAGAGGGCGCTGGGTTTACCGTCGGACAGACCGATACGGACGTGGCCTTTGGCTTCAATTGGGAGGTCGACCATGATCTATTCGAAAGCCGTTTTTGGCCAGTTCTCGCTCATCGCGTTCCGGCCTTCGAAGCCTTGCAGGTGAAACGGGGGTGGGCCGGGCACTATGCCTTCAATCATATGGACGGCAATACCATTATCGGCAAATGGACCGGCGGCCTTGACAATTTCTATATCGCCACAGGTTTCACTGGGGCAGGTCTGCAGAAAGGTCCCGCCATTGGACGCGCTATGACTGAATTATTGCTGAACGGTGGCTATCAAACCATTGATTTGACACGGATGTCCTTTCAACGGGTAATCGACGAGAAACCCCTGATCGAAGTCGGATTCACAGCTTGAAATGCATAACCCTAAACCGACAGGCGATAACCACCCGGTTCGGTGACCAAAATTTCAGCAGATGACGGATCACTTTCGATTTTTTGCCGCAGTCGATAGATATGGGTTTCTAGAGTATGTGTTGTAACACCAGCATTGTAGCCCCACACCTCGTTCAACAGAACTTCCCGGCTAACGGCCTTGCCGCCTTTGCCAAACAAATATTTTAGGATCGACGTTTCTTTTTCGGTCAGGCGCACCTTTTCATTGCTCTCGCCTTGCAACAGCATTTTGGCTGAAGGACGAAAAATATAAGGGCCAATGGAAAACACCGCCTCGTCAGACAACTCGTGTTGACGCAGATGTGAACGTATACAGGCTAGCAGAACGGCGAACTTAAAGGGCTTCATTACGCAATCATTAGCGCCAAATTCCGAAGGCGAAATTGTATCGGCATATCTGTCTGCGGTTGTTAACATAATGATGGGGCATTTCACGCCGGATTTGCGCAACATTTTGCAAACTTCCCCACCGTCCAGATCCAAGTTTAACAAAATTAGTTCGAAGTGGTGGCTTTTGGATATTTCCGAAGCTTCCGCTCCAGTTGCAGCCTGGAAAGTTGCAAATTCGTTGTGCAAGTCTAATTGCTCGGCCAAAACGGCACGTAATGAATCTTTGCCGTCTACCAGAAGTATTTTCTTCGCCGTCATAGCTAACCTGCATCGTGCCATAAGTGCGTTGTTTTTTGATATAGACAGGTCCTGTAACCGCTGCAAGAAGAACAGCCTTGTTGTGATAGCTTCTAAACCGGAAAATCTTTCACCAAATCTCCCGCGCAGGTATATTGTCTACTACAATCATGACCACCGACGATAATGTAATTGCTGTTGACCGGGCTATCGCCGAACTGCGGCGCGGGCTCCTAGTCTTGCTGGGAACCGATGGCGAAGACTATGCCCTAGCTCTAGCAGCGGAGCAGGCCAGCCTTGGCAGTCTAGCCGAAATCTGCAACTGGGGCATGGACGAGACGAACGGCGCCAACAGGGCCGTGTTAGTGCTGACAGAAAGCCGGGCTCGGGCCTTACATATTAAACCCACCGGCACTGGCGTGGTATTGTTGCCCATAGACCAGAACACGGACGTTGGCTTGGTGCAAACCTTGGCAGATGGCAGCACAGACTTAGCCCAGCCTTTGCGCGGGCCCTTCAAACGAGATCGCCGGCCACCTCTCGAAACTGAAATTGCTGCCGTACATTTGGCTAAGGCGGCGCGCCTTTTGCCCTCCGCCGTGGTGGTGCCGATTACCGACAAATCCCGTCTTTATGCTGCCGAGCGCAAGTTTCTTACGGTCACCACCTCTCAGATCTTTGATTTCGAACCTTCGGCCGCCCTCTCTCTACGTCAGGTGGCCGAAGCACCCGTACCACTTGCCGATGCCCAGGATTGCCGTTTAGTCGCCTTCCGTCCAGCCGATGGTGGCATTGAGCATCTGGCTATAATTATCGGCGACCCAGACCGCCATTCTCCGGTCTTGACCCGCCTGCATTCGGAATGTTTCACCGGCGACCTTTTGGCTTCAATGAAATGCGATTGCGGAGAACAGTTGCGAGGCGCAATCGCTTTGATGGCGGAACAAGGCAGTGGGGTGTTACTGTATCTGGCTCAAGAGGGCCGCGGCATCGGCCTAATGAACAAACTGCGCGCCTATAGCCTACAGGCGGAAGGGTTCGACACCATCGACGCTAACCTCCGGCTAGGCTTTGATGCCGACGAGCGAGTTTTTCTGCCAGCGGCGCAAATGCTGGGCCTGTTAGGCTTCAACGAAGTGCGCTTGTTGACCAACAACCCTGACAAGGTGGAAGGGCTGGAAGCCTGCGGTATCACCGTCAGCGAACGGGTGGCGCATAGTTTTCCCGCCAACGTGCACAACGATTTCTATCTGCGCACCAAGAAGGATCGATCGGGTCATTTGTTGTAGCGGCAATCTACATACTCAGCTAATTGCCTCTAATGTACACAATTAGCAAAACCTTGCTGGGTCAGACCGGCTCGGCATGATTCACCTCAAAGTTTCAACAGACGGCTGGCTGCAGTGTGGGAACCGAGTGTTCCGCTGCACCCTGGGACGGGGCGGTGTGACCACCGACAAACGGGAAGGCGATGGTGCCACTCCGGCCGGCGCCTATCCTCTTCGCCAGTTGCTATACCGGCCGGACCGTCTGGCCCCGCCAGCTTGCGCCCTACCCACTACGCCCCTTCGACCCCGCGATGGATGGTGCGATGACCCGGGTCATAGCGCCTATAACCTTCCAGTCACCTTGCCCCTGGCTGCCAGCGCCGAAAGCATGTGGCGGAACGATCATCTCTACGACCTAATGGTGGTGCTGGGTTACAACGACGACCCCGTGGTGCCCGGCTTGGGTAGTGCCATATTCCTGCATATAGCTAGCTCCGAATATAGCCCTACCGAAGGATGCATCGCCTTGGCCAAGGAAGATTTGCTCACCGTCCTCGCTGACATAACACCGGGCAGCGATATCCGGATCGAAAACCCTTAGGGATAAGGCCGCCGCTCGCCGAAGATCGCCGTGCCCACCCGCACAAGGGTGGCGCCGAATTGGATGGCCACCTCGTAATCTGCGCTCATGCCCATGGACAGTTCCTTCAGGTCGTTTCGCCGAGCAATTTCCCGTAGCAACGCGAAATGCAAGCTGCATTCCTCGTCCAAAGGCGGGATACACATCAGGCCACGCAGGTTCAGGCCCAATTCAACTCGCACTAATTCCACGAAGGCATCGGTGTCTTCCGGCCATACGCCGGCCTTTTGTTCCTCTTCTCCGGTGTTTACCTGAATGAAAACGTCCGGCCGGCGGCCCTGCTTGTCCATTTCGCGGGCTAGGGCACGGGCCAGTTTTGGTCGATCCACGGTCTCGATGACGTCAAACAATGTCACTGCATCACGCACCTTGTTGGTTTGTAGAGATCCGATCAGATGCAGGCGCAAGTGCGGGTGGGCTGTTTTCAGCTTGGGCCATTTGGTGAGGGCTTCCTGCACCCGGTTCTCGCCAAATCTGGACTGACCAGCCCGGATACCGGACAGTATGGTGTCAACCGGCTGGGTCTTAGACACTGCGACCAATGCAATTTCCCTCGGGTTGCGTCCTGCCGCATTGGCCGCTACGGCTTTGGTGCTCTCAACTTCGGCCAAATTGGTGGCGACGTCGACATCTGTCGCCGCTGGTACCTTGTCAACTGTCATGGCATTGTCTTCCTCATGTCTGCCGCGACCCTAGCAAAGCTATCCTTCCGTCTCAATCGGGCATCTACTTCTGGTAGCGGTCTGCCTGGAATAATACTGATGACCGACCCAGAACGCCTGCCGGATCCGCTGTTGGCTGCCGACCGTCTGCCGGCAGGCAGCGCCATTATTTTGCGCCATTATGATTTTTGGAACCGGGAAGACCTTGGGCGGCATCTCATGAATATCTGCCGGCAACGGCATGTATACCTATTAGTCTCGGCGGACTATCGCCTCGCCTGGAAAATCGGTGCCCATGGCGTACATTTGCCCGAGGCGCTAGCCAAGCGACCGCCGCTTTTAGGGCGTAGGCCCGGCTGGTTGGTGACAGCGGCAGCTCATTCCCTAGCCGCTTTGAATCAAGCCGCGCGCATTGGTGCCGATGCGGCCCTGCTGTCGCCCGTATTTGCCACGCAAAGCCATCCCGGCGTCCCCGCCCTGGGCGCCATTCGGTTTGCTGCCATGGCACGGAAGGCAGCGCTGCCAGTGTATGCCCTGGGTGGTGTTTCGAGCAAAAATGTTGGCCAGTTGGCGCCAAGCCGGGCGGTGGGTGTAGCAGCGATTTCCGGGTTGGCGCCATGACTCCGAAGTTACGACTTTGGCCCCATGACTTTAACTATAGAACCAGTTAATTATACCCGGCGTAATGACAACAAATTCAGGGGGGCTGCCAATCAAATGCGGCCCTGGACCAAGGAACAAATAGAATGCCTGGAAATACCCGTGGGCGAGATAGGGGAGACAAGTCTGATCGCCGAAGGCAGCCGTCACACACTGGATTACTAGAGTTTTCCGCCCGACAGGATTTCCATTATCGTCCTAACAATGCATCGCCCCAGGCAGAGCAAGCCGGAACGGGAGGTGGACGTTTTCTTACATCCGCGCAAGGCTTTGCCAACCAGGTCCTAGTGCAGGCACCGCAACAATTTCATATTCATGACACTCAGGTGGCAATCAACTGCCTAGCCCACACGGAATGGCCCACTACCAGATACAAGAACCGGCGCATTTTGTTTCTCCTACCCAGTCAGGCGCTAGGGAATAATGTATGTACCTTACTGTTTTTACAGGCATTTTTAGAACACTGTCAGCCTAGGGAAGTTGGCGTTTTCTGCGCCCAGTCAGCGAGTGACATCTACCTGCAATCCGGCAATATCACCGTTTATGCTCTCTGGCTATCACGCAAAGAACGTCGGCGGTGGGATATGGTCGTAGACCTTGGCCATTTGGAGAGCCGGCGCAAAATCGAATTCTGGCCCGTGGACATGGAGGCGGACCTGCTAGCAGCGTTCGAATTGAAACCGAGCACACGCTACGCCGACCAAAGGGCGCCCATAACGTCAGATCGCCCCTTGCGAATCGGCCTGTTTCCTCTGGCCAGTTCGCCCCTGCGTACTCTACCCGTAGCGGCCACACTGGCCATCATTTATGCCTTGCGGGACAAGGGCCAGATCACCCTGTGCCTGAATCGTAATCAACGGCAGGGTCTGTTGTTCAGCCAGTCTATTAGACCGGAGTTGCCGCCAACAGTGGAGGTCATCGAGGCTTTTTCGTCCATCGGTGATTTGCTCCAAAGTGTAGATCAATGCGACTACATTGTGGCCGCAGATTCAGGGCCGGCGCATATGGCAAAACTGTCGGCTGTACCTGGCGTGGCGGTTTATACCTCGGCCCCGGGGGATGTCCTGCAAGGCCGGTTCACCAATCTGTCATGCTGGACGGTGCCCTATGTGGGAGATCATTGCTCTGCACCCTGCGGTCTGGCCGGCGTGCGGATCAGCCGGGACGGGCAGGTGGGTTGTATGGGATCCCTGGGAGTACCCGCTGAGGATCTACCAAAATCGCCTGGGGGAAAACATACTGCGACGGTCGATCTCCTGTTTCAAAATCCGGTACCCTGCGTGCACCAGTTACGCGAAAATCCTAATGATTTGATGGAATTTATCGTTGCGGATTTGAATGATCGCCAAACACTCTGAGTTCGGCTGCAGGGAAACTCATGACAACAATCCAGGCAAACGAAACTATCTTGTGGTTTCGGTTGCCTCAAAAATAATACGGGGGGCTTCTTGTTGGCTTTCTAATGATTGGTGGCCGTTCGGTGAATTGTCTTTTCCGGCTGCATATCTCCGGCCGTCGCGAAGACTCGTAATGTTCGGTTCCGTTGCTTAATTCCCTTTTCCTAGGTCGTCCATGACTTAGCGGGTACAAAGCCAAACCTCGGCCGAATTACCATGATAATGCCACTGGAATTGATGGCCAGGCCTTCATATTCGAAGCGGAGTAGGTCGTAGATATTTGGGTTCCGCCAGAATTGGATCGTCGCTTCGAAGGCCGCCGCCATCGCGCGCATCAACCAAATTTAAATTGGTTCAAGCCGTCTTTGATCAAGTCCCAGAGTATTTCATTTTATCGGTTGATTTAAGATAAGATGCTTTTACAAAAAAATGCCAATCAAACATCAGATGAAACCGGGTCTGTGCCAACAGACATGATTAGAAAAAGAAAACGGGGCGAACCGAAGTCCGCCCCGTCTCCTTAAAGTCACCTTCTTAGGTTAACTTAGAATCCCAAGAATGTTCCAATGAAAAAGACGGTCGCATCATTTTCTGACGCAGGATCACTATCGCCTGCGCTAAGATCAGCCACCTGAACGCCGCCAACCATCGTGACACCAGGACCGATACTGTACGAACCGCCAACTTCTATAACTCGCGCTTCATCAACACCGGCACCAATACCCTGACCGACCTCGTTATTGGCAATTTGTACGCCCATGCCCCAGGGGCCAGACTTATAACGTATGCCAATTTGCCAGGCTTCACGGTCGGTATTGCTGCCACTAGTGCCCTGGTCGTCGTTATTAAAACGGACACCTACAGAAATGTTGTTCATGGAGGCTTTGACACCAAGAGTATATTCTTGTCTGTCATCCGTGGTTGCCGAAGACACTTCCTCGCTGCCTTCGCCCCAACTACCGGAGACACCAACACTCGTGCCACCCATCTTACCAGACCAGTTGGCGCCAATTTCAACTACTTCACTCTGATCACCGGCATCAGCGTTACCCTCCATACCGGAGTAACTTGAGATATCCTGAGCCCTTTCCGGCGTGTATGAAACACCAAGCTGGAAACCGGACATGCGCGGTGTGAAATAGGTTATCTTTTCAGCGTCCGAGGTCAACTGAGCGTTGGTCGTGTTGAACCCCGCTGCGTTGCCGCCGGTATTGTGAAAACGGCTACCGGGCGAGTTCACGCCAGCTGACCAATGAGACGGGGCTACTGAGCCGTAACCCATCAGATAAGCGGCTGAGTTCTCAGAACCAAGGTTGATTTTACCGAAGCTACCCGACATCCATATAAAGGATTCATCGATCTGGTCGCCGCAAGTCTCAGCTTCAAGCTGAACCTGGACGCCAAACGAAATCCCGTTGTCCAATGAGGTCTTGCCGTTGAAAATGATTTCACCTTCACGGGTGATATCATGACCGCGGCGGTTGTTACCGGGCGCGGCTCCAAGGGCGCCGGTTGCGGCGGAGTCGTCTTGATCTACCCCCACCAAATAGCCAAAAAAGTAACCGCCCACGCCTACTTTAATCTTATCGGCTGCTTGCGCGCCGCCGGCAACCATGCCAGCCGCCACAAGGGCCGTTGTTCCGTACAGCAGCTTTTTCATTGCTGGTACCTCTCCATTAAATTTGTCGCAATTGCACACAAAAAGGGCGATATGCTGCCCTAACTATTAGTATATTGCTCATTTGCTGGAATTAATTGCAAGCCTTTCAAATAGATGTTGTGTCGAAAATCCCGCACTGTGTCGTGTTTGCAACATCTTTGCCCTTCAATTTTCGATGAGGGTAAAAAACCGCTGATGAATGCGGCAGGTAATTACACCGGTTGTTATCTCTATCGAATTAACTGACGCCAACGAAGAACATGAGATACACCAAACGTCCATTTTCTTTGTTATCGCCAAATGATGCTCCGGACGTATGAAAATACCATGGTCGCAGAAGCACCAGCCGGTTGAACCGCATGGGAATCATCATGGTCTTTTCCCATTTGCTCATATCATTGCTGTCCTGTCCAATGATCTTGACACTACCCTCTACGTAGTTCTGAACGCCCATTTCGGCCAGTTCCCGCGGATATATTGGTGCCCGCTCCATATTCCAGGCCTTGTGGCGAAAGAATTCCGTGCCACCTTGGCATTGCTCCGGCAAATTCATGTAAATAATAGCCGACCAGACCACGCCGGGATCAATATGCACTGTAGCCCTGCGCTTAAGATCGTCGGCGGCCAGTGAAATACGAGCATGGCCGTGGGAATGCAGCTTGCTTTCGACCACTTTTTCACCCGTCAGGCTGCTGACCAGTTTGTCTATTCCAGGCAACTTCAACTGTTGTGCGGAATCCCGGCCCGGATAATAGGCATTCGATTTCGGTTCGGGATAGTCCAGGTCTAACATGGTCCGCCGCATGGCAGCAGGGTCGTCGAAAAAATCGTCTACGATCAGGCATGTTGTCAGCATGGTAATGGTTCACCGAGAGAATTCATGTACAGCCCCGAGATACGGACCACAGGCCAGCCTGTTATCGAGATCATCATTAAGCCAAGGTTATTCAGGAATAAAGGCTCTTTCGGTCGCTGAGTGACGGTCTTTTCTATATGTCGAATGGCGCGAACATGATCGCCGTTCTGACGCGCCGTCAGTCCAAGCAGATGCAGGGCGTCGGGATGCCGAGGTTGGCGCTTCAGTATGGCGCGATAGGGCCTCGCAGCGGCACTCAGTTCGCCGGATTGATGCTTCGCCACCGCCTTTTGCAAGGCAACATCTGTTAATTTCCAAATTTTGTCCCTGCTTGCTGACACCAACAAAAATTCCTTCACCGCATGGCTTCAAAACGAACGTCAGCCGGGCCGTCACCATTTAGCCGCAACAATCTGTATAGATCGTATTCCGCCCGGACCAGGGACGTAGTATATAACACGATAAGTTCGGGTGTATTTGGAGTGTTTATTCATGGGGTCACGGACGCGCAATCTACGGGCTGGCTGTTATTTGTCCCTATGCGCCGCAGCATTTTTGTTAGCAGCCTGTGGCCTTAGTGATTCAGAACAAAACTATCCGCGCTCGGAAGGCGCCGGGAACAACCCAAATCCAACCAGCGAGCGGGAGACTCTTTTCGGGCCAGGCGGCTTGAATATTTTCGGCGGCGGGAAGTCCGATCGTGTAGACAGCACTGGCGGCAGTGGGATAGGCATCAACAGTTTTCTCTGGCGTGCCTCGTTGGATACCCTATCATTCATGCCGTTGAATTCGGCTGATCCGTTTGGCGGCGTGATCATAACTGATTGGTACAGTACAAGTGATAATCCTGATGAACGTTTCAAGTTGACAATCTATATCCTTGACCGACGCTTGCGAGCGGACGGAATTAAGGTAGCCGTTTATAAGCAAACCAGGGACCAGTCCCAGCGCTGGTTGAGTGCGGATGTCGCCGGGGATACGACCGTGCAACTGGAAAATGCCATTCTCACCCGAGCTCGGCAATTGCGGCTTGATACGCTCGGGCAATAAAAAGATTACATTTTCATGGATCGGTGTTTTTTCCAAGAATCTAGTGGATTTGTAGTTGACATTGGGTTTGGTCCGCCGGCCGGAGAAAGGTGAGTTCATGGCGCGTTATAATGCCAAGATGACGGAAGCAAAATGGCAAGCCGCCTGGGCCGAAGCCGGCACGTTTGAGTCTAGGGAAGACCCGACAAGGCAGAAATATTACGTGCTAGAGATGTTTCCCTATCCTTCCGGACGAATTCATATGGGGCACGTGCGCAATTACACCATGGGCGACGTGGTGGCCCGATACAAGCGGGCCAAGGGCTTCAATGTGCTCCACCCCATGGGCTGGGATGCATTCGGATTGCCAGCAGAGAATGCAGCCCTAGAAAAACAGATCCATCCGGCAAAATGGACCTACGAAAATATCGACCATATGCGGACACAATTGCGCTCTATGGGTTTGTCTTTGGATTGGAGCCGCGAATTCGCCACCTGCGACGTAGAATATTACAGTCAGCAGCAAAAATTGTTTCTTGATTTATTAAAGCATAATCTCGCCTACCGGCGTGAATCCTGGGTCAACTGGGACCCCGTGGAGCATACCGTTTTGGCCAACGAACAGGTGATTGACGGTTGCGGTTGGCGGTCTGGTGCACCGGTTGAGCGACGTCAGCTGGCTCAATGGTTTTTCCGAATTACCGCGTTTCAAGATGAACTATTGACCGCTTTGAGCAGTCTGGAGCGATGGCCCGAGAAGGTCCGGCTAATGCAAGCTAATTGGATAAACCGGTCCGAGGGCGCCAGGCTGCGGTTCGCCATCAAGGGACAGAAATGCGAGATTGAGGTCTTTACGACCCGCCCCGATACGATATTCGGCGCTTCCTTCCTGGCCTTGTCACCGGATCATCCGTTGACCACGCAACTGGCTGCTGAACAGTCAGAGATTGCGGAATTTGTCGCGGATTGCCGGCGTTTGGGCACTTCCGAGGAAGTAATTGAAAAGGCAGAGAAATTGGGCCTAGATACGGGGTTACGCGCAGCCCACCCGTTCTTACCTGATGTAGAATTACCCATTTACGTAGCCAATTTCGTGTTAATCGAATATGGCACGGGCGCTATTTTCGGCTGTCCCGCTCATGACCAGCGTGACCTGGATTTCGCTCGCAAATATGACCTTGTCGTACTGCCTGTAGTGATACCTAACAATGTTGATCCATTGCAATTTTCCGTGGAATCTGAGGCCTATGTTGGGCCAGGCATACTCGCGAACTCGCACTTCCTTGATGGCATGGAAATCGAAGCGGCCAAGTCCGAAATCTCCAGCCGAGCCGAGGCCGGCGGCTTTGGAACAAGAGAGATTATGTACCGGCTTCGAGATTGGGGCGTCTCCAGGCAAAGATATTGGGGCTGCCCCATTCCCGTGGTTCATTGCGACGACTGTGGCGTGGTGCCGGTTCTCGAATCCGACCTGCCCATAATTTTGCCCGATGACGTCACCTTCGACCGGGCTGGCAACCCCTTGGACCGGCATGAAACCTGGCGAAAGGTAGATTGTCCCGCCTGTGGTAAGGTCGGGCGTCGAGAAACCGATACATTTGATACTTTTGTTGATTCGGCGTGGTATTTTGCCCGTTTTTGTAGCCCCAGAGCGAATCAACCCCTGGACCGCAGCGCAGTCGACTATTGGATGCCGGTTGATCAATATATTGGTGGCGTTGAGCATGCAATTTTGCATCTGCTATACGCGCGGTTTTTTACACGGGCCATTGAAACCTGCGGCCACATTAACGTCAGCGAGCCATTTTCGGGGCTCTTTACCCAAGGTATGGTATGTCACGAGACCTACCGTGACAACAGCGGCTCCTGGCTGGAACCGACGGAGGTGGTCCCAAACAAAAATGGCAAATTCACACGCCAGGATACGGGCGCAACGGTGACTGTAGGTCGGTCAGAAAAGATGTCCAAGTCCCGAAAGAATGTGATTGATCCCGAAGATATAATTGAGCGTTATGGGGCAGATACGGCCCGCTGGTTCATGCTGTCCGACAGCCCGCCGGAACGGGATCTGGAATGGACTGATAGCGGAATTGAGGGCGCGTGGCGGTTTACAGGCAGAATTTGGCGGATTATAACGGAATCAGCTCCCTTTCTGCCCGCCCCAGACAGTCCTATACCAGCGGAGTTTGGCGCAGATGCCCTTGCCTTGAGACGCTTGACCCATCAGGCCATCGGCGCTGCAACAGATGGTATAGAACGTTTTCAATTCAACGTTGCCGTTGCCAGATTGTATGAACTAGCCAACGCCCTAGGGTCGTACAACGTCAAAGATAGGGGCGAGACCGCCAGCGCCCGCTGGGCCCAGCGGGAAGCGATCGAAACACTGGTGATCATGATAAGCCCTATGATGCCCCACTTGGCTGAAGAGGCCTGGCAAACCCTGGGCAGGGAAGGCCTGGTGGCTGATGCCCCCTGGCCAGAGGCCAATTCCGCACTTTTGGTAGAGGACACTGTTACCATTGCCGTGCAGTTAAACGGAAAAATGCGCGCCACGTTGGAGATTGCCCGGGATCAGCCGGAAGAGGAAATTCGCACCGCGGTCCTGGCCCTAGACAAAATTGAGCAAGCAGTGACCGGTAAGCACGTTCGCCGTATCATTGTCGTACCCAATCGCATCGTCAATGTTGTCGTTTGACGGTCGTACCGAGTATATCGCCAGGCAGGTCCTGGGGTGTTTTTGTTGCCTAATTCTTTTGGGAAACTGTGGTTTCCAACCCCTATACGGCAAGCAATCCCAAACTAATGTTGCGGGTAATATCAATGGTATGCCCTACGTGGCCGTGGCGGCCATACCGGGCCGGGCCGGGCAAATAGTTCGGAACAAGTTACTGAATCTTTTACATCTTAAGAGTGCAGCAGACCAACCCGTATTCAAGCTTTCGGTGTCCCTAAAGGAGAGCCGCGAAGGGATGGCGTTTCAGCAGGATGACAGCGCTACTCGCTTCAATCTCCGTCTCACTGCCCAGTTTAAATTGACGGATATACGCAACGGCCAATCGCTTCTTGTAAGTAATGCACGGGCAATCTCCGCGTACAACGTCGTCCGGTCCGACTACGCTAATTTGATCAACCGGCGCGACGCTCTGCGACGCGCAGCGGAAAGTGTGGCAGAAAGTATTCGGGACCGAATCGCTGTTTATTTTTCCCGATAGAATAGTCGAGAATTGCACTCCGTGGTCAAACTAAAAAATAGCGCAATAGAAGGTTTCGTCGATCAACCCTACGCAGATATCGTGGCGGTCCTGTTGTATGGTGAGGACACCGGGTTGGTGCGAGAACGAGCCAGTCGGCTGGCCACCACCATAGTAAATGACCCCGGTGATCCATTCCGGGTAGCCGAAGTATCTGTCGCTCAGTTAAAGGAAGAGCCGACCCGGCTGTTCGACGAGATGACGGCTATATGCCTGACAGGCGGCCGCAGGCTGGTTCGCCTGAACCAGGCAGGCAACGGCCAGACCCAGGCAATTCAATCCGTTCTTAACGATACTTTGATCTCATCGCAGGACAGTTTTCTATTGGTTGAGGCGGCCACCTTAGGGCCCCGCGACAGCCTGAGAAAACTTTTCGAAAACCATGAACGCGGCGCGGCCATACCCTGCTACTTGGACGATAGTCGTTCCTTGGAAAGCATTATCCACCAGACACTGACCCAGCATGACCTGGATGTCGAGCCTTCGGCGCTTGCATATTTGTGCGAAAATCTAGGTTCCGACCGGCAGGTGACACGCTCAGAACTCGAGAAATTAGCCCTTTTTAAGGGAAAAACCGGTAGGACAATAACCCTGGACGATGCCGAGGCCACTATCGGCGATGGCAACCCTCTGGCCCGAGATGACGTGGCCTTAGCCGCAGCAAGCGGCGACCAGACGGCCCTAGATCATGCCCTGATTAGGTGCCTAACCGCCGGCGACCAGCCTACCGTAATTCTGCGGGCCGTCATCCGTCATTTTCAAAGGCTACATTTGCTAACCCTGAAAGCGGCTGAAGGGGGCGATGTTGGAGGTTTGATCAAATCTCAACGCCCGCCGATCTTTTTCAAGCATCAGCCGATTGTACAACGTCAGGTGCAACAATGGCGTCCACAAAGGCTGGCCCAGGCCATGGCAATCCTGACCGAGGCGGAATTAGACTGCAAAACGACAGGTCTACCAGCAGAGGCCATTTGCGGGCGTGCACTGATCCGAATCGCCAATGCGGCACGCCCAGCACGGCTTTGATAAAAAGTCAGTCGTGAAGGGGTAGTGATTTTATTGGTTGTTGGGGCGGTCACTTAGGCGTTTCAAAATATCATCGAACTGGTCAAGAGATTCAAACCCTATCCGGACTTCTCCGCGCTCGCCATTGTGCTTGATCTTCACTCTTAGGCCTAAATTTTCAGACAATCGATGCTCCAATGCGCGAGTGTCCGGATCCTTAGACGAACTATCGGAGACCATCTTATATGTAGTAGTATTGCGTGGTTGTTTGACGAGGAATTCTGTCTGCCGCACGTTTAGTCCCTGGCCCACTACCCGCTCCGCCAGGCTCTCGGGCCGCTCCGCCGACAGCAGGGCGCGAGCATGGCCTACAGTGAGACGCCCGTCTTCCAGCATGTTCTTGATAGTTTCGGGCAGTTCCAAAAGCCGTAACATATTGGCTACGTGGCTGCGACTCTTACCGGAAACTTGGGCGACGTCTTCCTGGGTGTGACCGAAATCCTTGGTCAGGCGGCGGTAGCCCCCCGCCTCTTCCAGAGGTGTTAGGTCCTGGCGTTGAATGTTTTCGACCAAAGCCATTTCAAGGGCCTGTTTGTCGTCCAACTCCTTGACGACAATAGGCACCTCGTAAAGCTGGGCTTCCTGTGCTGCGCGCCAGCGTCGTTCCCCAGCAATAATTTCGTAGTTTTGGCCGTCTCCTAGACGACGCACCAGAATTGGCATTAGAATGCCGTTTACCTTTACAGACTCGGTTAGCGCCTGCAACTCGTCCCGGTCAAACCGCTGGCGTGGCTGATAACGATTCGGGACCAAGTTTTCCACCGGCACCGCTTGGGCCGAACGTATACGATCTAGGGCCAGCTGGTCGTCAGGGTCCTCTGCCAAAAGAGCGGATAGTCCCCGCCCCAATCCCTTCGAAAACCCTTTTCTTGGTTGATTTTCAGTCATAAAACTTTATGCCACCACACTAAGCCGTTCTCGGCGCAAAAGCTCGCTTGCTAGCTGCATATAAGCAACGCTGCCGGCGCACTTGTGATCGTACAATAAGGCCGGTTTGCCATGGGATGGCGCCTCTGACACCCTGACATTTCGAGGAATAATTGTTTTGTAAACCATATCACCCAGGAAGTCGCGCACATCCTGGGCCACTTGGTCGGATAGATTGTTGCGCTTGTCATACATAGTCAAAACGATACCCTGAATTTCCAGCTCGGCATTGAACCCATTGCGAATGCGCTCGATAGTTTTCATCAGCATAGACAAGCCTTCCAGAGCGAAAAATTCGCACTGCAATGGCACGACAACAGACTTTGCCGCCACCAACGCATTGACTGTCAGCAGGTTCAGAGACGGCGGGCTATCAATCAGAACATAGTCGAGGTCAAGCCCTGTGGCCGCCAATGCTTCCCGCAAGCGATAAGCACGGCGCGGCTTATTGATTAACTCCAACTCAGCACCGGTCAGATCAACTGTAGAAGGGATGAGGAATAGGCCAGGAATCGAGGTTTCTAGTTGAGCATCGACCACACTCGCCTCGGCCATAAGCACTTCATAGGAGCCGACCCTCCGGTTAGTGCGGTTAATCCCCAATCCCGTGCTAGCGTTGCCCTGAGGGTCCAAATCTACCATAAGAACCTTACGGCCAATTGCGGCCAAGCCGGTGCCTAGGTTGATGGCCGTAGTGGTCTTGCCAACGCCCCCTTTTTGATTTGCAATAGCAATGACGCGGGGCGGGTCCGATCGACGATCCTTTATTATACTATCAAGGCTTTGGTCTTCGGTTTGAATGAAATCAGACACGAGCGATCTCCGTCAGCTGCAAAATCGAGCCTGACTTATCCGACAGACTGGAGCCGTAGCGTGGGGTCATTTTCCAATATTTTGTGGCTTCGGTCAATTCAGTATCTATATCTTGTCCTTTCAGAAACAACATTTGCCCACAATCCTCTAAATGCCGATACGCTAATGGTAGCAGTTTAACCAGGGGGGCCAGGGCACGGGCAGTGACGACCCGTCCCGCCAGCGGCTCCAGTGTTTCAATTCTGGCATTGTGAATAGTCACTTCCGTGTTGGTGAGTATCGCGGCCTCCCGCAGGAAGGCACATTTCCGGCTATCGCTTTCGATCAAGTGCACATCCCGAATGCCCGCAATGGCAAGAACCAGGCCAGGAAAACCGGCGCCACTGCCCAGGTCAACCCAGGGGCCCGCGTCTTTATTATCGCGATCCCACGTTGCCAATTGCACCGAATCGAGCATGTGACGGCGCCACAGATCATTAAGGCTTTCCCGGCCGACCAGATTAATGCGCGTATTCCATTTACCGAGCAGCTCGCCATATTCTTGTAGCCGCGACAATGTTTCACGTGAAACATCAATTGATTTTTCAAATTCCGCAACAGTCATGGCGCCCGCGCGACCCGGAAGTCTAGGCAACGGCCTTAGGTCTCCCGCGTTTCACGTGGGCCAATAAAATGGTGAGGGCCGCCGGTGTGACCCCGGGTATCCGGGCCGCCGCACCCAGAGTTGACGGGCCATGCGTCTTCAGTTTTTCGCGCACTTCGTTAGAGAAGCCTTTGATCTCGTCGTAATCCAGGCTGGTAGGTATAGCCATTGCTTCATCCCGTCGGTAAGCGTCGATATCCGCCTGTTGCCGCTCCAAATAGCTGGCGTAATGGGCTTCGATTTCCATCTGCGCCGCTACGGATTCGGGCATTATCCCCAAATCCGGCCAAAGGGCCGTTAGACGATTCAAATCAATGTCCCTGAAGGCCAGAAGTTCCATGGCCGATCTGCGGCAGCCGTCCTCGTTCACTGTGATGCCAGCCGCACGGCATTCGTGCGGGGTGGCACGGCGGCCTTCGAGATCGTGGCGCGCCTCGTTTAGAGCCCGGGTCTTTTCCTGGAACGCTCGTCTCCTTACCTCGCCTACACAGCCTACCGCCAGACCAACGGGCGTCAGGCGTTGATCCGCATTATCAGACCGTAACAAAAGACGATATTCGGCACGAGAAGTGAACATGCGATATGGTTCTTGGGTGCCACGGTTGACCAGGTCGTCTATCATCACGCCGATATACCCATCGGCCCGGTCGAGAATGGCCGGTTCATCATCAGCCGCCGCGCGAGCGGCATTAAGGCCCGCCATCAAGCCCTGGGCCGCCGCCTCCTCGTACCCTGTAGTGCCGTTGATCTGCCCTGCGAGATAAAGCCCAGGCAGTTTTCGCACCTCCAGGCTAGGCCATAATTCCCTTGGGTCCACGAAATCATATTCAATTGCATAACCCGGCCGAATTACCACAGCCTGCTCAAGTCCCGGAATGCGGCGTAACAAATCCCGTTGTATTTCTTCGGGTAACGATGTGGAAATTCCGTTTGGATAAACTGTGTGGTCGTCCAATCCTTCCGGTTCAAGAAATATTTGATGCCGATCCCGGTCCGCGAACCGCACCACCTTGTCTTCGATAGAGGGACAATAACGCGGACCGCGTCCGTCGATTTGACCCGAATAGATTGGCGCCCGGTCCAAGTTTGACCGGATCAGATCGTGACCGTCCGGCGTCGTCCAGGTAATGTAGCAATCGATTTGTGGGTTAGTAATATTCGTTGTCAGGGTGGAAAATGGCTCTGGCGGCAAATCACCGGATTGCCGCTCCAAACCATCCCAAGCAATGGTGCGCCCATCCAGGCGTGGAGGTGTGCCCGTTTTCAGCCGACCCAGCGCCAAACCCACATTATACAGACGTTGGGACAGGCCGAGGGCTGGCGCTTCCCCGATCCGACCGGCGGGCCAATTATTTTCACCTATGTGTATGCGGCCACACAGGAAAGTTCCCGTGGCGATAACCACACGGCCGCAGGAATATTCGCGTCCGTCTTTTAAGCATACGCCCTTAACAGAGCCGTTTTTTAGTACAACGTCCTCTACCGCCCCAGCTTGAATGGTGAGGTTGTCTTCTAGCGACAGGGCATTCTGCATGGCACTGCGATACAGAGCCCGATCCGCCTGGACACGTAGACCGCGAACGGCCGGTCCCTTGCGGCGATTGAGCGTACGGAATTGGATTCCGGCGGCATCGGTAACCCTGCCCATAAGCCCGTCCAGGGCATCAATTTCCCGCACCAAATGCCCCTTGCCCAATCCGCCAATAGCCGGGTTGCAGGACATTTCGCCGATGGTGTCCCGGCGATGTGTCAGCAACAGGGTCCGCGCCCCGTAGCGCGCAGCAGCAGCTGCTGCTTCACAACCAGCGTGTCCGCCGCCTACCACGATGACATCGTAATTGCTCATGACGCGAAACATAGGGAGGGTACGGTAGGGTGTCAAAATTTCTGCTAATTTTTCTTTCGATGTTTCACATGAAACATCGCCACAACCAGTGAACTGCTTTATTTACCAATACAGAAGTCCGAAAACACAACTTCCAGAATATCTTCCACATCAACCCGGCCGGTAATCCGACCCAAATGCCGCGCTGCCACCCGCACATCCTCTGCCCGCAACTCACTTTCCGTTTCCTGGAGAGCGCGGCATAAGGCCTTGCGGCAATCTTCCAGTCCCTGGCGATGCCGGGATCGGGTCAAACCCGGCTGTCCACCCACCGTCATGAATCGGGCCGCTTCTCCGGCTAAGCGATCCAGCAAAACATCTATTCCCTGCCCGGTCTTGGTAGAAACGGCTAAACCTTGATGAGGTGTTTTTTTTTCCACAAGATCCACTTTATTGGCGACCAGTATGCCATCTTGCACAAGGGCCAGGGTTCCGTCATCTGGCTCACCACCACTTGTGCAATCATAAAGTACGATGCGCAGATCTGCCTGATCACCACGAGCCCTGGCCCGCCGCACCCCTTCAGCCTCAATATGATCATCGCTATCACGAATGCCGGCTGTATCCGCCAGCACGACCGGATAGCCGCCCAGGTTCAGATAGACCTCGACTACGTCTCGCGTGGTGCCCGCTTGGGAAGAGACGATAGCAGCGTCACGGCGAGCTAGGGCATTGAGAAGGCTTGATTTTCCAACGTTAGGTGGGCCTAGGATCACCATTTGGCAACCGTCGCGAAGACGTTCGCCGCGGTTATTGTCATCCAAGTGAATGGAAATCTCCTCGGCCAGGCGTTGCAGCACGGATCGTTTGCGGCCCGTCATGGCGTCAGGCACATCTTCGTCAGGAAAATCTATATCTGCTTCTAGATGGGCCAGAATTCGGATCAGATCAGCCCGCCAATTTTCATACAGCTGACCTAGTTCTCCTGCCATTTGACGTTGCGCCTGGCGCCGTTGAGCTTCAGTTTCAGCAGCAATTAGGTCCGCTAAGCCCTCGGCCTGTGTCAGGTCCATCTTGCCGTTTTGAAAGGCTCGCCGGGTGAACTCACCGGCCTCAGCCAAACGGCAATCATCACGACGCCCCAAGGAAGACAACACGGCTGCAACGACCGCGCTGCCGCCGTGGCAATGCAGTTCGGCCACATCTTCGCCCGTGAAGCTACAGGGTGCCGGAAACCAAAGGACAAGTCCTTGATCCAAGACTTCGCCGCTATTCCAGTCAAGAATCCGGGTCAGCGTCGCCTTTCGTGGGCCTGGCGTTTTGGCCCGCCCAGTGAGGGCGGCCAGGGCCATCCGTACAGCAGGGCCAGAGAGCCGAATGACGGCGACGCCAGCTCGCCCTGGCGCCGTGGATGGGGCAAAGATAGTGTCGAGATCCGACATCGCGGATCACTACCAAGTTTGCAGAAATTCCGCGGGATCGGGTCGTATCTTTTTAGGCGCGGTACCTTTTTTTATTGTGCCGATATGAATAAAGCCCACCAAGGCATCTTTTGGTGCCAGTCCCAAGGACCCCTTGACATACTCATCATAACAGGGCGCGCCCGTCACCCAGATGGCCTGGTAACCACGGGCATGCAGGGCGTTTAAAAGATTTTGCGCCGCCGCCCCAGTGGCGATCACCTGCTCTATCGTCGGTACCTTGGGATGATTTTCCGTGATCTTGGCCCAGACCGCCAATACCAAAGGAGCGCGGACTGGCTTACCGCGTGCCTTTTCAACATCCTCAACCCTGGCATCTAAGTCTCGCTTAACCAAACTGTCAGCAAATATATCGCCCAGGGCCTTGCGCCGCTCGCCCCGGATCGCGAGAAAGCGCCAGGGACGCAACGCTCCGTGATCTGGCGCCCGCATAGCCGCTTGCAGCAGTTCCAATATTTCGTCATCGCTGGGCGTCGGCTCAACAAGATTAGCCGCCGGTGTAGACTGCCGCCCTAACAGACATTCCATGGCATCCATGGCTAAAACTCCCCTTCAGTCTCGTCGTCCCGCTCTTTGTTGTCTTACCTACTTCACGTCGGATTTTGCTATGGCTTTGGTCCAAAAGACGTTTTGTAGAAACCCTGACCTTGAATTTCGCTAAACTGCCGCGTATTGAGGCCTGCATCGTCGGCGCTTGAGCCTCCTGCGTGGCTTCTGAGCCTATCAGCCCCAAAAACGCGCGTGCGTCGTGCAAGATGTATTCAATATCTAGCTTCATCTCCATAGGCCAATATCCCGCTTTTGCCTTCGCCGTCAACGTGACAAAATTAGTTTAAGAGAATTTGCGGAGCAACGGTGAGAATCTTTGGAAAAATGGATAAGATGAACCGGTTGGAGTTCGAAACCCCTCCCAGTTTTCCGCATCATAAGAATAGTTCCATGCATTGGCACTCCTGAGGGGTGCAATGCCCTGAACGAGGCCGAAAATTTGGGTAAACCCTTTTTATATTCCGTCGATTATGCGGCCTGTCACTTGTGCCAGACGGGAAACCGTTCTGGGGCAGCGCCTATTTTCCACCTGAAGCCTCAGTACGGTCGGCCTATCTTTACCCATATTCTACTTATAGTTGTATAATTATTTCATATTCAACTATCCAAAACCCGCGACGAAATGCCCTCAGAATTATCCTACAAACATGGCTGCGTCATCCTGACGGAGCCATGTTGGGCGCGCTGAACAAAGGTCCAACCACCGCTTCTCGAGGAGGGATTTATGGCCATTTAGGGGGCGATTTTTCATACCATTCCGCAGATGCGCTGTGGCTGGCACCTCATATCGAGAAAATGCTATACAATACAGATGCCACAAATTTCTACGCACGCTCCAATTGGGGATCTGACAATCAGCATCGAAGATAACGTGATTGTCTCGCTGGATTGGGGCTGGGCTAAAGAACAAAACTCAAATACACTTTTGCAGGAGGCGAAATCACAATTAGACGATTATTTCGACGGCTTTCGGAAAACCTTCGATTTACCTCTAGATCCAATAGGAACAGTATTCCAACAACATGTGTGGTCAATTATGGAACAAATCCCATATGGAGAAACAATAACTTACGGAGAATTAGCAAATGCCATAGATAGCTCCGCCCGCGCCGTGGGCATGGCATGTGGCGCCAACCCTATACCCGTCATCATTCCTTGCCACCGGGTGGTGGCGGCTACCAATATGGGTGGCTATTCGGGTGACGGTGGCGTTGAAACCAAGAAAGCGCTGCTGCATCTTGAACGGGCGTTGCTCTAAGACCATCGACCTGCAGATCCTTTTTTGCGGCATGACAAACTTCATAGCAAGGGTTTAAAATTCACCCATAAATCCCGCATCATTCGCTACTATGCGAAAATTTCAAATAACAAATCTATAAGTAATTCGGAGAAAGGGCTCAACCGACATGGTCAAAACAATTCAATTCCAAAAACCTGGCAAGCCTTCGGTCCTGAAATTGGAAGATGTCAAGCTCGGCAGACCGCGCAAGGGCCAAGTACGGGTGCGTCACACCGCCATCGGATTGAACTACATCGATACCTATCAGCGCAGTGGCCTGTATCCTCTTCCCTTACCGTCTGGTCTCGGAATGGAAGCGGCAGGCGTAATCGAGGCTTTAGGTACTGGCGTTAACCACCTCAAAGTAGGCGATCGGGTGGCCTACGGCAGCGGCGCGCCCGGTGCCTATTCGGATGCCCGGATCATGGACGCGGCCACCCTGGTCAAGATCCCACATGGCATCCCGGACGAGGCAGCTGCAGCCATGATGCTAAAAGGAATGACCGTGGAATATTTGATCCGTCGCACCTATCGGGTGAAAAAGGGCGAGACGGTGTTATTCCATGCCGCCGCGGGAGGCGTCGGCCTAATTGCCGGGCAATGGCTCAACGCCTTAGGCGCACGCGCCATCGGCACTGCCGGCGGGTCCGCCAAGGTAAAATTAGCTAAGGCTCACGGCTATGCTGAGGTAATTGATTACAAGAAAAAAGATTTCGTAAAGGAAGTAGCCCGCCTGACCAAAAAAGAGGGCGTGCCCGTGGTTTACGATTCCATTGGCAAAGATACCTGGGATGGTTCGCTGGACTGTCTGCAGCCGCGCGGCCATATGGTTAGCTTTGGCAACGCTTCCGGCCCCGTATCGTCTTTCGCGCCCGGCACACTAGCGGCCAAGGGTTCACTTTACCTGACTCGGCCCAGTCTGGTTGCCTATACCTCCACCCGCAAGGAACTGGAAGCTTCTGCCAAGTCCCTATTCGCCATGGTCAGGAGTGGTTTGGTTAAGATTGAGATCAACCAAGTCTACGCCCTAAAAGATGCGAAACAAGCACATATTGATCTAGAAAGCCGCAAGACTACGGGTTCCACAATTTTGATCCCATAGGTCCAAAAACAGGAGAAAACAATGCCAGGTTATATTCCCCCAACCTTGGATTGGGTACGTGAACAGGTGGAATTGTATGAAGGCAGTAGCGGTACTGAGGGAACAACCCTACGGGACACCGACATGCCCTGTATCATCGTTACTCATACAGGAAACAAGACCGGCGGTATCCGAAAAATTCCCCTTATGCGTGTCGAGGTGGACGGAAGTTACGTTCTGGTTGGTTCCTACGGCGGGCGACCGAGAAACCCCGTTTGGGTCTATAACATTCGAGCCAATCCAGACGTGGAAATCCGCGACAAGACGGAAATTTTCAAGATGCGAGTTCGGGAGATAACTGAGGATCCAGAGCGCCAACGCCTTTGGGATGCAAGCGCAGCTGTCTATCCACCCTACAACGAATATCAGGCCAAGACGGACCGAAAAATCCCGGTGTTCATCGCCGAGCCAATAACGCCCTAACTTTGTCAGGCGGATAGGCTCAAAAGGTATCCACTTCATTTATTCCGTCAGAGTATCGGGATGGTGGTGATAGAGTGGAAGCATCTCCGCCGAGAAAATGAGCGAATGCTACACTAATTTAAAAACCGTTGGCTCAATCGGCTGCTTCCTTGAACATATGGATTGGTTGTATCGCCTTGATGCCTCTCTGACCGCCACTTTCATCTTAAGCCAAGCGGAGTTCAGGCCAAAAATCCTATTGACCGACGTCAGAGCTAAAACGAGTTCAATAATCGTATAGGTTGTATAACTTCCAGGATATAAAATCACCCGAACCGAACATCAAGATCCAAGAGGAGCCCATGGACGTTTTGGAAGCCATAAAGTCCCGCAAGTCAATTCGCGCCTTCACTGACCAGCCAGTAGCGAGAGAAACCATTCAGCAAATCCTTAAAATTAGCCAGCGAGCGCCCAGCGGCACTAATACGCAGCCTTGGCATGTCTATATTTGCACCGGAGATGTACGCAAGGCCATTACCGATGATGTTTTAGCCCTAGCGGCAGCAAGCAAAGCAGCAAAGTACGAAGACTATGACTACTACCCGCCGGTCTGGAATGAGACACACCGCGATCGGCGCCGAGGCGTTGGCTGGGACCTTTACGGCCTTTTGGGCATCAAAAAAGGAGATCGCGAGTCCAGCGCTCGGCAAGGAGCCAGGAACTTTAAGTTTTTTGATGCCCCCGTGGGCCTCTTCATCACAGTGGATGCCTATTTAGCCAGGGGAAATTGGGCCGATGCGGGCATGTACATTCAAACCATTATGCTAGCGGCTCGTTCCTTTGACTTACATACCTGCCCACAAGCTGCTTGGATTCAGTTTCAGGAACCCGTCTTCTCGCACCTAGGTATCCCCAATGATCAAGTCCTTGTTACCGGCATGTGCTTGGGCTATGCCGACGACAGAGCCATTGAAAATACACTCGTCAGCGATCGGGAAGATATCGCTAATGTTGCTCATTTCGTCGGATTTTAATAAGTAAAACCGAATACGTCAGACCAAATCATGGGCTGTTTCCATTTCAGTCAGACTGTCATCAATAATTGATACAATGCGGTCTACCTGCTCCGCTGTAATGCACAGGGGCGGTGACAGAGGCAACGTGCTGGCGACACGTGTCAAAAGGCCCCGACGGATTAGACCATCACCCAAGGTTTTCAGTTCTGGGCCGTCTTCGGCAAATTTTTCCCGCGTCTCCCTGTCCTTGATTAGTTCCAACCCAGTCAATAGGCCCATACCTCTCACGTCGCCCACCGTCGCATGATGGGATAATCCCTCCAGGCTCGCCTTCAGACGTATGCCCATCTTTTCTGAATTCACCACCAAGCCCTCCCGCTCGAAGATTACCAAATTGGCCAAGGCCGCGGCACAGGCGCCTGCATGGCCGCCATAAGTTAACAGGTGAGATAGTTTGTTGTCCTCCTCGAAAGCATCCATCACTTTGGGCCTGCACATCACCGCACCAATAGCTGCATATCCGCTAGCCAGGCCTTTCGCGATAGTCATAATATCGCCCACCAAATCCCAATGTTCTGAGGCGAACATGCGGCCTGTACGGCCAAATCCATTTATCACTTCGTCAGTGATCAAAAGCACCCCGTGCCGGTCACAAATTTGCCGCAAACGGGGCCAATAGTCATCAGGCGGCACTGCGATGCTGCCTGAGGCCGAGATAGGTTCAGCTATTACTGCAGCAACGGTCTTGGGGTTCTCATAACCGATGATCTGTTCAATTTGGTCCGCGCAAAGTAGATCGCAAACCGGATAATTTTGGCGAAAATCACAGCGATAACAATAGGGAGGCGAAGCATGCAACACCCCATGCATGAATGGGCTATGATAGGGTTCCGACATGGGCCGCGTACCGCTGACGCTCATCGCGCCATATGTGGCACCATGATAAGAGCCGCGCCGCCCAATGATTTTTGATCGTTTTGGTTCACCATTAAAATAGTGATATTGCCTCGCTATCTTAATAGCGCTTTCCACAGCTTCTGAACCGCCGGAACAAAAAAAGGCTGTTGTTTGATCCCCTGGCGTGATCTCCGCCAATCGAGTTGCCAGCTCAATCGCCGGAATGGTAGCCGCCTGGGTAGAGGAGGCGTAAGCGAGCGTGCCCGCCTGGCGAGCATAGGCTTCCGCGATCTCCGCCCGCCCGTGGCCGGCATTAACCAGCCACAAGCCGGCTAACCCATCGATATATTCCTTGCCCTCGATATCCTTGACAATAGCACCTTCGCCCTCCACCAGTATGCGCTTACCACTGTCTTTTGCCAGAGCCCCGCGGGAAGAGGCATGAATGAACAAATGCTTGCTTCCAGCTTCTAGCAAAGCGTCTTGATTGGTCGACACCAACGGCTCCAGATTATCGTTCATGGCACGGCCTCTCAGATTGCGACGAAAACGGCTCGTCTTTTGAATGGATGCCCTTGGACTATAGCCACCACCACATGCCGCAGCCAAAATTTTTACTGGAAATTTTCCCGGGCATGTACCCGCATTCGGGAATGGCCAAACCCACGAAGACACCTGAATTCTACGTATTCATTGAGTCGAAAAACTCGTTATTGTCCTTGGTGCCTTTAAGCTTATCCAGTAGGAAACTCATGGAATCCATTGTGCCCATGGGGTGTAAAATTCGACGAAGCACCCACATTTTCGCCAGTGCGCCCTTGTCCACTAACAATTCCTCTTTTCGTGTCCCGGATTTTATTATGTCA
This sequence comes from uncultured Rhodospirillaceae bacterium, assembly GCA_964507245.1. Classification (GTDB taxonomy): domain Bacteria; phylum Pseudomonadota; class Alphaproteobacteria. Next base: position 27,361 of record CAZDQC010000030.1, read on the forward strand.
ATTGCCGGGAAAACGCGTTTGTCCGAAAGTTTGCGGTCAAGCACGATTTCTGAGTTGCCAGTGCCTTTGAATTCCTCAAAAATCACCTCGTCCATACGGCTGCCAGTATCGATGAGTGCGGTGGAAATGATAGTCAAGGACCCGCCCTCCTCTATATTCCGAGCAGCGCCGAAAAAACGCTTGGGCCGTTGTAGGGCGTTGGCATCAACGCCCCCTGTTAATACTTTGCCCGATGACGGCACCACCGTGTTATATGCTCGTGCTAGGCGGGTGATAGAATCCAATAGGATCACAACATCCCGCTTGTGTTCCACAAGGCGCTTAGCCTTGTTGATCACCATTTCCGCCACCTGTACATGGCGGGAAGCCGGCTCGTCAAAGGTGGAGCTGATCACCTCGCCGGTAACTGACCGTTTCATATCTGTCACTTCTTCGGGCCGCTCGTCAATCAACAGCACGATCAGAAAACATTCTGGATGGTTCGCCATTATCGAATGGGCGATAGATTGCAAGATCACTGTCTTACCCGTGCGTGGTTGGGCTACAATCAAAGCCCGCTGTCCCTTGCCGATGGGAGAGACCAATTCAATAACCCGGCCCGTCTGATCCTCCAAGGTGGGATCTTCTCGCTCCATGACGACGCGTTCATCTGGATACAACGGTGTCAAATCGTCGAAATGTACCTTATGGCGAGCATCTTCAGGATCACCGAAGTTAATATTGTTGACTTTCAAAAGGGCAAAATACCGTTCGCCGTCTTTGGGTGCACGAATTTCCCCTTCCACCGTATCGCCGGTGCGAAGGGCGAAGCGACGGATCTGCGAAGGTGAAACATAAATATCGTCGGGGCCAGGTAGATAATTCGCTTCGGGCGCACGGAGAAAGCCGAAGCCGTCCTGCAAAATTTCCAGAGTACCCATGCCCGTGATTTCTTCATCTGCCTCAGCAGCCATTTTTAAAATTGCGAACATCTGCTCTTGCCGTCGCAGGGAGGATGCATTTTCCAGCCCCTTTTCCTCCGCGTAGCCAAGCAAATCGATCGGGGTCATCTCTTTTAGTTCTTGTAGTTTCATCGGACCGTTGTTCGCTGAATGAATTTGAAAAGTTGTGACATCAGGAGTAGTTGCGCGACATTGCAAAGCGAAAAAGCAAGGGTAGAGCCACAGTTGGTAGGGGCAGAAACTAAACTAGGATCGTCATCACGGAAGAATGGAAGATAAAGGCACTGTGATGGAAAACGAAACCTGGCGCCAAATGGCGCCCACGGCCTCGGATCATGCCCCTCACCTAACACAGTTAACCCCAGGGGGAAAGCACGAATTTGCTTCAAATGATCGTATTATCTTTCGAACGCCCCGTTTCACGAAGACAACAAATGGGGCTATCGAGCTGAATAACCGCCGTCGATCAACAAATCTGATCCAGTCATGAACGATGATTGTTCGCTGGCTAGAAACACTGCAGCGCGGGCAATTTCATCGGGTTGGCCTAATCGGCCAAGGGGATGCGCTGGTCCCCATTCCCGCTCCGCCGTTTCCAAATCACCGAACTGCAGGGCTAACCGGTCAGTCGCCACTCCACCCGGCGAGAGGGTATTGGCGCGAATTTTGTCATCCGCGTGTTCCAAGGCAATTACCTTTGCCAACTGCAATAGCGCTCCTTTAGTAGCGCAATAAGGCCCGCGCAGGGGCGTGGCAACTCGTGCCATTTGCGAGGCAGTGATGATGATAGATCCCCCACCTGCTGATAGCATCCAAGGTATCAAATATTTTGTTGTTAAGAAGACACCTGTCAAATTGACTGACAGAGCTTGTTCCCAATCTGCCAAAGCCAATTCTGTAATGCGTTTGGTTGGCGTCAAGGTCGCGGCGTTGCACAAACCCACGTTGATGGGCCCAAAACAATTCGCTACGACCTGTATAGCTCCTTTGACAGAATCCTCATCCTGCACATTACAACCCTGTGCCAGGGCTCGACCACCACCGTCGATGATACCAGCGGCTTCAATTTCCGCCTTTTTCTTGTTTAGATCGAGCAATCCTACGGCAGCGCCCTCAGCAGCAAAGGCCTTTGCGGTTGCAAGCCCTATGCCCTGAGCCGCACCCGTCACGATTGCGACCTTTTTCGCTAAAAAAATACTACTCATGACAATATCCCTCTAAAATGGCCGGACAACGACCAAAATTACGATAATTATCAAAAATACCGTAGGGATTTCATTCACTTTACGATAGAAACCAGATGAACGGGTGTTCTTATCAGTTTCGAACTCCTTACGCCATTTAGCCAAACAGACATGTAAACTGCCCAAACCAAAAACGGCGCAAAACAACTTCACCCAGATCCAATATTGCCCAAAATCAATCACTCCAGGAGTCAAAAGAATACAAAGGCCAAAGAAATAGGATAGAACCATTGCCGGATTAAGGATAACCCGCAAGAGACGCCGCTCCATGATCTTAAGGGTTTCCGATAGTTCCGACCCCGGTTCAGCATCAGCGTGATAGACATATAGACGCGGAAGATACAGTAAGCC
>CAZDQC010000031.1:0-18486 GCA_964507245.1 uncultured Rhodospirillaceae bacterium
CGCATGACTTCGATGAGGCGCTTCGCCTGGCTGATCGTATTGCCATTATGAAAGACGGAATTATCGAACAACTCGATACACCCGCCAACATCGTTCTGAACCCAGCAACCGAGTACGTGCGTAAATTTACCGAAGAAGTACCCAGGGAAAAGGTCCTTAAGATTGAATCTGTGATGGACCCTATAGTGGATAGCACAGAAGAACTTAGTGATCTCAAGGTATCCAAAGATGCAATGATTGAAACGGTTGCTGAAGTAGTTCTGAGTGAACAGAAACCAGTCGCTGTTGTAGATGCGAACAATGAAGTTGTTGGAACCGTACACTCGTCTAAAGTGATTCATGTATTGTTCGGCAGCAGAGCTGAGATGCAAAGCAACGGATAGATCAAAAAAAGTATGGACTACCTAAAAAAGAACCCAAAATTAGCACAATTAGGAATTGTTCTAATCGGTTTTGCAGTCCTCATTTTGATGTCCGGCCAGTATAGTGAAATTATTGATGTTAGAGATGGTTTTACTAAAGCGGTTGAAAAAGGTGAAATAGCCGCTGTTGCCGGTTTTTCTGAGTCACTCAGTATGATTGTAAGGGGCCAGTTGCCGCCGCAATTCGTACGCATACCTGAATTAAAATTTTACAATCCAGTGGTTAATACTTCCATGGTGTATTTGCTGATCGGGGTATTAATTCTTGCTGGACTTTTATTTAAAAATTACTATTCAACAATCCATTCATCAAAGATTTCACTAGTTGATTGGTTTAGACGGAACTGGGGTAAGTTATTCCTCTATGCCATTACCTCCATATTCGGTGGTTTGTTTATAGCGCCAAGTTTGTTCACTTGGTTTTTTGGTGAACCAGGGACGAGCAGTTTTTGGGAGCTGCCAATAATTGTTACCAATTTTGCTAATTTTTTGATGTATGAGTGGTTTCCAATTCAAATTTATGATCCAGATATTGAGGAATTTGAAGACAAAGCTTTAATTTTTCAAATTACCAGAGGTATTTCCGCCGCTTTGCTTTTTGGCATAGAACTTATTCGTGAAATACTTATGGGTGGGGTAAAAACCATTGTTACTTTCACTAGCTGGGATTGGCTCAGTGAAAATGAGTGGGCTTATTGGCCTGCCTTGCCTTGGACTGTGGTTTGTGCAACTGCAACTATGCTGGGTTATGCTCTCCAGGGTAGAGGGCTTGCGATGTTAGCAGGTTTTGGAACAATATATATTTCCATTTTTGGCCAATGGCAGCCTTCTATGGAAACGCTCTCATTTGTATTAATTGCAGCACCAGTCTCTTTTATTTTGGGATTATTTTTTGGGGTTTGGTCATATAAGAGTAAATCAGTAGAAGCAGCATTAACGCCGTTGCTTAATATAGCTCAGTCGATGCCTCATTTTTCCTATCTAGTACCTGTTATGGTATTTTTTGGAATTGGTGATCAGGCTGGCGCCATTGCCACAATAATTTTTGCGACACCACCGATGATACGTCTAACCCTTTTGGGGCTTAAAAAAGTTTCACCAGAGGTTCTGGATGCGGGCATGATGAGCGGATGCGGCAATTATCAATTGATGTTTAAAGTTTTAATTCCTACGGCAAGGCGTGACATTTTAATTGGCGTAAACCAAGTGATCATGCAATGCCTGGCAATGGCAGTGATTGCCTCATTTATTGGTGCTAAGGGTTTAGGCTTTAATTTATTACTTGCACTTAATCAACTGAGAGTTGGGCAAGCCCTGGAATTAGGATTATGTATCGTTCTAATTGCAGTAGTTTTAGATAAATTGTCTTTGGCTTGGGCCAATAAGCAGACTGATTATTTTGCGGACCTTCCGTTTACTCAGCGCCATAAATGGTCATTAATTTTTGTTGTTATATTATTGATAGGTACTGCATTGGCTTACATTGGCACTTTCATATTTAAAGGTGGTATCAATTATTTCTATTTAATACCTCACACTAGAGGCATAACATTAGAACCTATATTGCAGGGTGGAATTGATTGGTTTCTAGATTACTTTTTCTTTTCTTTGCAGGGCTTTAATAAATGGTTGATTGTTGATGTTTTATTTCCAATGAGAGAATCCTATTTATCAATGCCGGTTAGTGCGACATTTTTTTTAGTAATGGGTATTGGTTATATTGTTGGTGGAATTAGATCCGCCTCAATTGTTGCTTTGTGTTTGGTATTTATTGCGCTGTTAGAGTGGTGGGACAGAGCTCTAATTACAGCCTATATGGCAAGTTTTGGAGTTATTGTGTCGGCGATAATCGGTATAACGGTTGGTTCTTTTTGTGCTCAAAATAAATTAGCTTCAAAGGTTATCTTGTTGGTTTGCGACACATTTCAGACCTTTCCTTCTTTTGTTTATCTAATTCCGGTTATGATACTTTTTGGAGTAACTGATACAACCGTTTTAATTGCAGTTATTATCTATGCCACTATTCCTGCTACCCGTTATACAGTGGAAGGCCTTAATAGTGTGCCAGATGATTTGCAAGATGCGGGCTCAATGTCAGGTGTCAATCGACTGCAAAGATGGATTAAAATCGAGATACCTCTTGCTTTTCCTCATATTATGCTGGGAATAAACCAGACCGTAATATTTGCTCTATTTATGGTTATTATTGGAGCCTTCATTGGTACCGAAGATTTAGGGCAGTTTATTATAAAGGCATTATCAGATAAACAAGGCATAGGCAACGGACTCTTGCTCGGACTTTGTGTCGCATCCATCGGCTTGACAGTTGACCATCTAATTCAGACTTGGGCGAAACAAAGACGAGCTATTTTGGGCTTGGATTGAGTGTATTATTTGGTCTAGTAAGGTGTTGTTAGTTATAAAGATCATAGATGACTATAACTTCCTAGGATGTAACGGTAGCACTATAGTAGAAAGAACTACTTTATGTCGAACTATGATGGCTGTTAGGTTTCATAGTCCAGGATTTAACGAGTTTTTATAAGTCTAAATGGCTAGCACTGCTTTTGCTTCTTGGGCTTAAAACGATTATTTTAATTGGATATAGGCTAATGAATAAGCAACAGACCTTTGAGACCCCATATGAGCGGGCGGGTGTTCTTATTTCAGGTCTGCCTATCCTTGATTTTGGTGTTGAACGGCACATCATCCCCGGTGGGGGATCGCGGGCAGTGTCCATAGAAAGTGGCGACGAAATTTCGGTTTTGGACCGTGAAGGTCTGCAAATGGGGGAACTGGTTTTCTTCGCGCCAGATGGCACCTCGGATGCTGGTATGATTGGCGCGGTTAGTACGGGCGCTGCAGAGGTTTTAAAGTCAGTGTTGGAGATTAAGGGGCGTTCGGCCAGGCGAACCGCGCAGACACTTAAGTCGGCGGGCTTCGACGTTGGACGAGCCGAAGGCGTCAAGATCTTCGCCGATGAATCCAGGCCGGGTGATATGGAAACATTTCACGCCGCGAGAGACGGATTGTTGATTGTTTCTTCGCCTGGCGGTTCGATGAGACCCGAGGAACAAAATCCTCCAACTGAACTTATTCTTTATGTGCGTCGCGCCAATCCAAAGCCATACGCACCTAGGAGACCGCCGCCGGATCCGTTGGCAGACGCTGTCGTAGATTACAATATTGAACCTGGCGAGGCCAAGGCCTTCGAAGTTGAAGCCGGTCAGTTCATCCAAATCATCGATAATCAAGGCCGTGAATGCTCAGACTTTCAGGCTTTTTCGCGGCGAGCTTTGGATAAGGGTTTGGAACGCGAAATTGATCCAACCACAACGCGTTCCCTGATCGGATTGCTGTACCCGTCGCCGGGCCTGTACTCCAAATATTTTAGTGTTGATCAGGAACCGCTCGTGGAGATCTTGCAGGATACTTGCGGGCGGCATGATACTTTTGGGCTTGCTTGCTCTGCGCGTTACTATGAGGATATGGGATATCCTGGTCACCTAAATTGTTCGGATAACATGAATGCTGAACTGGGCGGATATGGTGTCAGTCCGCGTGGTGGTTGGCCAGCGATTAATTTCTTTTTTAACACATTGCTAGATGATGCAAACGTGATCGGTATGGACGATCCTTGGTCGAGGCCTGGCGATTTTGTGCTCTTGCGTGCTCTTACAGATTTGGTGTGCGTTTCGACTGCCTGCCCTTGCGATGTGGATGCAGCCAATGGCTGGAACCCGACTGACATCCAGGCTCGTGTCTACGGCATGAACGAGGATTTCAAGCGCTCTGTTGGTTGGCGCAAGACCCCGGAGGCTGATGTGGAACATACAAAACAAACGCCATTTTATGACTGTTTCGCCCGTCACACGCGCGATTTTGTTGAATACAATGGCTATTGGCTGCCTAACACCATGACCAACCACGGAGCTATCGCGGAATATTGGGCGTGCCGAGAGAAAGCGGTGATCATGGACCTGACGCCCTTGCGCAAATACGAAATAACTGGCCCCGATGCCGAAAAACTAATGCAGCTTTGCGTCACCCGAAACATGAAAAAACTCAGCGTAGGTCAGGTCGTCTATACTGCAATGTGTTACGACCACGGCGGCATGATCGACGATGGTACGGTGTTTCGACTTGCAGACAACAATTTCCGCTGGATCGGTGGTAACGACGATTCTGGTCTTTGGCTGCGCAAGCAGGCTGAAGCCAATGGTTTAAATGCTTGGGTAAAAAATTCGACCGAACAATTGGCTAATGTCGCCGTGCAGGGCCGCCTTTCTCGGGAAATTCTAGCAGACGTGTTCTGGACAGCACCTCTACAGCCGACGATTGAGGAACTTGGTTGGTTCCGGTTTTCAGTGGCGCGCATCGGAGATTTTGATGGGGTGTCTTGTGTGGTTAGCCGGACGGGTTATTCAGGTGAACTTGGCTATGAAGTCTTCTGCCATCCAAAAGATGCGGAAACTGTGTTCGATGCCATCTGGATAGCGGGCGAAAACCGGGGATTGACGCCGCTTGGTCTGGAGGCTCTTAATATGCTTCGGATAGAGTCGGGCCTGATATTTGCTGGCTATGAATTTACCGACCAAACAAATCCTTTCGAGGCCGGCATTGGCTTCACAGTGCCGCTAAAGACACAAGAAGATAATTTTATTGGTCGTGCGGTTATCGAAGAGCGTAAGGAAAACCCGCATCGAAACCTCGTCGGTCTTGATATCGAAAGTGGCATTGTCCCGTCGACAGGAGATTGCATTCGCTTAGGCAAGGCTCAAGTGGGTGAAATTACCTCTGCCATGAAATCACCAATTCTAGGTAAAGTTATTGCACTTGCTCGCTTGGATGCTTCAGTTTCTGAACCGGGTACTGCAGTGGAAATTGGGCAATTGGACGGTCAGCAAAAGCGTCTGAAGGCCATTGTTGTACCATATCCACATTTCGATCCAAAAAAGGAGCGGGTCAAGGGTAACTACGCCTAAGTTCTGATGCTCGTTAACATTAGCGTCCTGTTTGTAGTCATTTCATCTCGTTCACATTAAGCATTGAGATTATTGGCGCTTATCAGTTTTACTGGATCAAATTGATTGTGCCTGAACATGGCAGATAAATTGCGAATTTCGGTATGAGGATAGATTTTTGGATCAATCCATTATCTAACCCTCACCGAATATTGGTCTATTTTTGGTACAAATAGTTAGAGAATTTTGGTTCAAATTTGGTTGCTATCAGCAGGAAATGATGGGAACCTACGAACCGATTCCAGTGTTATAGTGTGTTTGATGTTTTGGGAGGTGCTGTGGATATTTCTGGTCGTTTGCGCGATCGATACCCGGCATGACCTCACCACTCATGGGGGATAGCTCGAAATGGAAACTGAAATTGCTGCACTAACAACCGTGTTCACCGAGTTTTATTATTGGTTGACCGTCGCTCTGATGTTCCTGATTCACGTTGGCTTCTGCATGTATGAAGTCGGTGCGTCACGCCAAAAAAATACGATGCATACATTAATGAAGAACTCGATGCTGATCCCATTGGTCACTATTACGTTTTTCTTCTTTGGCTGGTGGATTTATTGGGCTTTTCCCAATGGTCCATTCATCACCGGCGACCTGGATCTTGCGGCTGGTGCGGCAAACACGGCATGGAGCGAGACCATGGGACCAAACCTGGGCGACAGGATCACCGGTGTATTCTGGGCTGCGTTTTTACTGTTTTCCTGGACCGTGGCGTCGATCGTATCGGGTTCCGTGATCGAGCGCATTCGCTCTGGGGCGTTTTGGATAATCGCTATTCTGATTGGCTCTGTCACTTGGGTTATTGATGCCTCCTGGGGCTGGCACTATGCCGGCTGGATGGTCATAGTGTTGGGCTATCACGATGCCTACGCCTCCGGTGTCATCCACGCCATTGCCGGCGGTTGCGCGCTGGGTGTGCTGGTTGTTCTCGGTCCACGGATCGGAAAATTCGGCCCCGGCGGCATCGTTCGAAATATCGCTCAGCAAAACCCGTGGCTGATTTGCATCGGCTTGTTCCTTATATATACGGGATTTTGGGGTTTCTACGTGGCCTGCAATGTTCCCATCATCTCCGCGGAAGGCATTGATGGAAACATCAAGGGCGCGACCTTTACGGCGACCAATATCTATTTGGGGCCGACTACTTTGGGTGCCATTACCGTCAACTTCCTGATGTCGCTGTCCGGCGGTATGCTCATTGGCTACATGGTCTCCAAGGGCGATGCGTTCTGGACCTATTCGGGCGGTCTGGCCGGTATTATCACGGCATCGGCAGGCAATGACCTTTACCATCCCATCCAGGCCATGATCATTGGCGGCGTCGGCACCTTCCTGGCTTACAAGCTTCATTTTTGGGTGGAGAAAACATTCAAGATTGATGACGCCGTCGGGGCCGTGGCGGTTCACGGTTATGCCGGCTTTATCGGCGTTGTGATCTGCGGTTTCGTCTTGTGGGGCTATCCGTCATCGCCGTACGACGGTTACGCTGTTATCACCCCATGGGGACAGTTCGCTGGCGCCGTTATCATGTTTTGGGTGCTTGGGTTTATTCCCGGCTGGATTGTGGCCAAGATTTTGGCGGCGTTCGATATGTTGCGAATTCCCAAAGAAATCGAAATTGCGGGTCTCGATCTCGCACAAAACACTTTGGCTGCGGCGGAACTGGCCGAAGTCGAAGCGGCCGCGAAATCTGAAGCGTAGAGAGAAAAGGAGGACATATCATGTCGATGACCGATATGGGCAATTGGGCCGTGGATCTGAAAGACGTCGGTGCTATCTACCCCATGCAGGGTTTGGAAGTAGCGATGGCAATTGTAGGTATCGTCTTGTGGTTGGGCTGGCATGTCTGGCAGATTAAACATGAAAACGCGACCCTTGCCGATGAAGTCGCCAAGTATGGTAGCGAGTAAAATATATACAGTGCGTTAGAATCTGACCGGATCTAAAATGTAAGTCTTGAATTTTGAGGGCGTCGGCGTTTGCCGGCGCCCTCGTTTTGTTTTTCCTACACGGAAGTATACTCGGGAGCCTGTTCTACTCACGCGGCATTTTCAGTCCTGGGTGCTAGCTTATTTTGTGAAGAGGTGTGTGCGCCATAGGCACGCTTTTTTCATCTTGGTAGTGAAGCGGTGTGTTTGAAATTCATCCGGGCGATGCCGCCTCATGGAGATTAATCATGAAAGCGGTGGTGACCAATCCTAACGTGATGGGCTACCTTGAACTTGGTGAGGCAGTCAACCCGGTCGCTAATTCCGACGAGGCAGTGATCTCTGTTAAAACATACTCATTCAATCGAAACGAACTTCGCCGCGACGAAGCGGCGGAGGCTGGCACACGAATTTAGGTTTTGTTACAAAATGGATCACTAACACTGCGGAGAGATTGAATGTCGGAAAAGAGAGTAGAATTTGGCACTGCGCTGCGGACGCCCTACGACGTTGCCGCCTCGGCGCGGTGGATCGAGCAGCTTGGCTTCGATATTATCGGTTGTGGTGAACACGTCAGCTTTTACGGCGATACCGCCAACGGCTTCGTTTCGCTGTCGGTGGCAGCCGGGGCAACGACGCGGGCTAAATTGATGAGCACGATCACACTAGTCCCACTGTATCCAGCGGCCCTGCTAGCCAAGATGGGCGCAGCGCTCGATGTTGCCTCCGGTGGCCGTTACATCATGGGTGTCGGCGTGGGCGGTGAGTTCGCCAATGAGTTCGAGGCTTGCAACGTCCCCGTCAATCAGCGTGGCTCTCGCACAGACGATGCTTTGGAGGTGGTGACCCGAACCTGGACCGGCATCAATGTCACTTATGACGGCCGCTATACCAAGTTGGATAATTTCAGCCTGAAGCCGCTGCCAATCCAGAAGCCGCGGCCGCCGATTTGGGTCTCCGGCCGTTCGGACGCCGCAATGCGGCGGGCGGCGAAATACGCCGACGGCTGGCTACCCTACATGTATACACCAGAGCAACTGGCTAAAAGTATCGAGATTATACGCGCTCATGGCGAAGAGATCGGCCGCGATATGTCAGATGTTTCCTTCGGTTTGTTCATCTTCACTGCTGTGCACGAAGACAACGACACGGCGGTGAAATATGCTGCAGACCAACTCAGCGTACAGTACTCCCAGGACTTCAGCCAATTGGTACACAAATACGCCCTGGCCGGTGATCCCGATCGCTGCCAGGCACGCTTGCGCGAATATGTTGATGCCGGCGCCACCTTGGTTATTGCTCCGTCGGTCTGTCCGGAAGACTATATCGATACGAACTTACAAATGATCGCTAACACGGTGATGCCCGCTTTCCGCCCATAAGGCTGGTATTCCTGCCAGAAGACGGCCGCACCTGACCGTATCTCTCTTCCGCATCTCATCTATTTGGTAGTGATCTGGTCAATTTCAGCGATCTCTTCCACGCTCAATACCCAGCCGACAGCTGCTACATTGGCTTCTATCTGCTCTGGTCGTGTGGCACCGGCGATGATGCTCGCAGTTGGCGCCTGAGCTGCCAGCCAGCAAAAGGCGAGTTCCAAAAGGTTGCGGCCGCGCTTGGCAGCGAAGGCCTCCAGTTTCTCGATGATGGCCCAGTTCTCTTCCGTCACGTACACGCGGTTTGCGAAGGTCGGGTTCTCAGTCAGCCTGGCACCTTTGGGCATGACATCGCGCTTGTACTTAGCCGTCAATAAACCGCTCGCGAGTGGGAAATAGGGCAGGAGGCTGAGGCCATACTTTGCCATTACCGGAGAAAGGTCTGCTTCGATGGAGCGGTTCAATAGGTTGTACTCGTCCTGACAGGCTACAAAGCGGCCGATGCGGTCAAGCTCCGCTGTCCAGTGTGCCTCTACCACCTGCCAGGCCACCAGGTTGGAGCAGCCGATGTAGCGGACCTTACCCTCGGCCACCAGGTCTTCGAGCGCTCTTAGCGTCTCCTCGATAGGGGTGAGAGGGTCGGGGGTGTGAAGCTGGTAGAGATCGATCCAATCGGTCTGGAGGCGTTTTAGGCTGTCCTCCACGGCGGCCATGATGTAGCGCCGGGATGCCCCCTTCTTCAAGCCCTCATCATCCATCCGCATACCAAACTTGGTGGCCAGAACTATGTCCTTTCGGCGTTCTCCCAAGATTTTTCCCAGTTGTTCCTCCGATCCACCACGGTCGCCATACATGTCAGCGGTGTCATATAGCGTGATGCCGGCATCCAGCGCTTTGTGGACGACAGTTTGTGTGGCCTTGAGGTCAAGCCGACCACCGAAGTTGTTACAGCCGAGGCCTACCAGCGAGACTTGCAGGCCGGATTTCCCAAGATTACGGTGTTCCATATTGAGGCATCCTCGTTCCTTGCTGTTCTACCAAGCACTTATCCTACGCTGAGACGTCATTCATTTGCAGGCTAAGATTCGTCGACCAAATTGCTCAATCGGTCACCGATCAATTATTGAACCCCTGGTTCAATGATAGGACATAGAGATGGGGTCTCTTTGTCGAATGCTCCAGTTGGTTTGGAGCATCACTATCTGCAAAATTTCGTCAACTCAATACACAAATATGGGACCCTAACTCTCGACGCCGGATGTGTTGAGCCGTAACTCTGCCACTTTTTCAATAGTTTCGCGAAGATCCGGATTGTCTTTCACAAGTTGTTGAAAATCGCGGCGATCAAGCATAAGCAGGTCACTAAAGGTTTCCGCCAATACGTCTGAGGTGCGGGGCGTATCCTTTAAAAGGGCAATCTCTCCGAAGAAATCACCTGAGCCCAACATCACAGGATGCTCCTCTAATTGCACAACGATAGCCCCAGAAGAGATGAAATACATTGTATCGCCGGCCTCGCCTTTTCTACAAATGACTTCGTCGGGTATCGCGAGTTGAGGCCTTAAAAGCTGAGTGATGGCTTTGATGCGATCTGTGCTTAGGCCCTCAAACATGGGCACACGCCTTACCAGGCTCTCTGCATCTAGTCCGAGATCCAATTTGGGCTGCTTACCCAGCCCTTTGCCGCGCTCTTCTAACTCGCCAAGAAGGTTTCCGTGAACCTCGGTACCGATGATGGCTTCGTCGTGTAGGAGAGTATAATCGGACTCTTCCTGACGGAGTGCTACCTGCAGGAGATAACGCTCCTGTAGTTGGCTCGCATAGTCCGGATATTGAACTCCGAATGCCTTCATTGAGGCTGTCAATCGATCAATTCGTTCATCTAAAATGACACAGATATCATCCGCAGCTTGGTCGCCGACAAGAAAGCGGATATCGCCGATGCCAAATTCGCGAATATGCGCGAGAACTGCCTGAGCAGTCCGCATGCTTTCCATGCGGTTTTCAAGCTGCTTACCGATGGGCCCAACAATTCCGAAGCGCCGTTGCAACCATAAAGAAAGTTGGAAGCGCCGATTAAAACCCAGAATAAGCTCGCATCGGTCCTTGTAACCTGAAACGCCACCAACCTTTGTTGCATCCATCAATTCGTCGGTTACGGATACCAGCTCGCGGGCGATTTTGCCGCTGGCATAACCACTAGCATATTGGTCAAAGTAGCCTTGCCGCTCTTGTCCGATGATGGCCTTTAGTCCGACATTTAGCCAATCATTGTCTGTCAGTTCCCCCCCATTTTGATCCCTGTCACGGATCTCGGTAGCGCGCCCAACGTATTCCTGAGCGACCTTATCGGCGACCTCTAGGGATATCTTTCGACGCTCGGCAATCCCTTGTATTGACGAGCTGATATTTTCCAATGCCCGGGAGATCGTGCGATTTCGGATAGCGAGATCCGCTGGAGAAAGATCGGACAATCCGAAAAATCGCATTACTGTGCCTACAGTAGTGGCGTTGATAAATAGGGTGAAAAGCACGAAAGCACAGACCAGCGCTGCGATGAAATTTCGCACGTCTCCCGAAAAGGCCTCATTTTCGAATATTGCAAGTGCCAATGCGAGTGACACCGCACCTCGCAGACCCCCCCACCACATTACAGTGCGAAAACCTAAGCTGACTTCTGTGGCAATCTTGGTGCGGGACAATATGGGTAGTACGGCAAATGTCAGCAGTCCACGGGCAAAAAAAGCGGTGACGAGCAACACGACCAAAGTTAGCCACATGTCGCCCGCAAAGACGGAAAGAAATTCCGGAACAGCCATACCTACGAGCACAAAAATTATTGAGTTGGCCCAAAAACCGATGTTTTCCCATGTCTCTGCTAGGAGGTGCCAGCCGCCGCTAGACATACCCGTGCGCCCCAGAGAGCCCATCACCAGAGCCGCCGTCACTACAGCCATGACACCTGAAACGTGTAGATAGTGTTCGGCTATCAGGAATGAGAGATAAGCCAGTGAAATAGTCAAAGTTACCTCTACCAGCGCGATGCCGCCGACCAGTTTGATCAGCCAAACACAGAAACGCGCCAACAGATAGCCAACCACAATTCCGCCTATGAACACTTTTAAGAAGTTGCCAATACCACCCAACATATCGGCGTCTGCTGAACCTAGGACCATTGCAACAAGAATATTGAAAAGAACAATTGCGGTTGCGTCGTTAAAGAGACTTTCACCTTCTACAAGGATCGCGAGGCGTTTCGGAGCACCGAGGTCTTTGAAGATCGCAACCACTGCCACTGGGTCCGTAGCTGACAGGATCGCTCCTAACAAAAGGCAGACTACAAAGCCCATACCGCTGACATAATAAACTGCTCCGGCAACCATAAATGCGGAGATCAACAGTCCGATTACAGCTAAAAACAAGATCGGCCTGATATCGGCCAGTAGTTTACGGACGTCGATTGACAGGCTGCTTTCGAATACGAGAGCCGGCAGGAAGACGAAAATTATGACCTCGGAAGTCAATTCAAAGCGGTCAAAACTTAAGAATAAGTCGGGTAAATGGCCGAGGGTGGCCTCACTGGCGTCGATCAGAAGTCCCAGCAAAATACCCACTGCTGCTAGTATAACTGTGTAGGGAAACTTCCATCGTTTTGCCAAAGGCAATATGAGCACCGCAATGGTGAGCAGTCCAAACAAGCCAAGAATGGACATCCATACGCCTTCGTGCATGGTTCTTACCTCGCAATATCTAAGTGCAGGCTAAGTTATCAAACTACTATAGACATATAGGACTTGGACAACCACTGAGAGAGTGAGGAGAAAAAATTTGGATATAAACTTATACGAATCTGGAACTTCGCGTTCCGCTCGTTGTCGATGGACGCTTTTAGAAGCCGGGATTACGTTCAATTCAGTGACAAGGCCTAACTTGGCAAAAAGTGATGACGTCAAGGAGTTGCACCCTCTTGGGAAACTTCCAATTGCGGTCATAGATGGCAGAGTGCTTTTCGAGTCAGCGGCTATTTGCACCTACATCGCCGATCACGCGCCGACCGTTGACTTAATTGCCAAACCTGGCAGTTGGGAACGTGGCCAGCATGACCAGTGGACTTGCTTCGCGCTAACAGAAATGGAGGCATGGTTATGGAACACCGCGGTAAACAAATATGTTCTGGCTCCGGAACAACGGATTGAAGCTGGTTTCGAGCAGAATGTAATGATGTTTGGGCGCTCTGCGTCGATGTTAAATGATGCCCTTCTGCGCCAGGACTACCTGGTTGAAGATCGCTTCACCGTGACCGACATAATTGTTGGCTGGACTGTGAACTGGGGGCGTCGTCAGGGACTATTGGATGGGTTGACGGGACTTCAAGCATATCTCAATCGACTTTTAGAACGTCCCCATTGTGCCCTAGCCAAGGATTAGTATCCGGATAAATTTTCGTGGGATACTACTATCCATACCAAGATCGCCAGAGAATCTGCTTAAGGAGAGGTTCACTTAAAGATATAGCCGTACCACATTATCGAACCCGTGCAGAAAATGGCCCGAATGTCTCCCGGAGAAATTTTTGGCAACCCTAGACCTGGTTGCCTCAAGCTGGAATTTTAGAATTGTTGGCAAGTGTATAAAGACCCAACCTTTGACCTGTTGATTTAGGGTTATGTGCTATCTTTTTATTTGGTTCATGTCGGTCTTGTGAGGAAAATTTATTGGCTATCGATATCGAGCAATGGTTGGGCAATCTTGGACTTAGCAAGTACGCAGACGTGTTTGCTGAGAACGAAATTGACTTGGATGCCGTTGGCCTGTTGTCCGAAGAAGATTTTAAGGAACTTGGGTTGCCGATGGGGCCGCGTCGAAAACTTTTGGCGGCGGTTGATGGAATTCAATCTCCGACCGTAAGCGAAAAATCGGAAATTTTAGATGAAACCATACTCGCAAATAACCAGGGTGAGCGTCGCCAGGTAACGGCGTTGTTTGCGGACATTGCTGGCTTTACCAGGCTTTCCAGTGGAATGGACGCTGAAGAGACGCACGCTATGTTAAACGGCTTCTTTGCCGGGGTAGACCAAATGGTTACGCGTTACGGAGGTTCGATAGACAAGCATATTGGCGATGCCGTCATGGCGGTTTTCGGTGCACCAGTTGCCCATACTGATGACCCCGAACGCGCTCTCCGGGCAGCATTGGATATTCACGAGGCTGTGGCGCAGCTAAACCCGCCGCTGGAAGTTCACGTAGGAGTTGCGTCGGGACAGGTCGTGGCTAGTTCGACGGGAAGTGCCGCCCATACGGAGTACACCATTACGGGAGATAGTGTAAATCTCGCAGCGCGACTAACAGATCTTGCAAAATCTGGCGAGACACTTGTTGCGGCCTCTGTGCAACGTGCTTTAGGAGAACGTTTCAGGGGTGTGGATCTGGGCGAACAGGTGATCAAAGGTTTATCTAAACCGGTGTCCGTTTGGCGGCTGGATGAGCTATCTGCTGAACAATCTGAAAGCGGCCAAAAGTTTGTCGGACGGTCACGTGAGTTAGGACAGTTCGTTGCTGCACTTGAACACTGTTCAGAAATGGGCAAGGGCCAGACTGTCATTGTACGTGGCGAGGCTGGTGTTGGGAAAAGCCGGCTGGTTGAGGAATTTAGCAATCTGGCTCAAGCCAAGGAATTTGCCATCCATACCGGCTTGATATTGGATTTTGGCACTGCAAAGGGCCAAGACGCTATTGGTGCGTTGGTGCGCAGCCTTCTCGATATCCCTCGGGGCAGTGGCAAGGCTATGCGTGCCGAGGCGGCCGAACGAGCTATGAACAGCGGATGGATACCTGAAGACCGGTTCGTTCACCTGAATGAACTCCTCGATCTGCCTCAACCCCCTAATTTAGCCGGCATCCATGAGGCTATGGATAATGCGACCCGCAATCTAGGCAGGCAAGAAACATTGGGCGATCTGATACAAACAAAAAGCGAAGCAACAAAATTACTAGTGAGAATTGAAGACACGCACTGGGCAGATCAGGTAATCCTGGCCCATTTGGCCTACATAGTGCGGGCAGTCCAAAGTATCCCTGTATTGCTAATCGTAACTTCACGCATTACGGGCGATAAATTGGATCAAAACTGGCGAGCCGGTACCGAAGGGGCGCCCTTAATGGCGATCGATCTGAGCCCGCTGGATTCCTCAGAAGCGTCCGACCTGGCCCAATATTTCGGCGACCTCGACGAGGATGTCATCTCGGCCTGCGTTGAACGCTCTGGTGGCAACCCACTGTTTCTGGAGCAACTACTTCGGAATGCTGATGAACTGACAGCCGGTAATATACCCGGTACCATTCAGGGCATCGTCCAGGCTCGCTTGGATGCTTTGCAAACCGTTGACCAAGGCGCAATCCAAGCGGCATCCGTTTTGGGACAGCGGTTTACGCGTGCGGCTGTGGAGGCACTGCTCGAGAGCGGTAAATTCGATCCCGACAATTTGCTTAAGAACGTCATGATAAGGCCTGCGGGCGAAGACTTTCACTTTGCCCATGCGATGATCCGCGAGGGGGTTTATGCATCCATGCTTCGACCTCGGCGGGCAGAACTGCATCGCCGCGCTGCTAACTGGTTTGAAGAGGATGACCTCGTTCTTTTTGCAGAGCATCTTGACAAAGCCGAAGAGCGTGGTGCTGCAAAAGCCTATTTCGTAGCAGCAAAAATAGAAACAGAGGCAAATCGGTACGATCTGGCCCTGCGCCTGGTGGAGCGTGCCCTCGAATTGAACACAGAACTTGATGTCCGTTTTGATCTGACATGTCTTTATGGCGACCTTTTGCGGGAATTAGGTCAGGTGGATGAATCGATTAGTGCCTTCAAAACCGCACTGAATGACGCGGAAGATGATTTACAACTATGTCAGGCGAACATTGGCTTAGCCGAGGGCTTGCGCATCAAGGGCAGGTATGACGAGGGCTTGGAATGCCTGTTTGCTGCCGAGACTGCCGGTGATGCAGTTGGTTTGGCAGAACATCTATCGCGAATTCATTGGCTCAAGGGAAATTTGCACTTTCCTATGGGTAACATCGAACAATGCATGAACTCCCATGAAACGGCATTGCGGTATGGACAGGAAACAGGATCACCTGAAGCCCAAGCGCGCGCCTTAGGCGGATTAGCAGATGCTCACTATCTTAATGGCCGTATGCTTAGCGCTGGAGATGCCTTTGAACGCTGTGTCGAATTTGCAAAAGAGGTTTCTTTAGCTCGTATCGTCTGCGCTAATTTAAATATGGCGGCGTTGTGCAAATATTACGCTTTAGAGTTTGATTTAGGTATTGAGATGTTAAATGAGGCTTTAGAGTTATCGATGGCAACGAGTAATTACCGCTCAGAACTTTTAGTGCGACAGCACTTATCATTCATATTCTACGAAATTGGCCTCTTCGATAAGGCACTTGAGGAGATCCGATCTGCATTTGAAATATCGCAAAAAAATGGCGTGGATCTATTTAAGACAAGCACACTCGCATATGAAAGCCAGATACTTTGGAATATCGGCAACAGAACTGAAGCAGAAGAGGTAAGTGAACGGGCATGGGCAATCTGTGATGAACAAAAATCCTATAGGTTCCTTGGTGGCTGGGTGCTGGGTGCAGTTGCGTTGTCAGCATCCGACCACCAGCGTCAAAACTGGGCGATTGAAGAGGGTTTTAGCCTGCTTTCTGGAGAGGTTGTATCTCATAACTATCTAAAATTTTATCGAGCTGTAATGGAAGTCGGACTTGAAACGCAAAACTGGGATTTGATAGACAGGGCCTGCGACGCACTTGCGAATTACACGCAGTCTGAGCCATTACCCTGGTCAGAGTTTTACATTTCCCGTGCGCAGACATTAAGCGGGTTCCATCAGGATAACAACGGGGACCAGGTCATCAAAAGCTTGCGCAAATTGAAGGAAAAAGCGGAAAAATTTGGCATACGTGCGTCCCTGCCACAAATTGAAATGGCGCTTGGTGATGTGACCGGATAAACAGAAATTGTACTTGTCGGTTCAATAGCGTAAATGCCGCTGGCGAATAGTCTTAGGTTCAGTCTTAAACAATCCGTTTAGCCGATCCTTTTTTACTAATCTAAGGTTGAAAGGTTAGAAGTACGGGTTAATATTTTTGTCGGTGTTACGGATTTTTTGGATTTGCCGTTAATTGCGAGCCGAATTGATTTTTGGGAGATACATCGAAATGGACCAACAGAAAATAGAAGACCTTAAGCAGGTGGTTAGAGGCTCGGTAATATTGTCGACTGACCCAGAATTTGATGAGACTAGAAAAATATATAACGGGAATATCGATCGTAAACCTGCACTATTTGTGATGTGTTCAGATGTATCAGATGTTATTGAAGCTGTTAATTTTGGAAGAACAAATAACCTAGAGATTGCAGTACGAGGAGGCGGTCACAGCGGCCCAGGATTAGGTCTTTGTGATGACGGCTTAGTAATTGATCTTTCCAATATTAATTACACTAGAATCGATCAGAATAATCAGAGCGTTCGCGTTGGAGGTGGTTGTACGTGGGGCGATGTGGATCATGCAACCCATGCCTTTGGCATGGCAGTTCCAAGTGGAATTATTTCCACTACTGGTGTCGGCGGTTTGACCCTTGGTGGTGGTAGCGGTTACCTCACGCGGAAATTCGGTTTAACGGTCGACAATCTACTCGAAGCAGACATGGTGTTGGCGGATGGCAGTGTCGTTACCGCCAGTAATGATGAAAATTCGGATCTATATTGGGCAATTCGAGGTGGTGGCGGAAATTTTGGAATTGTGACTTCATTTAAGTTTAAGTTGCATCCCGTGCACACCGTATTCGGGGGACCTACCCTGTGGCCCTTGGAACAGGCGCCCGAAGTAATGAAATGGTTTTCGGAATTTTTAAAGAATTCGTCGGAAGATCTTTATGGTTTTTTCGCAACTATGATAGTGCCACCCGGTCCGCCATTTCCGGAGGATTTACATCTAAAAAATGTATGCGGCGTCGTTTGGTGCTACACGGGTTCGGAAGCTGACGTTGATGAGGTTTTCAAGCCAATTAGAGATTTTGGCCCACCGATATTGGACGGAACCCACCCGATGCCATTTCCTGTCTTGCAAACAGCTTTTGATGCACTTTATCCGCCTGGCCTTCAGTGGTACTGGAAAGGCGATTATATAGATGAGCTTACTGACGAAGCAATTGCGCTCCATGTCAAGTTTGCGGAAACAATTCCTACATGGCGATCGGCTATGCATTTGTACCCAATTGATGGTGCCGCTCACAGAATTTCCGAAGATGAAACGGCTTGGAATGAACGGAAAGCACGATGGTCTAGTGTAATAGTTGGAGTTGACGACGATCCCGAGAAAGTAGGGGAGATTACATCTTGGGCGAGGGATTATTGGGAAGAGTTACACCCATATTCTACTGGCGGTGCATACATTAACTTCTTAATGGGTGACGAAGGCGAAGGGCGAGTTCGTGCCACATATGGCGGAAATTTTGACAGGTTGGCATCAATCAAACAGAAATATGATCCTGACAACTTGTTCCGCGTGAACCATAATATAAGCCCTTCTGGATAGTGACAGCGCCGTATTACCGCGACGTACCAGGAACCAAAATGTAGCCCTTGGTCCAAATGACTAATGGTTACTTCGCACTATTTGGGCTGTAACTTGGCCGGTGAGTTGTGGCGCTGCGACGGTTGCGCCGGAG
>CAZDQC010000031.1:18586-22531 GCA_964507245.1 uncultured Rhodospirillaceae bacterium
GACAGGGTGGTGGTGCTGATGTCCAATTCGACGGCGGCTTTGGAAATCATACTCGGTGTAGTCAAGGCGGGAGCCTGCGTGGTACCTCTGAGTGGCCTATTGACGGGATCACAATTGGCGGTTCTGATCGACGACGCTGATGCGGTGATGTTGATCGCGTCCAGCGAATATCAATCAGTTATTGAGCCACATCGGCAGAAACTGAGCAAACTGCGCAAAGGCGGTTTACTTCTGCATGGTGGAGAGGCGGCGGGCTGGAGGCGGTTCGAGCCCCTAATCGAAGCATCAGACCAGACCTCACCGCGTGTGCGATATAATATGGATGATGAGTTCAACATCATCTATTCATCCGGGACGACGGGGCTCCCCAAGGGCATTATGCAGACGCATCGGCCGCGACAGCACTGGTCCTATTCAAATTCCATTGAATTGGCTTTCAGGTCCGATAGCCGGGCCCTGGCGACTACACCAGTTTATTCCAATGGCACTTTCCTTATGATTTTGCCAGCGCTTTTCACCGGCTCGACACTGGTGGTAATGCCCAGCTTCAGCCCACATGCATTTCTTGAAACCGTCGCCCAGGAGCGCATCAGCCATACCTTTATGGTGCCACCACAATTTATCGCCGTGTTGGCCGAGCCTGATCTTGATAGCTTCGATCTCAGTTCGCTTCAGGTCATTCTGTCCGCTGGCTCACCGCTTCGCGGGGATACCAAGGCGGCGGTATTGCAGAAGTTGGGTTCAGGCTTGTTTGAGATGTACGGCTTTTCCGAGGGTTTCGCGACCATGATCCGACCGCATCAACACAAGGAAAAATTCGGTTCAGTCGGAACTCCAGTGCTCGGCTTTGAGGGGCGAATTGTCGATGAAAATGGCAATGAGTTGCCGCGCGGTGAGATCGGCGAAATCGTTGGATATGGTGGTGGGCAGATGAGGGGCTACCACAAGCGAGGTGCGGAGACAGAAAAGATCATCTGTCGCGACGAACGCGGCCGTGCCTTTCTACGTTCCGGAGATATCGGTCGCATGGACGAAGACGGCTTTCTGTATATTCTTGACCGGAAGAAGGACATGATAATTTCGGGTGGCTTTAATGTTTTTCCAGCTGATATTGAAGGCGTGGTCGGCGACCATGACGATGTCGAGGATGTTGCCGTGATTGGCATTCCGGACGACAAGTGGGGTGAGACGCCACTCGCCCTGGTGATCCCAAAAACTAGCACAGCACCAGATCCGGAAGCGATCCGCGTCTGGAGCAACAAGCGGATGGCCAAGCATCAGCGGCTGGCAAGGGTGGAATTTCGCGATGAATTTCCCCGCAATGCCCTGGGCAAAGTAATGAAACGGCTATTGCGCGAGCCCTACTGGTAAGCCATACGGTATCTATCTTGTTTCATTAGGGATAGCTTGTACTTGGACTTCAAACACCAAATTTGTAGATGCCCTTGCTGATCAAGAATTCATTCTAGCTACTGAATTCTGCCAGATTATGCAAAAAGTAAGCAGTCAATTATGGTTGAAAAAATACGTGGCTACCAAAAGCTAGATATTTGCGCGCGCATTTACCTTTACAAGTCTGGTTAGTCACTCAAGACACCGGTAGCCTTCGCGACGTGAGTTGCTATTGCATCCATCAGGGACGGTGATAGGCAATCGTAAGGCTCCATGCCTAATTCCTTTAATCTTGATCTGATGCCGTCCATCTCGTCAGGATTGACCCCCATTTCAATGACTGAAGAAACATATGCAGCCCATTCAGGCGCAGCCCAGCCTTCATCTTTAGATAGTTCCGTATGGATAAAATCAAATCCAAAGAATGGGTGGTTCTTATTTTCAATTCGGCAATACATATGAACGCCGCAACCTTTGCAGGCGTAACGATGAAGAGCAGCGGAGGCATCCACAATTTCAAGTTTATTTTCGTTTGCTGCTACTGTTAGGTTATCGCTTAACACACACGCGACTATTGAGAAGACAGCCTCTGCAGGTTTCCAGCACTTCGTGCAGCCGCAGGCATGGTTGTGCATACAATCCCCTTCAATACTAACTTCAACCTGGTTTTGGGGACATTTGCAAACAAGTGTTCCACCCGCAAAATCCGTTACGCCTGGCTTTACTCCTCCATCCACTGCCGGGTGAATTGAAATAATATTAGCCATGTAATTCATACCCTATGTTGTTTTTACTTCGTATATTAAATTGTTACTTCTGGATTTTCACAAATTTCAATATTTGATTAACGGGCCTCTTTTTTCCATTATACATAGAAGAAATAACGGCCTGAGGTCCAAATCGTTCTCGAACTTGCCTGCCCGATATTCAAAATCTTGCTTTGCGATTTCATTCTTCAGGCTTCCAGCCCGCTTTGATAAGTCCTTCGATGATGGTTTCAGAAAGGACAGAGTTTGGGAGAAAGCTATTGCGATAATTATCACGCGTCTTGAGATTGGGTCGTAAGGAAAGATAACGATTCAATGCGATTGTACCTTCAAGTTCTTGGTTCAAATGCCCTAAAATTGAAGCTCGTACGCCCAAAATGGAACCCCTATCGGGATAGTGCTGTATCATCTTGTCTGCAGCTTCCAAAGACTCCTCATATTTTTCTTGACCCAAATAGGCTAAGCAAAGGCCTGTATAAAAGTCGCCTAGTTCAGGATCAACCGGGCTGAGTTCAAAAGTTTTAAGTGAGGCTTCTACTGCCCCTTGGAACTCCCCATAATGTACGAGAGCTAATGAAAGACGATAATAATTAATAGCGAAACTAGGATTAAATTTTATCGCTTGCTTGGCATAATCTCTTGACGTCGCATAATCCCCAGAAAACATATGATAAGATGCAATTGCACCCAATGCTACGGGATCCTCAGGGTTCAAAGCGAGGGCGTGTTGTGCGGAATTCAGCATCGCCTGGCGCGTATTTTTAGAATCTTTCGTGATTTGATGAACAAGTTCAAAAAAACAGCAAAACGCGATATAGGAATGGGCGTCCGAAAGGGTCGGGTCTAGGTTGATTGCCCGCTCAAAATGTTCGCGCGCTTCGGTGAGTTTCGGATCTTCATGATCGGTTCGTTGTCGTCCGTGAAAAGAATTCAAGCCCTGTAGGTATTCTTCCCATCCACTGAAATTTTCAGGACGTTTGCGGGTAAGTTTAATTTGCTCGTGGCCCGTAATCGAGGGAGCCACCCGTCGCGCAATTGCCTCCGATACTTCGTCCTGCACATCGAAGATATCCTCAAGTGTACGATCCCATTTTTCGGACCAGAGGTGGTGGTCTTCCCCTGCATCAATAAGTTGCGCAGTTATGCGCACGCGGTTGCCGCTCTTGCGCACACTTCCTTCCAGGATGTAGCGCGCTCCGAGTTCGTCCGCTACTTGCTTGAGATTAGAAGACTTGTCACGGTAGGCGAAGCTGGAGTTGCGGGAGATAACCGGAAATGTGCGCCAGAGTGAGAGATTAGTGATGATGTCTTCAGTTATGCCATCGGCGAAGTACTCCTGCTCTGTATCACCACTCATGTTGGCAAATGGCAACGCTGCAATGGCTGGTGGCTTCGATGCCTCAGGTACTTTGAACCGTTCTTCACTCGGTTTCGAGGTCAGTTCATCGCCGTCCTTAACGGGAGATTTGCCTTTATGAAGATTGAAAAACTCAATCTTGTACGTGGCAACCGGTTCGGAAATATTCTTCATTTCCTGGGAACCTGTGCTAACAAAACTCAAGTCCAGCTTGCGATAAATTTCGTCATGAAACTTACTAGAAAGGGTAATACCACCGGGTTCCGCCGAAGCCTCAAGCCTTGCTGCTATGTTCACTCCATCCCCATAAAGGTTGTCACCCTCTACGATCACATCACCTAAATTCAGGCCGACACGGAACTGCATTTTATTCTCGGCGGAGATTGCCTCGTTGCGGCTGGCAATGTTCTTTTGAAAATCCACAGCCGC
>CAZDQC010000031.1:22631-28046 GCA_964507245.1 uncultured Rhodospirillaceae bacterium
GCCTATACTT
The DNA here is from genome assembly GCA_964507245.1 of uncultured Rhodospirillaceae bacterium. GTDB lineage: Bacteria > Pseudomonadota > Alphaproteobacteria. The sequence goes on from CAZDQC010000031.1 coordinate 22,642, forward strand.
GGAATGGTGTGGGAGAGTTGGTCGATACCTATAAGCGCCTGAAGTCATATGGTTACAAGCCATATCGTCCGATCCGGCATGGGCTCACACTGTCTATGTATTACCGCGATCCAGATGGCAATCAGCTGGAGTTTCAGACGGATTTGATGACTGCGGATGATGCCAACGACTTCATGCGTAGCGACGCCTTTGAAAAAAACCCCATCGGCGAACCCTTCGATCCCGAAGAACTCGTTGCCCGTTACGATGCCGGCGAGACCGTTGATGATCTAATATTCAGATCCGACCAGCCTGAAAGCGCCGGTACGGCCTATCACCGGAACGGCATAGCGGCGGAGTGATTGGCGGCGAGGTTTATTGTTCTCAGTTGTGGGTTGGTACATGCGTCTCGTTGGGAATGAACCCATCGAATTTAGTGATTTTCCAAGCTTTTAAGGTTGCAGAAAATTTAGCCCAGCCATGTCTTGCCTTCCGTCAACATATTGTTGTTGTGCGTTCGCTTTTTTCCGGCAATAAATTTGGCATAATTGATCCCTATTGCCGGGACCGTGGCGGCGACAATTCGTTGGCCGTTAGCCGGATTGGCTAATACGGAAATGGAGTGCCGAGGGGCAGGTCCGTTTGGCCGGGATTGAACGAACTCACGAGGAACTCTATGAATTCGGCAGAAGTCTTAGCCCGTCAGGTAAAGCTTCGTATTGACGAACTATCCGCCATTTCGGAGACGCCTGGTATCTTGACTCGTCGATATCTCACCGCGGAACACCGAAGGGCGAATGAACTGGTCGGCCATTGGATGTCTGGGGCTGGCATGGACACTTGGCAGGATGCAGCTGGGAATGTCATAGGCCGTTATGATGGCGCCCAGGGCAATGCTCCTGCTCTGATTATCGGCTCACATCTTGATACGGTGGTGAATGCGGGGAAGTTCGACGGCATGCTGGGTGTATTGTGCGGCGTTGCCTGTGTCCAGTCCCTGTTTCAAACTGGTCGACGCCTGTCTTACCCAATTGAAGTGATCGGTTTTGCTGATGAGGAGGGTGCGCGGTTTGGCACAACCTATTTGGGCAGTCGAGCTGTGACTGGGCAATTAGATCCATCAACGTTCGAACAGACTGACGCTGCCGGCATCAGTTTGCGCCAAGCTTTAGCTGATTTCGGCCTCGATGCGGATCGCATTTGCCAGGCGGCGCGGCGCCCGGACGATATTCTGGCGTTTTTGGAATTGCATATCGAGCAAGGACCGGTCCTGGAGGTACTGGGACGGCCTGCTGGAGTGGTGACGGCTATTAATGGGCAAACCCGGCTGTCAGTTACTATTACGGGCGAAGCCGGACATGCGGGCACCGTACCCATGAGTCTGCGGCGAGACGCGCTGGCTGTTGCTGCCGAGGGTGTTTTGGCAGTGGAGCGAGAATGTGACGAAAATGACGATGTCGTCGGTACTGTAGGCATACTGCGTGTCACACCAGGCGCCATAAACGTCATTCCTGGGGACGTAACATTCACCGTCGATATTCGGGGCAAGGATGATGTGGATCGACGAAATGTAGTGGCAGAGGTGAGCCAGGCTGTTCGGGAGGCGGCGGAGAAACGGAATTGTATTGCCCAATTCTCTGCCATCCACGAAGCTATCAGTGCGCCCTGTTCAGAAAGAATGATTGAAATTATCGAACGGGCCATCGCGGCAGTGGGGTTTAAACCAGGCCGAATGCCGAGTGGCGCTGGTCATGACGCGGCAGCAATGGCTGAACTTTGCGACGTAGGTATGATTTTCCTGCGTAGCGAAGGTGGCATTTCCCACAATCCCGCTGAACGGACCAGCCAAGAAGATATCGCCATAGGCATTAATATCATGATGAAGGTTTTGGACGAAATGGAAGGGTATTGAGCCTTGATTGATGCAGACCAGATCGGGATATGGCTGGCCAGCCACAGGGAGGCCCAGATAGCCTTGTTGGCGGAATTGGTCAAGGTTCCGTCTGACAATCCCCCTGGCGATTGTGCGCCGCATGGCGATCATGCTGCGGAATTACTATCAGCGATGGGATTTGATGTGGAACGCCATCCAGTGGGCGCGGGCTTATGCCAGGACAACGGCATGATTTCGGTCACTAATCTAGTTATACGCCACAAGTTTGGAGAAGGGCCGATCATCGCTTTGAATGCACATGGCGACGTGGTGGCGCCAGGCGATGGGTGGGTCCGGGATCCCTATGGGGCAGAAATTTTTGATGGTTGGATGTATGGCCGGGGTGCGGCTGTTTCCAAGTCAGACTTCACAACCTATGCATACGCCCTGAAAGCATTGATTGAAACCGGCGCTAATTTGAAGGGAACGGTGGAACTGCATTTGACCTATGACGAAGAGGCGGGCGGCGCTATTGGTCCCAAATGGTTGATCGACGAAGGAATTTCAAAGCCCAATTATGCTATTTCGGCAGGGTTTTCTTACGGGGTCATCACTTGTCATAACGGCTGTTTGCATTTGGCTATCCATGTAAAGGGAAAGTCTGCCCACGCGGCTAAGCCCGATACAGGCCATGATGCCCTACAAGCCGCCAATTCGGTGATGACTATCCTTTATGATCACAAGAGCTTGCTGTTGGAACGAGAATCGGAAATTCAAGGCATTGGATCGCCACAATTGAACATTGGCCTGATCAATGGCGGCATCAATACCAACGTGGTGCCTGATAAAGTCAGCATTCGACTGGACCGTCGCGTAATACCAGAAGAGGACGCCGCAGATGTGGAATGCGTCCTGCGGGCGCTAATCAATCAAGCCGTCCTAGATTTGGAAGGAATTTCAGTGGATGTAGAACGTATCATGTTGGCCGAACCGCTGAAGCCGGTTGGCGATGTGCAACGGCTGGCGTCCATTGTGCAAAAACATGCTAGCGCAGTCTTGGGTCAGGATATTCCACAGGCTGGAGTGCCGTTGTATACGGATGCTCGTCATTATGCGGCCCGTGGCATACCTACCATTCTGTACGGTGCCGGGCCCCGATCTATTGAGGATGCCAATGCCCACCGGGCGGATGAACGGCTTCCCGTAAACCTGTTGCAGGACGCTTCCAAGGTTATCGCCCTGAGCATCGCTGATCTGTTGGTCTGATCAGCCCATGACCCGGAATAGAGATGACGTCCTCGCCACGGCCTACCGATATTTCCTGGCAGTGGCCGAGGCTGGGTCCATGCGGGCGGCTAGCCGTGACCTGAACATTGCATCGTCGGCGGTCAACAGACAAATTTTGCTGCTGGAGGATGCTATCGGCATGCGCCTATTCGAGCGCACGGGCCGTCGTCTTATTCTGACGGAAACCGGACATTTGTTGCTCCGGCATGTGCAAGAAACAGCCTTCGGCCATGGTGAGGTGTTGAGCGCCATTGATGCCCTGCGCGGTATCCGTTCGGGCCGAGTACGAATTTCCGTAGTGGAAAGTATTTCAACAGCCCTTCTCCCGGGGATCGTCGCCGGTTTTCGCGAATGCTATCCCGACATCCATATCACTATGACGGTGACCGGTAGCGAAGGCGTAGCAGACATGGTTCTGGAGCGACAGTCGGACGTCGGGTTCACTTTCAAGGCCGCGCAAAGTCGCGGATTGGAGGTAATTTATCGTGCATCTTTACGGATTGGCGCGGTAGTGCATTGCCATCACCCCTTGGCCGAACGAAACCAGGTGTCATTGGCCGAGTGCTTTGAACATTCCGTTGCGTACCCGGCGCGCAGCCTGAGTATTCGTCCGTTGCTAGACGAGGCTCTTCGGGCCGGAGGCATTCGCAGGCCCGCCGCTATGGAGGCGAATTCCCTACGCGTGATGTCCGCTTTGGCCCGCAACGGTAACTGCGTCGCCTTTCAGACCGTGGTCGGGATCGAACGGGATTTGGCTGATGGTACCCTGATCTTCATACCAGTGAATGACAAGGCGTTGGTTAGCAATGAATTTCAGCTAGTACGACGGTCAGGGCGTGAAATGTCGCCAGCTACCGGGGCGTTTATTGAATACGCCACTCCTTGTCTACAGGAGGCGTTGCCCACGTGAAACATATATGATGCCATAATTAGGTTTCTAATACCTAAAAATTGTTCTTTTTAGATCTATGGAAATGGCCGATAGTTGTAGCGACTATAAAAATCCGCCTGCGATTTGGCGACATAACCGAAGTAATAGGGGTGGGAGCAAATTAATGGGTCGATTGACGACGCATGTGCTCGATCTCACAACGGGGAAGCCAGCACAAGGATTAGAAATTGAACTCTGGTCTCTTGAGGGCGACACGCCCGTACACTTAAAGACCGTGCAAACCAATGAAGACGGTCGCGTTGATGAACCCCTTTTGAAGGGTGGCGTTCTGATTACAGGCATCTATGAATTGAGGTTCAAGGCCGGTGAATATTTAAGCCGCCAGGGTCTGACCCTACCCGATCCATTATTTTTGGATATCATTCCCATCCGTTTCGGCGTTGCTGAGCCGGACAGCGATTATCATATTCCCTTGCTACTTTCCGCCTATGGTTACTCCACCTACCGGGGCAGTTAGGCCATGGCGCGCGATGTAATCAGATTCTTGCACCGTGGCGAGATCGTTGAACTGTCGGACGTTGGTCCCAACGAAACTTTGTTGGATTATCTGCGGCTGCGGAAAAGTTTACGCGGCACCAAGGAAGGCTGCGGGGAGGGGGATTGTGGCGCCTGCACCGTGGTTCTGGGCAGCTTACGTGACGGCACTCTGATTTATGAACCCATCAATGCTTGCATTCAATTGTTAGGCATGATTGACGGCAAGGAGCTGGTGGTAGTCGAGGATCTGGCTGAGGACGGTTTGCACCCAGTACAGCAGACCATGCTAGATTACCACGGCAGCCAATGCGGCTTTTGCACGCCGGGCATAGTGATGAGCCTGTTCGCCTTGTACCATAGTAAAGAGGTCGCGGATCGTCAGGCAGTGAATAATTACCTAGCCGGAAACCTTTGCCGATGTACTGGTTATCGCCCGATTGTCGATGCGGGCCGAGCTGTCTGTGCCGGGAATGCGGATGACCAGTTCGTCGTTCGCCGGACCAAAACCACGGCCCAACTGAAGGCTTTGGACGATGACGATGATGTAATGATCGGCGATGAGACAGCCTTTTTCGCGGCGCCTGCTACGGTCGATGCTTTCGCGGATCTGTATGCCCGGAATATCGATGCGGTCATCGTCGCTGGTGCCACCGATGTGGGACTATGGATCACCAAGCAACTTCGCATTCTGCCAAAAATTATCCATCTTGGGCGTGTAGAGAGCTTGGCGGATATCCAGCGTAGAGAGAAATTCTACCAAATTGGCGCGGGTGCCACTTTCGCACAGGTGGAGACGGCATTGACCGCGATCGATTCTGATTTAGGTGTGGTTTTGCG
>CAZDQC010000031.1:28146-29514 GCA_964507245.1 uncultured Rhodospirillaceae bacterium
CGGGCCCTGGCGGCGGAAGCGGCGCTAGTAGGATTGCCGCTGGCCGACGAGGATGACTGGTCTGGTGCCACCAACGCCTTAGCTCTCGATTTTCAGCCCATCGACGATATGCGCGCGACCGCTGTGTATCGTTTACAGACGGCGCAATCCCTGTTGTTAAAGGCGCTCCATGAAATCGGCGGAACCTCTAGTGCAGAGATACGCGTATTCGGCCTCCGCCCGGGGGAGGTCCCCGATGCCGCTTAGCCAACCGCGACGGACCTTAATCCCAGCCTCAGATCCGGACAAAGCCGTGGGCAACGCACTGCCGCATGACAGCGCTGCTTGGCAAATCCAAGGCAAGGCCAATTACATTGACGATCTACCGGAGCCGTCGGGTCTACTGCATATGGCACCGGGCTATGCGGTTCAGGGCACTAGCGGACCCATTGTCGCACTGGATTTGAATGATGTGCGGTCAGCTCCCGGTGTGGTCGCCGTCCTGACGGCGGCGGACATTCCAGGAGCCAATGAATGCAGTCCTTCCTTCGGTGGCGACCCCATTCTCGCGAACGATCGGATTGAGTTTCATGGACAGCTGGTGTTCGCTGTCGTGGCGCATACCCGTGATCAAGCCCGCCATGCCGCCCGCCGAAGCAGGATCGAGATTGCCCAGGAGACGCCATTTATTTCCGTGGATGACGGTCTGAATAGCGGCGAGACGGTTCTTCCCAATTATCACTTCTTGCGAGGCGATCCGGATAAGGTCATCGCGGCATCAGAACGTCAGGCTTCTGGTAGCGTCCGGGTCGGTGGACAGGAACATTTCTATCTGGAAGGACAAATCGCCATGGCCGTGCCCGGTGAGGGCGGTGGCATGCATATCTTTTCCTCTACTCAGCATCCAACTGAAGTGCAGCATCTGGTAGCCCGTATGCTGACGGTGCCCGAGGCTCAGGTAGTTACGGAATGTCGGCGTATGGGTGGTGGATTTGGCGGCAAGGAAAGTCAGGCTTCTCAATGGGCCTGTTTGGCTGCCCTGGGGGCCCATGCCACAGGTCGGGGCGTGAAAATTCGCCTGGACCGCGATGACGACATGATCATGACCGGCAAACGCCATGATATCTTGGCCAACTACAGCTACGGTTATGACGCCAAGGGCCGGTTGCAGGCCGTGGATGTGGCCTTCAACACCCGTTGCGGCCATTCAGCGGATCTGTCACTGGGGGTCTGTGATCGCACCTTGTTCCATACGGACAACGCCTATTTCTATCCCAGCGTCCGTGCCCTATCTCGACGGGTCCGAACCAATACGGTATCCAACACAGCTTTTCGAGGCTTCGGCGGACCCCAAGGCATGGTTTTTGCCGAACGCATGATGGATGAGAT
>CAZDQC010000032.1:0-10755 GCA_964507245.1 uncultured Rhodospirillaceae bacterium
CATTTCATTCGGAACAGGCTATCGCCTACGGTACCCAGATGGTGGGTGGTATTTCGCCAGGAAAAGGCGGCGATACTCATTTGGGCCTACCTGTTTTCGATACCGTCGTGGATGCAGTAGAACGGACCGGCGCCGACGCTTCCGTCATCTATGTTCCGCCGCCGTTCGCGGCGGATGCCATTCTGGAAGCCGTCGATTGTGGGATTGAACTAGCCATTTGTATCACAGAAGGCATACCTGTGCTGGACATGGTGGCAGTGAAAAGGTCCTTACAGGCCTCGGGCAAAACCCGACTGATCGGACCTAATTGTCCTGGCGTCATCACACCAAATGAATGCAAGATCGGCATCATGCCCGGCCACATACATATGCGCGGCGCGATAGGCGTCGTTTCGCGTTCTGGCACCTTGACTTACGAGGCTGTGGCACAGACCACAGCAGTTGGCCTGGGACAAAGCACATGCATCGGAATTGGCGGTGACCCCATCAATGGTACCAATTTTGTAGATTGCCTGGATATGTTCCTGAGCGATGACGAAACTGAAGGGATCGTGATGATCGGCGAGATTGGCGGCACGGCCGAGGAAGAGGCTGCTGAGTTCATCAAGCATTCTAAAACAAAAAAACCAATGATCGGCTTCATTGCAGGGGTTACGGCACCTCCAGGTCGCCGCATGGGCCATGCGGGTGCCATCATTTCAGGCGGCAAAGGCACCGCGGGTGACAAAATGGAGGCTATGCGTAGCGCCGGTATCGAAGTGGCCGATTCCCCGGCGGAGTTGGGTAGTACCATGTTAAAGGTGCTTCAGGGTTAGCCAACCACCGCGCTTTAAGCGAGGGACAGAGAAACCAGTAAATCCTCAAACGAACTGCGCAGGTCATGCTGAACTAATTCATCACTAATCAGCCAAGGCATCGACCCAATCAACGACCAGTTTAATCGTCCGCGGTATTTCATGGGCATCGTCCCTTGAGCCCATTCGAACCCTACTTTCGATTAAACGAATTTTTGCCGGAGCCATAAAACAAGCGCGGATGGATAATAGGCCCAACTGCTGAAAATCAATGTAAACCCATGCGCTTGCCAATAACATTACGCAGAATTTCCGACGTCCCACCACCAATTGGGCCGAGGCGCGCCTCGCGAAACAGCCGCTGCATTTCTCCGGCCATGTAACCCGCGCCACCCATTAACTGCATGCCCAAATCAGCCACTTTGAAGTTATTTTCAGTGGCCACTACTTTGGCCGTGGTGGTTTCTAAGACCGCATCCTCCCCTGCATCCAGCATCGTCGCGGCATGAAATGTCACTAGCCGGGAAGCTTCTGTCAGCATATGCATATCAGCCAATTTGTGACTTACCGCCTGGTAGGCGGTAATGGTCTTGCCAAAGGCCTTGCGGTTGATGGCAAAGTTCTTAACCAGTTCCAAAATTCGCATACTATGTCCTGCAGACGTCGCCGCCAATAAAAGCCGTTCTTGATTCAAGCCACGCATTAGCATCGGCCAGGCCCCGCCTTCCTTTCCCAGTCGGTTCGCAACAGGTATTCGAACATCTTCGAAAAACACCTCGTTAGGTAACGAGGTACGGGAGCCTAAAGGATCCATTGGCCGGATCGTCAGGCCGGGCGTCTTACTGTATACGAGGAACAAACTCAAACCCTCGTGCCCGGCCTCGGGATCGGTCTTGGCCGAGACAACCATCCAATCGCAAACATGTGCATTAGTAATATAGATTTTCTGCCCGTTGATGACATATTCGTCTCCCTGCCGCACGGCCCGGCTACGAATTCCCGCCATATCCGAACCACTATCAGGCTCCGAATAGGCGATGCACATTTTTAGATTACCCTTAATTAATTCCGGTAACATGGCCTGCCGCTGCCCATCCGAAGCGTGATATTGCAGATGTGATGCGCCATAAATTGAGGTGGTCATAAAGGCGGAACGGACACCATAATGGTGATAACCCAAAGCCTCTATGAAAACCGCCATGTCCATATTGGAGGCACCTGTGCCACCAAATTCCTCGGCAACGGGCAGGCCCAGCCAGCCAGCCTTCGCCATGGCTTGAAATGCCTCTTCGGGAAACTCCGACTCCTTATCGAGGTCTAACATTTTTTCCTCAGGTATGACCCTACCCAATAGGCCCAAAATGCTATCCCTTATGAGGATCTGTTCTTCAGTGAAGCCAAATGTCTTGTATGGCATGAAACAACTCTTCTGTTTTTAGTGTTTTTCGGTCTAAAGGGGTGTGCCAAAATTTTTGCTGCGTCTATTGTGCATTAGGCGCAGTGTCTTGCCGCTAGGTGGCAAAGGCTTCCATTGGCCCCAAATGCTGGGTCAACGGCAGGAACAGTAAAATGATTGCTGTGAAACACTTCCTCAATTGGCGCCTAGAGATTTTGCTTTGCCGCGCCCTGTAGATGGCTCCTGTAAATTTTTTTGTGTAATCTCACGTCCCAGGTCTGTCAAACGGCAAACCAGCCAGTCCGGCTTCAATGGGTTGGCAAACCAAGGCTCGGCCCAACCGGCCTTAACGCAGGCATGGATCGTGCGCACGTCAATCTCCTGTCCGTCGTTATCGAATAGAGGCAGTTTTCCGCCGGGTTGATCGATGCCCCGGCTCAGATAACGGATTTGACTCTTACTTGGTTTTGCCATGAACGGCAGACTATTCTATATTGTTGGTCAGGCAAAGTGTCCACACCTAGAGTGGGATAAGTTAGTTTGACCAGTTCACCGACTCGAGAAAGGCCCCAGGTCTTGATTCTTTAATGATAATGAGGACTTGACATAATTGTGCGGCGCAACATATAACCCACGTGTTCCACAGTTAAATATCCTAACCTAATTTATGGCGAGAGCGGATTATGCTTAATATCAAGCCGCGCCGGGGGTGTCATTGGCCAATGTGGCCCCATGGCAACCACCCGACACATGAATACTGCGGTGAAAAGCGCAGCCAGGGAAGTTCCTATTGCGCCGAGCACAAGGCGAAATCGATCCGTGATCTAGATATCGAGCCGCGCCAGCCGTTTATTCCCCGCAGAAAGGCTGCCTAGAGCGCGGCCCTTCGAATATAAGCGCACCGAACCCCTTAAAACGGTTTGGCTACCGTAACGATTTACCGTATAGACAATCGCCAATCAGCACCCTGAATTTGTTGTAGTTCGGGTTGCGGGCTTCGCACGCCGTGCGACACGGCTCAATATGCCACAATCTTCTGAATATGTTGCAACATCGCCTTCAGGGTCTGTTCCCGTTGCTCCAGATGGGGTGCATGACCACATTCGGGTAAAAACAAAGTTGATACTTGAGACCCAATGCCGCGCTCAATAGCCCGGCATTGGGCGATAGTGCCGTATTCATCATCCGCACCCTGTATCACCAGGGTTGGTACCGGTTTATCCGCACAGATATTCGGCAAAAACTCCTCTAAATTCCAAGTACTAAAATCCTCTCCCAGCCATGGCTCAGACCAGCCCTGAAAGGCACAATCGACGTTGTCACCATGGTACTTCATCATGCGGGCACGAAGGTCGGTAGTCTCGTAGGTCTCGCACATAGCCCGGATGGAAAGGGCATTAGTCTCCTCCATGAACACATGGGGTGCTTCCAAAATCATGCCAGACAGGCCGCGCGCCAATGTGCTGCCTGCATAAATTAGGGATATTGAGGCCCCGTCGGAATGACCCACCAATATGGTACGTCTAATTCCCGCAGTTTCTAACAGATCTGGCAGAATAATCAGGCCCTCGTCATGCATGTAGGTGATCGGCCGGGGTAACTGGCACGGTTCTGACCCACCATAGCCCTGACGGCTATACACAAATCCTCCTAAGCCCGTAGCCTCGACCAGCTTCTCTGGAAAATCCCGCCAGAGGGCAACACATCCTAGCCCTTCATGCAGAAACACCAAGGTCGGTGGCCCATCCGGATCACCGGAAGGCCTTGGGCCCAACCATTGACATTCCAGACGTTGGCCGGCTGCGTGAATTTGATCGTAGGTTTCAGCCATCACTGGCGCAGCTTAAAGCGTTGAATTTTCCCTGTTGCGGTTTTTGGCAGTTCGTCCATGAATGATACCCAACGGGGATATTTGTATGGCGCGAGCCGGTCCTTGACAAATGTCTGTAATATCTTGGCATCCGCTTCGGTGCCGCCACCCGTCTTCAGAACCACGAAAGCCTTGGGCTTGATCAGTTCATCTTTGTCTGCCTGTCCCACCACTGCCGCTTCAAGGACGCTATCGTGTGCCATGAGTGCACTTTCCACTTCAAAGGGTGAAACCCAAATGCCGCCAACTTTCAACATATCGTCCGAACGACCGGCGTAGACAAAATATCCTTCTTTGTCGCACATATATTTGTCGCCGGTGCGGGTCCAGGCGCCCTCGAATGTAGCAATGCTCTTTTCGCGGTTATTCCAATAATACGGTGAAGATGACGGCCCACTTACTAGTAGATCGCCAATTTCCCCCTGGGGCACGTCGGCACCAGCGTCATCCGTCAGGCGGCACTGATAGCCGGGTACGGGCAGCCCAGTGCTGCCATATTTAACTTGACCCGGCCGGTTGGAAAGAAAGATATGCAGCATTTCAGTTGAGCCGATGCCATCAAGGATATCGACACAGAAGTGCTGTGCCCAACGCTTGGCCACATCATTAGGCAAAGCCTCGCCGGCAGAGACACAATGGCGTAACTTTGGAGAGGAAGCAGCTCTATCAATGTCATCGTTCGCCAGGATGCCGGCATATAGGGTCGGGACGCCAAAGAATATTGTCGCCTCGTTGTCGTGGATCCGTGCCATTACGTCCTCGGGCGTCGGCCGCCCGGCCATCAATACTGCCGTTGCTCCCACTGCCATGGGAAAAGTCAACGCGTTCCCAAGGCCATAGGCGAAGAACAGCTTGGCGGCCGAATAGACCACGTCATCGGCCCGAATACCAAGAACCCCCATGCCGTAAAGCACAGCCGTGTTGATCATATCACTTTGTAAGTGCGGAGCACCTTTGGGCCGGCCCGTAGAGCCCGAAGAATATAGCCAAAAAGCCACGTCGTCAGCGGAGGTATCAGCAGCAACTAATTCGGTACTTGCCTCCTTCAACACTGAATTCATGCTCCGGTGAGGACCGACATTGCCATCACCGGTGACAATTACGTGATCTAAGTGCGGGAGTTGGCCAAGTATCGGCGTCACAACGGGCAACAAAGCCGCGCTCACCACCAGGATCCCAGCGCGGGAGTCACGCAACATATAGGCGTAATCGTCCGTAGTTAGAAGCGTATTCACTGGCACCGGTACCATTCCCGCCTTGATGGCACCGAAAAAGGCGATGGGAAAATCTATGCTATCCAACTGTAACAGCATGACCCGCCCTTCAACTCGTAGTCCAAGTCCTAGTAGGGTATTGCCGAAGCGATTTACATTGGCTTGCAATTCGCCATAGGTATGGAAACCCCCATCGTCAATAAAGGCAACCTTGTCGCCCAAACCGTCTTCAACGCGCCGATCCACGAAATCGACCGCGAGGTTGTAGTCGCGCGGGACCGATACCAAAGGCGGGTCCTGACTCAAATCATATGTGCTGTAATTGTTCATTATACCTCCGAGCAACTATGACCACTATTTCGCCAATAGGCTGACCCATTCCTTGGCCCAAACAACAGCCACTTCCTCAGGCAATTCGTTGCTCGAGGCGTTGTGCCGCATCACCTCCCCCATTCGTTGAGCTCCTAGTTCTTGGAACAAATTATCAAAGCGAGTGCCGCCCTGGTTATAGGTATCTGCATAGGTGCTGTCACCAAGGCCGATTACGCCATAGCATAGATTAGACAGGTTTGGTTTTTCACCCTGCAGGGCCTCATACAGGTCCATGGCATTGTCCGGCACATCCCCCTGGCCATATGTTGACGTGCAAATCAAAACGATATTTTTGGTTAACAAATCATCCGGTTTCAGGCCATCCATATCCAGAGTTTCAACCTCAAACCCCGCCTCTTCTAAAACAGGCGCCACGTCCTCTGCAACAATCTCCGCCGTCCCCGTGATAGTTCCGACCAATATGGCAATGGACGCCGCCATGTCTGCCCCCAAAAAGCATGCTAAAATGCATAAATGACATATACTGCATTTTTTTCTCGATAAACAATAAAAAAGCATTATAATGCATGTTAATCAAGTGCATAAATTGGGTCTCAAATTGCAATGGCGCGGGTTGACAGAACTCAAATTGTGACCGGTGATCACGACCAATACCTGGGGCTATTGGGAGAGCGTGTGCGCGCTGCAAGATCCCAGCGAGGCATGACGCGCAAGATACTATCAGCAGAATCCGGCGTTTCCGAACGCTATCTTGCTCAACTGGAAACGGGACGCGGAAATATCTCAATAATCCTGTTGCGACAAATTACGACTGCCATGAATTTGCCCTTGACTGACCTGGTCCAAGAAGGGCCTGACCGGCCAGTGGAGATGTCCTTAATTCTCGAACAGCTCACCGATCTGGACCAGGAAGAATTAGTCGATGTACATCAGCACTTGCGCCAACGTTATGCCCCCGCCAAAGGACAAGGGGGCCGTATCGCCTTGATTGGCCTACGCGGTGCAGGCAAAAGTACCCTAGGCCGTGCTCTAGCTAAACGTCTTGATCGGCCGTTTGTGCAGTTGAACCAGTTCATTGAAAAAGCCGCCGGAATGAGCCAGGGCGAAATTTTTGACCTCCTTGGCCAAGCCGCCTTTCGCCGCCTGGAACGCCAATGCCTGGACCAGATGATCGAGTCCCACGACCTAGCCGTTATCGAGACCGGCGGTGGCATTGTCGCGGATGCCGGCACATATGGACGTTTATTGTCCACCTGCCACACCATCTGGCTGCAAGCAGCACCCGAGGAACACATGAACCGCGTCACAGCACAAGGTGACCATCGTCCCATGGCAGGAAACCGGCAAGCCATGGATGATTTGCGCCAAATATTAGCCGGGCGGGAAAGCCTCTATCGAAAAGCAAATGCAAAACTGTGCACATCAGGCCGCACCGTCGGCAACTGCTTAGATGAACTGATGGAAATGTGTCCTAAACGTTGACCGGCCGCACCTCGACGAAATTGGTGTTGTAGGCGGTCGCCCCACACGGCGCGGAGATGTCCGCCGTCACAGCATTGGCACAGCCCTCAGTATCCACTCCGTCTTCATTGGGTGTATACCAGGCTCCTTCGTTCATGGATGTGACGCCGAGAGCTATATCCGTTGTGACTTTGGCGAGGAGGATCGTGGCACCGTGGGGCGAAAATACTTTAACCTTCTGGCCATTATGGATACCCCGAGCATTCGCGTCGTCTGGGTGGATCCATACAAAATCAGGATCCACCTTACGCAGCTTTTCTTGATTACCATGCACGGAATGGGTCCGGGCGCGCGACTTGGCGCTGCACATCTGCAGCGGGTATTCCGGATCACCATTTAAATGCGGCACCCAAGTAGGGACGGCGGACATTTCACCCAAGCCATAGGGATTGGGATTGTCCGCCAGTGTGGTGCAGTAGACTTCGATCTTACCCGATGGCGTAGAGAATTTATGGTTCTGCGGATCATTGATCTGTTCAGTGTAGGCAACCGCATTCTCCGGTGTGGGGAAACGGGCTACACCATTTTCCCTAAAGGCGTCAAAATCGTCCACCGCGCTCGCTGTTAACTCCCGCAGCCAGGTTTCCTCATCCTTGTCGTTGTAGCCCTTGATCCCGACTCGTTGCGCCAAGTCAGTGAAGATGTCCAAGTCATTGCGGCACTCATCCATGGGATCGATAGCCTGTCGCATATAGATCGCATAGTGTCCCGCGCCAGCCCAAGGCGTATGGACATCGTTACGTTCCCAGAATGTGGTCGCGGGCAGGACAATATCGGAATAGCGCGTGGTCGGAGTGAGAAAATGATCCTGACCTACGATGAATTCCACTCCGTCCAGATTTTTTGCCACTTTGGCAGCGCTAGGGCATTGGTTAAAGATATCGCCTCCCACCGAATAAATCAGCTTGATATCTGCCGGATAACCGCCGGCCTTACCATTCTCCAGTAAATCCGCTAGCAGGGGCGTTGAAACCCTTGCATCAATCGGATTATTTCCGACTGGAAAATTGCCCATGGACCCCCGCCCGGTGGCACCGTTGCTAACACCGGAGTTACCGCCCACAACACCGGTATTACCTGTGATCGCAGCCAAGGCATAAGCCGCGCGATGGAAATTTTCACCAAATGCCGTTCTTCCCGGCCCGTAGCCAGCCTGCAAGGCAGAAGGCCTGGTTTCGCCAAATTCGATAGCCAGACGACGGATGGTTGCCGCTGGGATACCGGTAATCTCCGCCGCCCATTCCGCCGTCTTCGGAACCCGATCGCTTTCACCTAAAAGGTAAGATTTGTATGAGGCTCCCGCGGGCGCACCATCGGGTAAGCCAGCCTCGTCAAATCCTAAAACAAATTTGTCGCAAAAGGCCTGATCATTTAGGCCCGCTATGACGATTTCGTAAGCCATAGCGATAAGGGCTGCGGCATCAGTAGATGGCCGGATAAATATATGCTCGTCTGCCAGTTGCCGCGAGGTGCGGTTCCTCCGCGGATCAAAACAAACAATCCGAGTGCCGGCGTCCCTGGCCTGCTTAAGATAGGCCATTGTGCCAGTGCCAAAATGGCCATCGCCAGGGCTCCACCCCCACATCCAGATCAGCTTTGAGTTGATATAGTCAGTGGGTTCTCGCCCCGCCGCCTTGTACGGCCGGTCGGGGCCAAAGGTCATACGTACGGCAAAGACCTCCGCCTCCGCTGACATGTTCGACCAAAGATAGGTGTAACCACCAAACATATTAAGAAACCGTAATGCTGGGCCCCTGCCGTGCAAAGTCGACAAACTGCCCGAACGGGAGCCATCCAAAATGGCGGCGTTACCGTAGGTTTCCCGCACGCGTAACAATTGCTGTGCGATCTCGTCTAAGGCTTCGTCCCACGAAATTCTTTCAAATTCACCGGATCCCCGCGGGCCAGTTCGGCGCAAGGGGTACTTCAAACGGTCCGGATGATAGATGCGTTCGATCTGTCCAACGCCGCGGGCACAAGCCGGTAACGGGGGATGATCCGCATTCCAACGACGGCTGTCGGTAGAAATCCGAGCGATCCTACCACCCCGGACATGAGCATTCACGACGCAACGACCACCACAATTGTGGCCGCAGGTGGACGTCACCACCTGCTCATCCGGTTTTGGCTCCGGACGGGGTGCCTCATAGATCGTCTGCATGCTCATGGAAAATAACTCACTTAAATCAGGCAATTCTAATTACCTTATGCTTACCCCAGACACTTAGTCTACCATCGCCGGATGGAAAATCGCAGTATTGATGTTCGAGGATGGCATTTATGACATTTGATCTAAGCGGGAAACGGGTACTTGTCACCCAGGCAAATGACTACATGGGCCCACAAAGCGTCGAAACCTTTCGCGAGGCCGGCGCTGAAGTCATCGCAGATACCACAAATTTGACCGACCCAGAGGCCCCGGCCCGCGTCGTTGCTGAGGCTGGTCATCTAGACATTCTCATTGCAAATCTTGCAGCTCCCAATCATTACGGCATTGCCGTGGCCGACCTTGATGATGCTACTTGGGCCAGCATGTTTGACGTCATGGTTCACCCCCTGCACCGACTTATGCGCGCCGTGGCACCGCAGATGATTGAACGAGAACGGGGCAAAGTTATTGTATTTGGCAGTGCAACACCACTTAGAGGCCTATCCAGGTTAACGGCCTACACTGCCGCCCGTAGCGCCCAGGCTGGCTATGTTCGGTCAGTGGGCGCAGAATTGGCTCGTAATAATATTCAGGTCAACCTGATCGCCCAGAATTGGGTCGAAAGCAACGTCTACTACCCAAAAAGCCTGCAGGAAAATCCCAAATTTCAGGCGAACCTAAAACGCGAGGTGCCTTTGGGACGTCTAGCTCGTCCGGAAGAAGACACCGCGTTTGCCCTGTTCCTAGCCAGCGATGACAGCGATTTCTTCGTCGGTCAAGTCATCCCGTTCGCCGGCGGCTGGGTGAGTTAATACCTAGGCGCATTAATGCTAACTGTTTAGATTAAAAACAATTTATAATTATCAATAAAGAATAGTAAAGTTACGATTCATAAACAATTACGAATGGCGCCATGTATAGCCTGCACGGCCCTTTGACCTGGACCCGGCATTCAACGATAATGGGATATGCTGACAAAGCGACTTTTGCCGACGCCCGCGACGGTGCTTGTTGTAATATTTTTCTTTTATTCAGTATCGATAGGCTCGGCAGCATGGGCGGCCGGGCTAATCTCCTTGCCAGGCATTACCTTTTCCGAAGCTTCCGGCAATTTTAGACTACTGGCCGCAACCGGTTCGGGCAGACTGGAGGATCCATTCATTGTCATTAAAGAGGTATTTGGCAAGGGAGAAGTGCTCCTTAGCATTAATGTTTATGACTCAGATTTTGGCAGCCGAATTGAGTCAATGCATGCGGTGGGTTTTGCCCTGCAAAAGGTTGTAATAAATCAAACGCGGAAACTGTGGGATCATTATGCCCTGGAACCAGAGTTTGAAGCGGGCCAGGGCAGCGATTATTACGACGGCCTGTCGTTCGGACAAAAATCGAAAGTGAACCGCCCGTTTCGTTCCGACCGGTTTGCCTGGGTCGAGGACCTGGCGGAGCCGCGCGACGTAATTCGTTTTTCACAAGGTGAG